>NZ_JBHVJC010000003.1:0-290476 GCF_042799315.1 Streptomyces sp. NPDC057702 | reverse complement strand
GCCCTGGCCGCCGCCGCCCGGGCCGGCCGCGCGGGAGTGCCGGATCGGCGCGCGGGGGCGCGGGTTGGTCGGGCCGACCACGTGCGGGCCCGCCACCGCGTGTCGCTGGCCGGGCGCCCTCGCCGGCCGGCGGACTCCGAAGCGGCGGACTCCCAGGCGGCGGACCCCGAAGCGGCGCACCCCGAGGCGGGGTGGCGCGATTGGCACGCTCACACGGAAGATGAGGCTCCGTCCGGTGTGGAGCGCGGCGGGCCCGCGCCCGGTCGCCCGATGTGCGATGCGAGGCTCGTCACCTGGGGCGGAGCGGTGAGCCATGCTAAGTTAGGGTTGCCTAAGTAGGGTCACGTCGAGGGGGCAACACCGTGCAGCAGCCAGAACTTTCCGGACGGATCGCGCTGGTCACCGGCGCGGGCCAGGGCATAGGCGAGGCGGTGGCCCGCGCCCTCGCCGACCGAGGGGCCAGGGTCGCCGCCCTCGACCGGAGCGCCGAAGGCGTCACCGCCCTGGAGAAGGAGTACGGAGCGCCCCGCGTGGGCGCGTACACCGCCGACGTCACCGACAGCGCGGCCGTCGACTCCGTCGTGGCCGACGTGGAGGGGGCCGTGGGCCCCATCGACATCCTGGTCAACGTCGCCGGCGTGCTGCGCCCGGCGCCGGTCGCCGACCTCACCGACCAGGACTGGAGCGAGACGTTCGCCGTGAACACCACCGGCGTCTTCCACACCTGTCGGGCCGTCACCCGCCACATGAGCGAGCGCCGCCGGGGCAGCGTCGTGACGGTCGGCTCCAACGCGGCCGGAGTGCCACGCACCAGCATGGCCGCCTACGCCGCGTCCAAGGCCGCCGCCACCATGTTCACCAAGTGTCTCGGCCTTGAGCTCGCGCGCAGCGGCGTACGCTGCAACGTCGTCTCGCCGGGGTCCACCGACACCGCCATGCAGCGGCAGTTGTGGACCGACCCGCAGGCCCCGTTGCGCGTCATCGACGGCGACCCCACCTCCTACCGCGTGGGCATTCCGCTCGGCCGCATCGCCGAGCCCGCCGACATCGCCGAGGCCGTCGCCTTCCTGGTCTCCGACCGGGCCCGCCACATCACCATGCACGACCTGTACGTGGACGGCGGAGCCACCCTGCGTGCCTGACCGCGCGGCGGCCACCCGGGCGCCGGCCACCGGCCGGCCCGCCCCGTGCCGCCGCGTCGCCGCGCCGGGCCGCGATCCGGCCCCGGCCGCGCCGGGCGAACGCCCCCACCGACGTGGGCGTCTCGCCCTCCTCGACACCCCGACCGGTGCCATCGCACCGAAGGAATGGAGTACCAGGTGACGACGACACGCGAGGTCGCCGAGCGCCCGATATCCGACTCGCCCGAGCCGGAACCCGCCCCGGGCCGCCCCGGCCCGGCCCCCGCCGCCAGCCCGCGCCCCGCCGCCGCGCGGCCCGCCCACGCGCCCGAGGCCACCGGCGCGACGGCCGGCCCGGCCCGCACCACCCGGGTCAGGCCAGCCCGGAGCGGCACCCGGGGCGCGCCCGCCCAGCGGCCGGCCCGCACGGTGGACACCGACGCCGTCGGCTCGGCCACCGCCCTGCTCGACGCCTACGACGCGGGCGAGGCCCGGTTCTTCGCCTCACCCACCCGCACCCTGCTCGCCCACGGCGTACGCGCCGAGGTGCCGCACGACGCGCGCCCGCTGCCCGAGCGGGTCAGCGCGGCGCTCGCGGAGCGCGCCGGCGAGGGGGAGCGCGCACCGGTGGTGGTCGGCGCCGTGCCCTTCGACCACACCGCGCCCGCGGCCCTGGCCATCCCGGACGTCACCCGCTGGGCCCCGCCGCTGGCCCAGGACCCGCTGATCGCGCTGCCCGCCGCCACCCCCGAGGCCACCGACTGGTCCGTGCGCCCCGTCCCCGAGCCGGCGGCCTACGGGGCGGCGGTCGCCGCGGCCGTGGGACGCATGCGGGCCGGCGAGTTCAGCAAGGTCGTCCTCGCCCGCACCCTGGAGCTGACCTCGCCGGCCGAGCTGGACCTGCCCGCCATGGTGCAGCGCCTGGCCCGCCGCGACCCGCGCGGCTACACCTTCGCGGTGCCCTCCGGCGCCGGCCGCACGCTGCTGGGCGCCAGCCCCGAACTGCTGGTCAGCCGGCGCGGTGGACAGCTCGTCGCCAACCCGCTGGCCGGCTCCACGCCACGCAGCGCCGACCTGGCCGAGGACGTACGCCGGGCCGCCGCGCTCCTGGAGTCGGAGAAGGACCTGCACGAGCACGCCGTCGTCGTGGACGCGGTGCGGGCGGCGCTGGCCCCCTACTGCGAGACGCTGCACGTGCCCGAGCGGCCCACCCTGGTCCGCACGGCCGCCATGTGGCACCTGTCCACCACCGTCACCGGCGAGTTGGCCCAGCGCGCCGGCGGCGCCGCCAGCGCTCTGGAGCTGGCCTGCGCGCTGCACCCCACGCCGGCGGTGTGCGGCACGCCCACCGGACTGGCCCGCGAGGTCATCGGCGATCTTGAGCCGTTCGACCGGGGCCTGTATACCGGAATGGTGGGGTGGGAGGACGCCAGCGGTGACGGCGAGTGGGTCGTCACCATCCGCTGCGCGGAGGCGGAGCGGCGCACACTGCGCCTCTTCGCGGGCGCCGGTGTCGTCGCCGCCTCCACGCCGGAGGCCGAAACCGCCGAGACCGGCGCGAAGTTCCAGACGTTCCTGCACGCGGTGGGGGTAGACCAGTGAGTACGCCGACCTGGCCGAGCGAGTACGCCGAGCGGTACCGGGCCGCCGGCTGGTGGCGCGGTGAGACGTTCGGGCAGATGCTGCGCGAGCGCGCCGAGCGGCACCCGGACCGGATCGCGGTCGTGGACCCGGCGCCCGCGCCGGGCGCGCCCGAGGGCCGGCGCCTGACCTACGGCGAGCTCGACGCCCGCGCCGACCGGTTCGCCGCCGGCCTGCTGGCCCGGGGCATCGGCAAGGGCGACCGGGTGGTGCTGCAACTGCCCAACGTCGCCGAGTTCTTCGAGGTGATGTTCGCGCTGTTCCGCGTCGGCGCGCTGCCGGTCTTCGCGCTGCCCGCGCACCGCGCCAGCGAGGTGCGCTACTTCTGCGAGTTCACCGAGGCCGCCGCGTACGTCATCCCCGCCACGCACGGCGGGTTCGACTACCGCGAGCTGGCCACCGAGGTCCGCGCCCAGGTGCCCACGCTGCGGCACGTGTTCGTCGCGGCCGACCCGGACGCGGCGGGCGCGCACACCCCGCTGGCCGAGCTGGCGGCCGAGCCCGTACCGGTCACCGACCCGCCCGCCCCCGGTGACCTGGCCTTCCTGCAACTGTCCGGCGGCAGCACGGGGGTGCCCAAGCTCATCCCGCGCACCCATGACGACTACCTCTACTCGCTGTGGGGCTCCAACGAGATCTGCGGCGTGGACGAGGACAGCGTCTACCTGTGCGCGCTGCCCGCCGCCCACAACTTCCCGCTCAGCTCGCCGGGCACGCTGGGCGCCCTGTACGCCGGCGCCCGCGTCGTGCTGGCCCCCCAGCCCAGCCCCGACGTCGCCTTCCCGCTCATCGAGCGCGAGCGCGTGACCCTCACCGGGCTGGTGCCGCCGCTCGCGCTGGCCTGGATCGAGGCCGCCGCCCGCCGCGACCACGACCTCTCCAGCCTCCAGGTGCTGCTGGTGGGCGGTGCCAAGTTCAGCGAGGAGGCCGCCCGTCGGGTACGCCCCGCGCTGGACTGCACGCTCCAGCAGGTCTTCGGCATGGCCGAGGGGCTGGTCAACTACACGCGCCTGGACGACGACGAGGAGACCATCGTCACCACCCAGGGCCGCCCCATCTCGCCCGACGACGAGGTGCGCGTGGTCGACGACGCCGACAACGACCTGCCGATCGGCGCCACCGGACACCTGCTCACCCGCGGCCCGTACACCATCCGTGGCTACTGGCGCGCCCCCGAGCACAACGCCACCGCCTTCACCGCCGACGGCTTCTACCGCACCGGCGACGTGGTGCGGCTGACCGACCACGGCTACCTGGTGGTGGAGGGCCGGGCCAAGGACCAGATCAACCGGGGCGGCGAGAAGGTGGCCGCCGAGGAGATCGAGAACCACATCCTGGCCCACCCCGCCGTCCACGACGTGGCCGTCGTCTCCATGCCCGACGCCTACCTCGGCGAGCGCACCTGCGCGTACGTCGTGCCACGGGCCGGCGCGGAGCCGGTGCGCCCCATCGCCATCAAGAAGTTCGTCCGCGAGCGCGGGCTGGCCGCGTACAAGGTGCCCGACCGGGTCGAGTTCATCGACGCGTTCCCCAGCACCGGCGTGGGCAAGGTCAGCAAGAAGGACCTGCGCGCGGCCATCGCCGCCCAGGTCGCCGCCCGCGCCCAGGAGTCGCCGTCGGCCGACGCGCCACCGGCCGCGCCACCCGCGCCGGCCGCCACCGCCTGACGCCCCGCCCCGCGCGTCGCCACCCCGCCCCGGCGGGGCGCGTACCGCACCACCCCGCTCGACCCGAAGCCCGAAAGGCCCCCGTCATGGCCCTGCCCGCCATCGCGCCGTACCCGATGCCCAGCGCGGCCGACCTGCCCACCAACAAGGTGGGCTGGACGGTCGACCCGAGCCGCGCCGTGCTGCTCGTGCACGACCTGCAGAACTACTTCCTGTCCGCGTTCGACCAGACCGCGTCCCCGGTGACCGAACTCCTGTCCAACGTCGCGCGGATCAGGAAGGAGTGCGCGCGCCTGGGCGTCCCCGTCGTGTACTCGGCCCAGCCGGGCGGACAGAGCCCCGCCGAGCGCGGACTCCAACAGGACTTCTGGGGACCCGGACTGCCCGACGACGAGCACGCCCGGGCCATCGCCGCCCCGGTGGCCCCCGAGAGCGGCGACACGGTGCTCACCAAGTGGAAGTACAGCGCCTTCGTCCGCAGCGACCTGGCCGAGCGGATGGCCGCGCAGGGCCGTGACCAGCTGGTCATCGTCGGCGTGTACGCCCACATCGGCGTGCTCCTGAGCGCCTGCGACGCGTGGATGCGCGACATCCAGCCCTTCCTGGTCGCCGACGCCGTCGCCGACTTCTCCGCCGAGGACCACGCGATGGCGCTGCGCTACGCGGCGGCCAAGTGCGCCGTCGTCACCACCACCGACACCGTTTTCGAGGGGAAGTAACCGCGATGGCCCTGACCGTGGAGCAGATCCGCGCCGATGTCGCCGACGTGCTGGGCGAGGACCCCGCCGACATCCCCGACGACGAGAACCTGGTCGACTACGGCCTCGACTCGGTCCGCGTCATGGCCCTGGTCGAGCGCTGGCGGCGCGACCACGGCGTCGAGGTGACCTTCGTCGACCTCGCCGAGGAGCCCGCCATCGAGCGGTGGGCGCCCCTCCTGGGGGCGCGGACATGACCACCCTGCTCGACCCGGCCACGCCACGGCGCGGGGCGGCCACCGGCGCCGACCGGCCCGCCCCCGGTCTGCCGCTGACCTCGGCCCAGTCGGGCATGTGGTTCGCGCAGGCCCTGGACCCGGACAGCCCGGCCCAGAACACCGCCGAGTACCTGGAGATCCACGGCCCGTTGGACCCGGTGGCCTTCGCCGAGGCCCTGCACCGCACCACCGGCGAGGCCGACGCGCTGCGGGTCCGTCTCGTCGCGGACCCGGGGGGCGCGGACGGACCCCGACAGGTACCCGTCGAGATCGAACCGCCCGGCCGCCCCGCCCCCGAGGGCGCGGGCGACGTGGCCCGGTGCGCCTTCCCGCTGCACCAGGCCGACCTGCGCGCGCCCGACGCGGGGGCCGACCCGGACGCCGCCGCCCTGGCCTGGATGCGCGCCGACCTGGCCACCCCCTTCGACCTGGAGCGCGGCCCGCTGTTCCAGCACGCCCTGTTCCGGGTCGGCGACGAGCGCTGGCTGTGGTACCAGCGCGTGCACCACATCGTCATGGACGGCTACGGCTACTCGCTGCTGGCCCGCCGCGTCGCCGAGGTCTACACGGCGCTGGCCACCGGCGCCGAGCCCGCGCCCAGCCCCTTCGGCCGGCTGGCCGACCTGGTCGCCGACGACCGGGCCTACCGCGCCGGCGACACCTTCGCCCGGGACCGCGCGCACTGGGCCGCCGCCTTCGGCGCGACCCTCCCCGCCGACACGACGGACCCGGACCCGGCCGCCCCCGCGCACGCCACGGACCTGCCCGAGGCACCCGGCCTGACCGGCCGCACCGCGCTGCCCGACCGCACCTTCCTGCGCCGCACCGCCCACCTGGGCCAGCCGGAGACCGAGCGGCTGCGCACGCTGGCCGCCTCGCTCCGCGCCACCTGGCCCGACCTGCTCTTCGCCGCCCAGGCGCTCTACCTCTCGCGCGCCACGCACGCCGAGGACGTCGTCCTGGGCGTGCCGATGATGGGCCGCATGGGGTCGGCCGCGCTGCGTATCCCCGGCATGGTCATGAACGTGCTGCCGCTGCGCCTGCGGGTCCGTCCCCAGGACACGCTGGCCACCCTGGTGCGCCAGGTCGTGCTCGGCATCCGCGCGCTGCGCCGCCACCAGCGCTACCGCTACGAGGACATCCGCCGCGACCTCGGCCTGCTCGGCGACGGCCGCGCCCTGGTTGGTCCGCTGGTCAACGTCATGCCCTTCGACTACGGGCTCACCTTCGACGGCGCGCCCTCCCAGGCGCACAACCTGTCCACCGGCCCCGTCGACGACCTGACCGTCAACATCTACGACCGTGCCGACGGCGCGGGGCTGCGGGTCGACTACGACGGCAACCCCCGGCTGTACGCGGAGGGCGACCTGGCTGACCACCAGCGCCGCTTCCTGCACCTGCTGGCCACTCTCGTCGACCCGGACACCGACCCGGGGGCGCCGCTGGGCGAGTTGGCCGTCCTCACCCCGGCCGAGCGCGTCCTGACGCTCACCGACTTCAACGACACCGCCCGCGCGCTGCCGCCCACCACGCTCATCGGCCCGATCGAGTACCGCGCGGCCCGCGTCCCCGACGCTCCCGCCCTGGTCTTCGGCGACCAGACCCTGACGTACGCGCAGCTCAACGCCCGTGCCAACCAGGTCGCCCGCCGCCTGACCGAACTCGGCGTACGTCCCGGCGTGCTGGCCGCCGTCGCCCTGCCGCGCTCGGTGGACCTGGTCGTCGCGCTGCTCGCGGTCCTCAAGGCGGGCGGCGCCTATCTGCCGCTCGACCCCGACTACCCGGCCGACCGGCTGGCGTACACGCTCCGCGACGCGGGCCCGGCGTGCGTGCTCACCGACCGGGCCACGCACCCGGCGCTGCCCGCGACCGAGGTGCCGGCCCTGGTCCTGGACGACCCACGGGTCCGCGCCGACCTGACCCGCTTCCCCACCACCGACCCGGGCCGCGCGCTGACCCCGCACCACCCCGCGTATGTCATCTACACCTCGGGCTCCACCGGCCGCCCCAAGGGCGTGGTCGTCCCCCACCGGGCGATCGACAACCGGCTGCGCTGGATGCAGGACACCTACCGGCTCACCGCCGATGACCGGGTGCTGCAGAAGACCCCGTCCGGCTTCGACGTCTCGGTGTGGGAGTTCTTCTGGCCGCTGCGCGAGGGCGCCACGCTGGTGGTCGCCGAACCCGGCGGACACCAGGACCCCGCCTACCTCGCGCGCATCATCCGCGAACAGCGCGTGACCACCACGCACTTCGTGCCGTCCATGCTCGGCGTCTTCCTCACCGAGCCGGACGCCGCCCGGTGCACGGGCCTGCGCCGTGTCTTCTGCAGCGGCGAGGCGCTGCCCCGGGAGACCGTCACCGACTTCCACCGCTTGCTGCCCGAGGTGCCGCTGCACAACCTGTACGGCCCGACCGAGGCGGCCGTCGACGTCACCTTCCACCCGTGCGTGCCCGGCGAGAGCGGCCCGGTCCCGATCGGCAAGCCGGTGTGGAACACCCGGCTCTACGTCCTGGACGCCGCGCTCCAACCCTGCCCGCCCGGCATCGCCGGCGAGCTCTACCTGGCCGGCGCCCAGCTCGCCACCGGCTACCTCGGCCGGCCCGACCTGAGCGCGGCCCGCTTCGTGGCCGACCCGTTCGCCGCCGAGCCGGGCGCGCGCATGTACCGCACCGGCGACCTGGCTCGCTGGCGGGCCGACGGCGCCGTGGAGTACCTGGGCCGCACCGATCACCAGGTCAAACTGCGCGGCCTGCGCATCGAACTCGGCGAGATCGAGGCGGCGTTGACCGCCTTCGACGACGTCGCCGCCGCCTGTGTGCTGGTCCGCGAGGACCGGCCGGGCGACCAGCGGCTGATCGGCTACGTGACGGGCCATCAGATCGCCGCGCGGACCGGGCGGTCGGTTCCGGCGGATGCCGCCGCCGGGGCCGACCGTCCAGCGAGGGGGAGCGATGAGAGCACGCACCTGGCTGCCGCGCCGACCGCGCCGCAGCGGGCCCACCCTGCGGGGCCCGGCGCTGCCACGGGAGTCGAACCGGGACCTGCCGCTGTCCCCGAGGGGACGCGGGCTGTGGGCGGCGGCCCGGACCCCGCCCTGCTCCGCGAACGCCTCGCCGCGCGGCTGCCGGACTACATGGTGCCGAGCGCCGTCCTCGTTCTGGACGCGCTTCCGCTGAGCCCCAACGGCAAGCTCGACCGCAAGGCGCTGCCCGCGCCCCCGGCCGCCGCGACGGCGGCGGGCCGCGCCCCGCGCGACCACCGCGAGGAGTCCCTGACCCGGCTGTTCGCGAAGGCGCTGGGCGCGCCACGGGCCGGCGTCGACGACAGCTTCTTCGACCTGGGCGGCAACTCGCTGCTGGCCGTGCGCCTGGTGGCCGCCGTCCGCGAGGCACTGGGCGTCGAACTCGCCCTGGGCACCCTCTTCCAGGCCCCGACCCCCGCCGCGCTCGCCGAACGGCTGCGCGCCGCCGCCGACGGCGAGGCCAGCGGCGCGGACGACGCGCTGGGCGTGCTGCTCCCGCTGCGGCGCGGCGGCGACCGGCCGCCGCTGTTCGTCCTCCACCCGGCGGGCGGCATCAGCTGGTGCTACGCCGGCCTGCTGGCCCCGCTCGGACCCGACCAGCCGGTCTACGGGCTCCAGGCGCGCGGCCTGACCCGGCCCGAACCGCTGCCGGGCACGATGGAGGAGATGGCCGCCGACTACCTGGACCACATCCGCGCCGTCCAGCCGCACGGCCCCTACCGGCTGCTGGGCTGGTCGGTCGGCGGCGTCGTGGCCCACACCGTCGCGGTCCGGCTCCAGGAGGCGGGGGAGCGCGTCGAACTGCTGGCCCTGATGGACGCCTACCCCTCCGACCAGTGGCGCGACCTGGCCATCCCGGCCCAGGCGGATGCCCCGCGCGCCCTGCTGCGGATGGCCGGCTTCGACCTCCAGGAGGGCCGGGCTCTCACCCGCGAACAGGTCCTGGACACGCTGCGCCGCGAGGGCAGCGCGCTGGCCAGCCTGCCGGACTACACGCTCTCGGCGGTCGTGGACATCGTCGTCAACAACGCGACGCTGATGCGCAAGCACGAGCACCGCGTCTTCGACGGCGACGTGCTGTTCTTCACGGCCACCGCCCCCCGTGCCGAGGACTGGCTGACCCGCGCCGCGTGGCAGCCCTACGTCACCGGCACCCTGGTCAACCACGACATCGCCTGCCTCCACCCCGAGCTCACCCAGCCACGGGCGCTGGCGGTGGTGGCCGATGCGGTACGGAGCTGGCCGCCGGGCGAGCGGGCCTGAGCGGTCGTGGGCCCCGGCGGCCGGCGGGGTCGCGGTGGCCGGCCCGGCCGTGACCGGGCGGAGCGTGGGCCGAGGACGGGCGAGGGGGCGACGCGTGCCCGACGCGTCGCCCCCTCGGCGTCTCCCGCCGGCCGGCGCGCCCCGTCACCCGTACGGCCTACGCCTCGCCGCCACGCCATGCGCGCCGCGCGGCGCGCCCCATCCTGGACGTAGGTCGCGCTCCGAACGTGAGGGGGCGGCCCGAGGTTCGAGGGAAGGGGGCGCCATGAGTGCCAAGACGAAGACGGGCGGCGGCGGAGGCGGACGCGCGCAGGAGTTCCTGACGCCCGGCAGGATCGCCGTCGGCGTCATCGGCGTCCTCGGTCTCATCTTCATCTTCGAGAACACCCGCGAGGTCAAGATCCGTCTCCTGATCCCCGAGGTCACCATGCCCCTGTGGGCGGCGCTCGCGGCGGTGGCCCTGATCGGCGGCCTGTGCGGGGCGTATCTGTTCCGGCGGCGCTGAGGGCGCGCCGCGTGCGCCGCACCGGCGGTCGGACCGGGCGCCCGGGTGAGGGCGCGCGCGGACCGGCACACCACGGTCCGGGGTGGTGGGCGACCGGCCGGGCCGCGCGGGTCAGCCCCGGACGGCTGCCGGGGCGGCCGGCGTCGCGCGTACCCGGCCCGGCGGCCCCGAGGAGGGTCAGCGCGGGGCGTTCGCGACGGTTCCGGCACGAAGGGCGGGCAGGAAGGTGTGGGTGAGGAAGGTCTCCAGCGACGTGGGGGCGGGCACGGTCGTGACCGTCGAACGGGGGCGCGCGGGGGCCAGGTGCCCGGAGTTGATCGCGCGGGCCACCTCGACCATTAGCCCGGTGACGTTCTCCGACACCCCGGCCGCGCGCTGTTCGGCCGCGAACTCCTCGATCGGCTGCTGGAGGTAACGCAGCCCCGGCAGGCCCGCGACCCGGGCGAGCACGGCCGCCACAGCGGTCATGCTGAGGTCACGCTCCCCGGGTGGCGCGACCACCTCCGGCGCGCCCGGGCGCGCTGGGGTCGGCGCGCGGAGGTGGTGTGCGGCGGCGCGGCCGACGTCCCGTGCCGCGACGAACGGCAGGGCGACGTCGGGTGCCAACGGCGCCACGAGCAGGCCGTGGTCACGGACCCGCCGGACCTGGCCGAGCAGGTTCTCCATGAAGTACCCGGCCCGCAGGTGGGTGACGGCCGCTTCCAGGGTGTTCGTGCGCCGCTCCAGGTGACGCAGCCCGACCACCGGGCCGGTGCCCGACTCCCTGTCGGCACCCCAGCTGCTCAACGTCACCACCCGCCGCACGCCGCTGTCGGACAGCGCCGCGACCATGGCCGCCACGATCCGACGCTGGTGCGCCACGAAGTCCGGGCTGTCGGGCACGTAGTTGGGCTGGACCATGACGTACACCCCCTCAGCGCCCCGGAAGGCGGTGGCCAGCGCCCCGGCGTCGGTGGGCTCCGCCACGGCCGGCTCCGCGCCGGCGGCCGCCACGGCCAGCCCGCGGGCGTCACGTCCGACCGCTCGGACGTGGTGACCACCCCGCAGCAACGCGTCCACCACGGCCCGCCCCGTCCGGCCGGTCGCCCCGGTCACCACGTACATCCCACGCTCCTCACCGCGCCGCACCGGGTAGGTGCGCCGCCCTCGACGACGGCCCCGACGCTAGGCGCCGCTCGGCCGGCGCGGGTGGTGGCGCCACACCCACCCTCGCGGGGCGCGCCGCCGCGTAGCCTGAGTGGCATGGCGAGGACGACCGTGGGACCACTCGGGGCTTTTCTACGGGCCCGGCGCGCACGCGTTCGCCCCGAGGAACTCGGCCTCGTGCCCGGGCCCGCCCGGCGGGTGCCGGGGCTGCGCCGGGTGGAGGTGGCGCTGCTCGCCGGCGTGAGCACCGACTACTACACGCATCTGGAGCAGGGGCGCGAACGACACCCCTCGATCCGGGTGCTCGACGCCCTCGCCACCGCCCTGCGCCTGGACGGCGCCGCCCACGCCCACCTGCGCCGGCTCGCGGACCCCCACCCCGCGCCCCCGGTGGCCAGCCCGCCGTCCGACCAGGCCCGGCGCGACCTCACCGACCTCGTGCGGCACGGGGTGACGGCGCCGGCGATGCTGGTCACACCCTGGCTGGAGGTCGTCGCGCGCAACGAGCCCGCCGCCGCGCTCTACGCCGGGTTCGCGCACCGCGACAACCTCGCCCGCCTGGCCTTCCTCGACCCCCGCGTCGGCGAGCTCGTGCCCGACCCCGAGCACCTGGCACGGTGCACGGTCGCCACGCTGCGCGCGGCCACGGGCCCGGGGCCGCACGAGCCGCGCCTGGCCGAGCTCATCGCCGAACTCGCGCGCGGCAGCGCGTCGTTCCGCCGCCTGTGGGACCGCCACGACGTCCACCGCAAGGGCAGTGCGACCAAGCACTTCCGCCACCCGAGCGCCGGCCTTCTCACCCTGCGCCAGCACGTGTTGGCGCTGCCCGACCACCCGGGTCTCCAGATGTGGGTCTACCAGCCCGAGCCGGGCTCCCCCTCCGAACGCGCCCTGCGCGCGCTCCGCGAGGCGCCACTCGCGCAGGCCGGCCGGGCCGCGTCCGGCTGACCCCGCGTCCGCGCGACCGCCGGATCACGCCAACCGAGCCGACACGGGTGGTCGCCGGGCCCGCCTCGGGGGAGGATCGCCATGCGCGGCGTGGTGCCGGGTGGACGGGTCGCACGGAGGAGCCGGGGGATGTCAACCGACGAGCAGCGTGTGCGCGGGCTCCTCGCGCCGCACCTGATGGGCCTGTTGGACGAACCGTCGGTCACGGTCGACGTGCGGGAGATCGAGGTCCTACCGCGCGGGCGCACCTTCGACGTGGCGCTGGACGTGGTGGTGCGCGACGAGCGCTGGCGGGTGCGTGTCCGCTGCGACAACTCCGACAGCGTGCTCTACGACGCCGCCCCGCCCCCGCACGTGGTGCGGTCGGTGGCCCACCTGATCCGCGTCCAGCTCTTCGAGTGGTGGCACACCAAGGGGCGCGAGCGCCGGTCCGCCGCGCTGGGGGAGCGGCTCCCGTAGTGGCTCGGCGCGCCGCGCCCGGTTGTGCTCCGCGCGGCCGGGTCGGCCCCGGCCCGAACTTCGCTCCCCGCGCGCGGGGTTGGTCCCCGGATACGGATACAGGCGATGGGTGACCAGATCTCGTCCCCGCACCGGCGGGGCTGCTCCACCGCCCGAACCGTGGGCCCGTACGGCGAGGGGCGCCCCGGCGTGAGGCGCCCCGGTGCGTGAGGGCCCCACCCCCGGGGACGGGCGGGGGCGGGGCCCTCGCGCGGGCTGGGCTCGGGACGTGCCCGGGCGCCGAGCGGCTCAGGCCGGTGACACCCTGGCGGCGGTCACCACGACGGGCAGGGTGTGCCCGGTCGCCCTCAGCGCGTCGCCGGTCGCCTCCACCAACCACACCGCCACCTCGGGCGACCACTCGCGGGCGCGACACCCGAACCGCACCACCGCCCGCGCCCCCTCCACCAGCGGACGCTCCTCCACGCGCGCCGGTTGGCGCGCGCCGGCCTCGGGCGAGGAGTCGCGCACGTCGGCCGCGCCTCCCACCCGCTCCCGCACGGCGTCCCGTACCCGCGTCGTACTCTCCCGGCGCCAGGCCGAGGAGGGCGCGGCGGACACCGTCACCAGCACGTCCACGGCCCCGTCCGGGTCGGCCAGCGCGAACCAGTCCCGCATGTCCTCCCAGTCGCCCTCGGCGTCCCCGGCGGTGATCTGGAGCGGAAGGTAGGTCCGCAGCGCGGCCAGACCCACCGTCCCCACCCGTCCCAGGGCATCGACCAGCACGCGCGTCATGGGCAGTACGGGGAGCCGGGGGTGGCGCGCGTCCTCCGGAATGTCGGCGCGCATCCACGCCAGCCGGCGCGGCTGGCCGTCGCCGGCCCAGTCGCCGCCCTTCTCGCAGTCGAGCCAGCGATCGGGCAGGTGGAAGCGCTTCTTGCCGCTCGACGTCTGCCAGCCGTACGGGGCGTGCCAGCCGTACGCGTCCGTGCGCTCCACCGCGAGATCCAGCACGGACTCGCGGAACTCGGCCCGGTCCAGGTCGTCGAGCCAGGGGTGTGCCGCGAGCGCCCCGTGGATTTCCACTGTCATTCCGCAGTGCATGGGCTTTTCCCTCAGTTAATTAGCCGGCGTGGTTCTCACACGCCGCAGCGCAGCTTCACGGTTTTGGTGTATGCCTTCTCCGGTGTGTCGGCGACCCCCACTATGTCGACGTCTATGACGCTGCGCCACTGTCGGGTCTGGTGATTCGCGCAGGTCTTGCGGGCCGTGGTGCGCGGTTTGCTACTGCCGCGCTTCGCGGGCTTGACGGTCTTGACGCCCTTGCTCACCGTGTGCCACTTCTTTCCGTTCTTCGCCTTCACCTGGAGCCAGACGGTGACCTTGGCCTTGCTCCCGGGGCCGCTGAACTTCCTCCACCATCCATGGGCCGACGCGGTGCGGGGCGGAGTGCTGGAGACATGGACCTTGTCCCCGTAGGTCCCAAAACGCCCGGCTCCGGCGATGCGCTGGCCCGCCTCCACGGTGCCGACATCCGCCTTCGGCGTGCCCTCGGCCACGCGACCGGAGTGAGTGCCGGTCTCGATAACGCCTGCTCGCGCCGGAATTGCGGTACCACCGGCAATCAGTACGGTCAGAGCAAAAGAAGCAGTCATTGTGCGAATACGCATGTAGTGCCTCCTTCTATCCGCGAGTGCGGCGCAGTGCACGCTAGCGCAGGAACGGTGCGTTCATCGCGGCCTTCCGGCCAATGTGCGGGAGAAATCCCCACACTCCGCAGCGAGTTTCGAGAGACAGGAGTGAAATGTGGTACGGCGGGGGCAGGCGGCGCGCGGGGAATGCGCGCATCGCCCGCGCCCCACCCCACTCCGACACGGCCTCATCGGTGCCGTCGGCCTCGGCCGCCTGGGAATTCGCCCCGCACGCCGCTGAATCCGTCCCCTGGCCGAGGAGTGGGCCGAGGAGTGGTGGGCCGGGTGGGTGACCCCGGCGGCGGTGTCGCAGCGCGCGAAGCCGCGCGAGAGTCGGCCTCCCGGTGCTGTAGAGCCCCAGGTCAGCCGTCTCGTCCCCGGGCGCGGGGCGCGCCTTCGCGGCCCGCGTCCCGCGATCGGGGCCGGCACCACCGATGTGCGTCAGGTGTACCGGGCGAGGTAAGTGTGTTGTCGTGGAGGCGAGTTGGGGCTGTCCCCGACTCCTGTCGCGTACGCGTACGGCACACCGCCCGCCGCCCGCGCCGCGCGTTGGGCGAAGTCGCCCGGTGGGTACGCGCGCGGTGCGAGCGTCGGAGGGGCTCACATCACGGGGGCACGGCATGAACATCCAGCTACGGGTGGACAACCCGGGCGACGACCACGACCATCACTCGCTCTACCAGTGGCTCGGCGAGGCCACCCCGCGCCTGCGGGCCGACGGCGTCACGCTGCTACGGCCCGGCGCGGACCCGAGGCCCGGCGAGATGGGCGGGGCCTTCGACGTCATCCGGTTCGTCTTCGACTCCTCGGTCCAGCTGGGCGCGTTGGCCGTGGCCATCGCCACCTGGCGGGCCGCGCACGCCGCCCGCGCCGGTTCCTCGCTGACCGTCGAACGGGACGGTCGACGCGTCACCCTCACCGGCGTGGACGTGAGCGACCCGGACGCCGTTCGGCGGGCGTTGGAGGAACTGCTGCGCGAGGACCCGTCATGACGGAGGCGGACGCCGTGGAACCCGCGGGTTCGCCGTCGGCGCGCGGCGGTCTCGGGCGGCGCATCGACCCCCAGCGGTCGGCCTGTGTCCTCATCGGCGTCAGCGCCTACGACAGGCGGGAACTGCCACGACTCGCCTCCGTGGCGCGCAACATCGAGGCGCTGGCGGCGGAGTTGCGGGACCCCGACGTGTGGGGCGTGGCGCCGGAACGGATGAGGGTGATCGCGAACCCGACGTCCGTCGAGGACGTGACGCTACCCATCCGGGAGGCCGCCGACCTGGCCACGGACACGCTGTTGATCTACTACGCGGGCCACGGTGTCCTGCACGGCAACAGCGAACTGCACCTCACCCACCGGGGCACGCACCGCCACTACAGCGAGACCGCCGTCCGGTACGCGACGCTGCGCGACATCCTGTGGGAGCACCGAGCGACCATCGCGCGCCGCGTCGTCATCCTCGACTGCTGCTACAGCGGCAACGCGGTGGCCGGGCTGTCGTCCCACGAGGTCGACGACCTGGTGGCCATCGAGGGTTCGTACGTCATGACCGCGACGCCGCGCAACGCCCTGGCCATGGCGCCGAGCGGGGAGCCCTACACGGCGTTCACCGGGGCGCTGCTCGACGTCATCCGGCGGGGTCTCCCGGACCGCGCCGAGCGCCAGCACCTCACCCTCGACGATATCCACACCGCGATCCGCAGCTCCCTGGGCAAGCGCAACCTGCCGCTGCCCGGCAAGCAGGACTCGCACGGCGTGGGGGACCTCCCCTTCATCCGGAACCGGCTGAGCCCGGTGCGACCGGTGGCGGCCCGGGCGCCGTACTGGACCAGGGCGCGGGTCGCCGTGGCCACGGCGGTGCTGGCCGGCGTCGCGGCGTCCGGCGGTGTCGCCGGACACGTGCTGGCCGGCGCCGGTGGCGGAGTCGAGCGGGCCGCCGACGCCCGGCCCGCGCCCGCGCCGACCGGCCCCTGTGGCCCGGGTGCCAGAGCCTCGCTGCTGAGCGTCTCCGACGCCCTGAACCAGCACGACGAGTGGCAGGGCACCAAGGTGGAGGGCCTGTCGGCGCTGGCCCTGACCGGGGGCGGCGGCACCGAGGCGATCGCGTTGCGCGACGAGGAACCGGCCCGGCTGTTCCGTCTCCGGCTCGGCTCCCCGGAATCACTCCACCCCGAGGTCACCGGGTTGCGCAGTCTCCACCAGGCGGACGGGCGCAAGTTCGAGGAGTTCGACGGCGAGGGGCTGGTCATCGAGAAGGGCGGCGGGACCGTGCTGGTCACGGCCGAGCGGGGGCCGGCGCTTCGCCGGTTCGACCTGGCCAGCGGGCGGCAGGTCGGGCGGGACTTCGCGCTGCCCGACGCGTTCTACCCGCCGCCGCGCGGCGAGGCCCAACGTTCACGCAGTCTGGAGTCCCTCACCGTCACCGACAGCGGGAGGTACCTGTACACCGGCGTGGAGGGGTCGCTGATCCGCGACGCGGACGTCCACGGGCGTCACCAGGTCCGTATCCAGCGCCTTCGGGGCAAGCCGGGTGGTGCGTACGTGCCCGACAGGCAGTTCGCCTACCAGACGGAGGAGGGGCACTACCTCAGCGAGCTGGTCGCCGTGGACGACACGCGCCTGCTGGCCCTGGAGCGCGGATACCTGCGCGGCGTGGGCAACGGCATCCGCGTCTACGTGGTGGATGTGGCCGGCGCCACGAACGTCGCGCACATCGACGCGCTGGACGAGAACATGGCCGACGCGCTCCTGCACAAGCGGTCGCGTCCGCTGCTCGACCTGCGCGAGTGCCCGCACGGCGGGGTGCGGGCCGCGGAGCCCCAGAGCAATCCGATCCTGGAGAACGTGGAGGGGATGGCTCTCGGCCCCGCGTGGCGGGACGGGAGACACCGGGGCACCCGCCCCCTGTACCTCGTCTCCGACAACAACGGCCGCAAGGCCCAGTCGACCCGGGTCTACGCCTTCGCGGTGGACCTTCGCGACTGAGCGGGGCCGGGCGCTGGCCGCACGGCGAAGGCCGGCGGCCCGGCCCCCGCCCCGCCGGCGGGAGCGCCCCGTACGGGAGCCCGACCCCGCCCGACCCCCCGCGCTAGCCGGCGTTCGCCCCGCCAGGTGCGGGGGCCGCGACGCGCAGGGCGATCAGGGCGGCGGAGGCGATCAGGACCACGCCCGCGATGGTGAACACCGTGGTGATGCCGCCGAGGCCGAAGAGCGCCCCGCCCGCCGCGGCGCCGCCCGCGATCGCGGACTGGACGCCGACGACCACCAGACCGCCCGCGCTCTCGGCCTGGTCGGGGACCATGCGCGTGGCCCAGTTGGACCAGGCCACCGACACGCCCCCGAAGGCCAGGCCCCAGAGGACGACCAGGGCCGCGTACCCGTACCGTCCGGCGGGGAGCAGCGCCAGGCCCAGCGCCGCCGCGCCCATCAGCGTCGGGGTGAGGGCCAGGGTGAGGCGCAGGTTGACCTCCAGCAGCCAGCCGGCCGCCAGCGTGCCGACGAAGTTCGCCACCCCGAAGGCGAACAGCAGCAGCGTCAGCCCGTCGGTGTCCACCCTCACCACGTCCTCCAACGCGGGGCGGACGTAGGTGAACAGGGCGTAGTGGCCGACGTGCACGAGCAGCATCCCCACCAGTCCCACCCCGAAGCCGGGCCGGCGCAGCACCTCCCACAGCGTGCCCAGCCGTGCCGTGCCGTGGGGCGCCATACGAGGCAGGGTGACGAGCTGGAACACGAGGGTGAGTACGCCCAGCGCGGCTGCCACCAGGAACGTGACGCGCCAGCCGGAGAGTTCGCCGAGGTAGCTGCCCAGCGGAATGGCCACGACGGTCGCCACCGCGATGCCGCTGAAGATGACGGCCACCGCCCGGGGCACCAGGGCCGTGGGCACCAGGCGCATGGCCACCGCCGCCGCCATGCTCCAGAAGCCGCCGAGCGCGACGCCCAGCAGAACGCGCATCAGCAACAGCACGACGATGTCGCCGGCCACGGCCACCAGCAGATCGGACACGACCAGCAGGACGGTGAAGCCCAGGAGCACGGCGCGGCGGTCGACCCTTCGGGTCAGGCTCGCGGTCAACAATCCGGAAAGCATCGCCGCCACCGCCGTGACGGTAACGGCCTGGCCGGCGACGGCTTCCGACACACCCAGATCGGCGGCCATCGGCGTCAACAGGCTGGCGGGTAGGTATTCCGCGGTCAGAAGTCCGAAGACACCCGTCGCCAACGAGAACACCGCGGCCCACGCGGGAACGGTCGGCGCGGGTGGTATCCGTTCTTCGTCGGCGACTTCGGCCGCGTCGCATTCGGGTGCGGCGTCGCATACGTCACTGCTCAACTCGCTACGTCTCCTGATTCGCACGGAAGGGGTAACGTCAAGCCTGTACGCGAACGTCGGGATGAGCTATGACCGCACGTCCGCGCTATGTGACCGAGACTCCGGGTGGAGGAGCTGTGGAGCAGTTCGCCCTGTCGTCAGACCTGGTCAGCGAGCTGCTGACGAGCATGCGGCTGCGTGGCGTCCGCTACCGTCGGGTCCATGTCGGCCCGAACTTCGGCCTTCGCTTCGACGCGAAGCCGGGACGAGCCTATTTCCACTTCCTCGCGGTCGGCACCGCTGTTCTGCGGACCAAGGACGGGGCGTTGCGGGAACTGTCGGCCGGAAACGCCGTATTCCTGCCACACGGCGAGGCGCATCAGCTTCTCTCGGGCCCGGACGAACCGGTACGGGGAATCGACAGTTTCGCGTCGGTTTCCCTCGGGGATGCGATCGGGGACGTGGATACCTGCGCGAGTGCCGATCCGAATCCCAGCGCGATCTTCTTCAACGGATTCATGGATTTCGACCTCGGTGGAATGCAGGGAATCAGCCGGTTGATGCCCGACGTCATGCAGGTGGACGCGGGAGGGAAGCGTTATCCCGGGCTGGTGCCGATTCTCATGTCGATGCGGCGCGAGGTCCGCACGGCACGGGTGGGATTCGCCGGCGTTCTCGCCCGGCTGGCGGAGGTCGCGGCGGCCATGATCGTGCGGGGCTGGATCGAGTGCGGATGTGACCCGTCGTCCGGGCTGGTGGCCGCGTTGCGCGATCCACGCCTGGCGCGGGCGATCCTGGCCCTGCACCGGCGGCCCGGTCACCACTGGACCGTGGCCGAGCTGGCGGCGGAGTGCGGCGTCTCGCGGTCCGTCTTCGCCGACCGCTTCCAGTCCACGATGGGTGTGCCGCCGCTGCGGTACGCGACGGAGCTGCGCATGCTGCTGGCGGGCCAACTGCTGGCCCAGGACCGGCTGTCCGTCGAGTCGGTGGCCCGGCGCCTGGGTTACACGTCGCAGGCGGCGTTCAGCCGCGCGTTCAAGCGGGTCACCGGGCACCCGCCGGGCGCCAGCCGGGACATCGCGCGGGGGAGGGTCGGCCAGGGGGTCGCCGAGCCCGTCCGACAGCGGGTGGCTGGTGGGTGACGGCGCCCCCGCGTCCGCCGTCACCCACCAGGGCTACCCCGTCCACCTCCCCGTCAGGAACGCCAGCGTGAAGACCGTGGCCAGCGGGCCCACCACGCACGCGTACGCCGTCGTGAGGCGGGGCCGGCGCAGGCTCCACGCGGCCAGGCCGATCCACAGGGGCCACCAGAGGAGGGTGGCGCGGGGGATCGACATGTACCAGTGGGAGGTGCCCAGGGCCCACAAGGTGAGGGCCATGTAGGTGGCCTCGGGCCAGCGCCGGCGCAGCAGGAGGAAGCCGAGGAGGAGCAGCCCGACGACCATGGCGACCAGTTCGGCCTGGAACATGAACGCGTAACCCGTGGGGTGGGCGGAGGCGAACGCCGCGTGCCAGGTGTTGCTCCACGCCTCCCAGGGGGTGTGGAAGTCGCGGTACCAGCCGCGTTCCTGGGCGTGCTTCCACGCCATCCAGTCGCCGGTGTGCTCGTGCAGGTACGTCGTGTACAGCGCGGCCGGCAGCGCGGGCAGGGCGAGCCACGGCAGGGGCCGCCAGACGCCCCGGGCACGGGCCGAGCTGACGAACCGCACGAGGAGCGCGGCGGCCAGGAACAGCCCGCTGATCCGTACGCTCGTGGCCAGCGCGGTCAGGACGGCGGCCAGGGCCCACCGGTCGCGCCGGGCCGCGAGCCACGCGGGCAGGGCGAGCGCGAGGAAGAGGGCCTCGCTGTAGCCGACGGCCAGGAAGATCGCGCACGGCGAGAGCAGCAGGAACAGGACCGCACGCCGGCCGGCCGCCGCGCGGGGCAGCTCCGCGCGGGCGATACGGGCCAGCGCCACCACGGCCACGGCCCCGGCGACGAAGGAGATCAGCAGCCCGGACGCGGCCCAGCTCGGGACGAGGACGTGGACGGCGCGTAGCGCGAGCGGGAAGCCGGGGAAGAACGCCTCCCGGTTGTCACCCTCGCCGGAGGGCACCCCCGCGTCGGCGGGGAAGTAGCCGTCGCGGGCCACGTGCAGGAAGTGGCCCCAGTCCCACTGCTGGAAGGGGGCCAGCGCGGAGGTGGCGGTGTGGGCGCGGGAGTCGGCGGGAAACACCCACCGGGCACAGTAGGCGCTCACCCACACGGCGACGCGCGTCAGCAGGTACAGCGACAGGACCTCGCGGTCGGCCGGGCTCCACCACGACGGCCAACCGCGCCCGAGCACGCTCCGGCGGGACGGTTCGGCCGCGCCGGGCGGGCCCGGGGAGCCGGGTGTCTCGTCCGTTTCGGACAGCTCGGCGGCGTCCAGCTCGGCGGCGTCGGCCGGCGCGGGGGCCGGTGGGAGAGCCTGCCGGCTGGCCGGCACGAGCGGCGGATCGGCGGTCGGCGCGCCCGGTACGCGGGGCGGTGGGGCGCCCGGCGTGACCGGTGCGGCGGCCGGCTCGCCCACGGGTATGAGGTCGGGCGCGGCGTCGGGGGACTGGGTGGGTGAGGACATGCGGGGGCTCTCTGAGGTGGGGGAAGGCATGCGGGGTCACCCCGTGCCACCTGGGGCGGCACACGGGCTGGGTCGTTCCGGGCTACGGGGGCGAGGCGGGTCAGTGCCCCGGTTCGCCCCCGCCGAGGACGGGCGGACGCGTCGGCGACGTCGCTCCGCCCAGGGGGTTCACCCCCTCCGGCGGCGCCGTCGGGTCCTGCGACGTGTGCCGTGTCGGCGTGTCACCCGGAAGGTGGGGGGATGTCTCCGAGTTCTCCGTGGGCTGCTCCGTGCTCCCCGGACGCCGCGACGCGTCCTGGGTCGCCGTGCCCGTCGGAGGGTGGGTGGCCTCCTGGGTCGTGGGGGGATCGGTCGAGGTCAGGGACGCCGTCGGGGTGGGGGCCGGCGCGGGGGCCGGGGGGCGCGTCGCGGGGGGCGTGGGGGTCGGAGAGCCGGACAGCAGGGCGGCGGTGGCCACCGTCCCGCCTCCCAGCACCAGGACCGCCCCGGCCGCCAGCCCGGCCATGCGCAACCGGTAGGCGCGCCGGCCCCGCGCGTGGACGTGGGCCACCGGCGCGGTGCGCGCGTGGCACTGCCCGACCGCGGCCGTCCGCTGGAAGAGGGCCCGCAACGGGTCGTCGGGTTCGGGCAGCCGCCGGGCGTCGCTCCGCGCGGCGTCGCCCGGGTCGGGCGACCGGGGAGCGGTGGCGCGCCGGTAGGCGTCGGGCTCAGGCACCTGGGGCCTCCTTGATACGCGGGTCCTGCAGATGGTGAGCGAGCGCGGCTCGGCCGCGAACCAGGTGGGTCTTGACGGTGCTGGCGGACGCCCCCGTCTCCCGGGCGATCTGCTCGACGCTGAGGTCGCACAGGTAGTGCAGCGTCATGCTGCGGCGCTGTTGCGCCGGCAGCTCGCGCAACGCGTCCACCAACACGATCTGCTCGGGGCTCGGCCCCTCGACGTGAGGTGGCGACGCGTCGCGCCGCCGCCAGGCGTCGGTCGACCGGCGCCGCACGCGCCAGCGGCTCACCGCCAGGCGCCAGGCGACGGTACGTATCCACGCCTCGGGTTGCCCACCACGGTCGAGCTGCCGGCGCCGACCCCACCCCTTGACGAACGCCTCCTGGACGACGTCCTCCGCTTCGTGCAGGTCACCGAGCATCACGTACAACTGCCCGGTGAGACGCGTGACCGTCTGGGTGTAGAACTCTTCGAACTCCTCGACGGTCAACACTCACTCCCGGATCTCTCGCTTCACCGGGCATACGCCTGCCGCGGGGCATCCGGTTGACACCGAGTGCGAACGAACAACGTGACGGTCATCACTGAATCAGACCGCCCCACCCGCCCCACGCGTCACCCCCCGGGGTGAGCCGCGATGTCCGCTGTGGTCAGCCGCCCACAGCACAGGCCCGCCGGGTGGGGGAGCCCGCCCCACCGCGCGTGGACGCGGCGGCCGCCGCCGTGGCCCGGCGTGAGGCAGGACACATGTGAGAGAACTCCTTCCCCCTGGGCTGGCGCGGCGCCCGGAGCTCCGTCGTCGCGGTGGCTCTCCCCGGGGCGTGTGGCTGTCCAGGAAGATCGCCCCACAGGAGACCAGCCGGTTCACGGCCCAGATCCTCGCCAACGAGCGGGAGACGAACGTCCACGCGCCGCACACCGAGCCCTGGTACTACCACTTCCACGGCCCGTTGCCGCGTACGTTCGACCCGAAGGGCAAGCCCAAGCGCTACACGATCAAGCGTGGCGACGAGGTCTCCTTCCTCTGGACGCGGACGTCGGTCAGCGGGCCGAAGGCTGGTGGCTACCGCTTCGTCAACTGCAGGTTCAGCGCCTAGAGCACAGATGAGAACGGAGTAGGTGTCACGGCCATGCCGATGCGGCCCGAGGAAATTTTCGTTCCCGTAGCACATGATCTGCGGGTCTGCGGTCTTGTCGCCCGCCTGGAGTACGGGGCGGAGGGGGTCGACGACCCCGATGACTGGCGCACGCTGGTCGTCGGAGGTGCGCGGATCGCCGACGTCGAGTTCTCTCCCGATCTGGCCGACGAGCCTCCGGGCCACGCCGTGCGGCCGGTCGCGTTCCACGTCCAGGCGGCTCTTCTGGAGAACGTGCCGGCCCTGCCGGTCGCGCGGCCGTGGCCGGCCTGCCGCGCGGGGCATCCGCACGCCATGGAGTTGGCGACGGAGGGCGAGGAGGACTGGCCGGCCTGGCGATGCCCCAGGGACCGGGCGTACCGCTTCCCGTTAGGTGAACACCCGGGCGTGTAGCACGTGTCCCCGGCCGGTACGCCGCTGGCCGACCCCGCGCGCGGGGGCGCGAGGGGGAGCCGCCGGCCAGCACGCCCGCGACGACGGCCCCTTCACCCGCCCGCCGCGTCGGAGGGGGTGGCCCGGCCGGGGCCCGCCGCCGAGGGGCGTCGGCGCGGGAGCATCCTGGCCGTGGTCAGCGCGGTGGCGAGGACGAGCACGGCGGCCAGGCAGAAGGCGTCGCGGGCGCCGGTGCGCGCGGCGGCGGCCTGGTCGGCGGCGCCCGGTGTGGCGGCGTGGAGGAAGAGGCTGCCGAGCAGGGCGACGCCGACGGTGCCACCGAGTTGCTGCACCGCGTTGAGCAGGCCGGCCGCCGAGCCCGTCTGGTGGGGGCGGACCCGGTGCAGGGCGGTGGCGAAGAACGGCACGGCATACAGCCCCTGGCCCACCCCGGCCACGGCCAGCGCGGGCAGCAGCGGCCAGGGGTAGGGGGTGGGCGGGCTGGTGGCGTAGACGACGGCGGCCGACACGACGCCGGCGAGCAGGGTCAGCAGGCCGGCGGTCATGACCCGCGCGCCGTAGCGGGGTACGAGCCAGGCACCGGCCACCCACGAGGAGACGGCCATCGCCGCCGACCACGGCAGCAGCGTGAGACCGGCCGACAGGACACCACGGCGCAGGCCCAGTTGCATCTGGAGCACGACCACCAGCGTCAGCCCGCCCACCACCGCGAAGAACAGCACACTGGAGGCCAGCGCGGCGGGAAAGCCGCGCTCGGCGAACAGGTCCGGCTCGACCAGTGGGCTACGTCCCCCGCGCGCCCGCCACCGCTGGTGTGCGGCGAAGCCCGCGAGCACCACGCCACCGCCGGCGAGCAGGGCCCAGCACCACAGCGGCCAGCCGCGCGCGCCACCCTGGATGAGCGGGTAGACCAGCAGCCCGCTGCCCAGCACCACCAGCGCCGTACCGGCGTGGTCCAGCCGTGGCCGCGACGCGGCCCGGTCCTCGGGCAGCGCCGGGGTGGCCGCCAACACGGCGGCGCCGAGGGGAACGTTGACGAGGAAGACCGCGCGCCAGGAGGAACCCAGCACGTCCGCGTGGGTCAGGACGCCGCCGACGAGCGGGCCGGTGACCGCCGCGAGCCCCATGACCGGCCCGATGGTGCCCATGGCCCGCGCCAGTTCGGGGCCGGCGAACAGGGCGCGGATCATGCCGAGGGTCTGCGGGATGACCAGCGCGGCGGCGGCACCCTGGACGGCCCGCAGGGCGATCAGTACCGCCGTGGACGGCGCCAGCGCGCACCCCAGTGACGCCAGCACGAAGCCGGCCGTGCCCAGCCGGAACACCCGCCGCCGGCCGGCGATGTCACCCAACCGCCCACCGGTGATCAGGAAGACGGCGAACGGCAGGGTGTACGCGGCGCTGAACCACTGGATGCTGGCGGCGGACCCGCCCAGGTCGGCGCGGATGACAGGGGCGGCGACGGTCATGACGGTGGCGTCGAGGAGGTTCATGGCCTCGGCGACCAGCAGCACGGCCAGCGCCACCCAGCGCCCGGGGTGTGGCGGCTCGCTGGTGGTGGAGTACGACATGTGCCCGAGCGTGCGCGCCGCCCCCGGGCCGCTTCCACTGTGGCCGGCCACAACGCCGAATCATTCCATCGGGGTGCCCCCTGGTGCATGATGCGCCCATGCTGGACGACATCGACCGTGGTCTCCTCCACGCCCTGCGGATCGACGCGCGGGCTCCGTTCTCCGCGATCGCCGACGTGCTCGGCGTCTCGGCGCAGACGGTCTCCCGCCGCTACCGACGGCTGTCCGCCGACGCCGCGTTACGCGTGGTCGGCCTGGTCGAGCCGGGGCGCGGCGACCGCGTCCAGTGGCTGCTGCGGCTGACCGCGGGCCCGCGCGCCGCCCAGGGCCTGGCCGACGCGCTGGCCCGCCGCGCCGACACCTCGTGGGTCAAGCTCGCCTCGGGCGGCACGGAGATCGTCGCGATCGTGCGGGGTTCCACCGCCGCCGACGCCGCCGGGCACGGGCTGTTGCTGCACGACGTCCCGCGTACGGCCGGCATCACCTCGGTCTCCGCGCACTGCGTGCTGCACACCTACCTGGGTGGGCCCACCGCCTGGTCCGGCCACCAACAGGCCCTCGACGCCAGGCAGCAGCGCCGCCTGCGGGACGCGGTGGGCGAGCCCGCGACGCCCGCCCCCGGCGCGCGGACGGCGGTGACCGACGCCGACGCCGGCCTGCTCGCCGTCCTCCAGCGTGACGGTCGCGCGAGCCTGAGCGACCTGGCCACGGCCACCGGCTGGTCACCCGCCACCGTCGCGCGCCGACTGGATCACCTGCGGGCCGGCGGCCACCTCTTCTTCGACGTCGAACTCGACTCCACCCTGCTTGGCGTCACCACCCAGGCGCTCCTGTGGATGTCCGTCGCCCCCGCCCACCTTGACCACGTCGCCCGCGCCCTGGCCGGACACCCCGAGTTGGCGTACGTGGCCGCCGTCACCGGCCCCCACAACCTCACCGCCCACGCCCTGTGCGCCGACCCGCCGGCACTCCACCGCTACCTGACCGAACGCCTCGGCGCCCTGGACACCATCCGCGCCCTGGAGACCGCGCCCGTCCTCCGCACCCTCAAGATGGCCGGCCCCCTGCCCACCAGGGGCAAACCGACCCCGCGCCACCGCTGACCCGCGCCAGGCGACGCGCGGTGGCCGCGCGGCGACCCCGGTCACCGCGCCCCGGCGGGGGCCGTGGTTCAGCTGGACGCGGCGGACAGGAGTACGTCCACGAGCCGCTCCGCCGCGTCCGGCCGGCCCTGTGCCCGAGCCCGCTCCGCCATGTCCGCGCGCCGGGCCGGGTCGGACAGGAGCGGACCGAGGGCGCCGCGCAACCGCTCGGCTGTGACCTCGCCCAGGAGCGCGACGGCCGCGCCCTTCTCCTCCAGGTGGCGGGCGTTGTGGGTCTGCTCGTCGCCCGCCGAGGTGGCCAACGGCACGAACACGGCCGGCTTGCCCAGCGCCGTCAGCTCGGCGAGCGTGCCCGCCCCGCTACGGGAGACCACGACGTCGGCCAGCGCCAGCACGTCCGGCAGTTCGGGGCCGACGAACCCCGTCACGTGGTACCGCCCCCGCAGCACGCCCGGCAGTACGGCCGCGCGCTCGCCCAGCGCCGCCACGTGGCCCGGCCCGCACTGGTGGACCACGTTGGCACGCTCCAGGAGCCAGGGCAGCGCGTCCCCGACGACGTCGTTGATCTGCTGGGCGCCCTGCGCGCCACCGGTGACGTAGAGGGTCGGCAGCCGGCGGTCGAAGCCGGTCAGCCCCAGCGCGGACACCGCCTTGTCGGCGTGGCCGCTGAGCACTTCCGCCCGTACGGGGTTGCCGGTGACCACCGCCAGGGGGCGCACGGACTCCGGCAGGAGCGTCAGCGTCGACTCCGACGACACCGCCACCCGCGCGGCCGACCCGGCCAGCTTGCGGTTGGCCAGCCCGAGCCGGACGGTCTGCTCGTGCAACACCAGCGGACGCCGACACATCCGGGCGGCAAGACCGGCCGGGACCGCGACGTACCCGCCGGTCGCCAGGACCACATCCGGCCGGAAGTCGGCGACGACCTTGCGCGCCTGCGCGACACCGAGCGGCACCCGCGCCATGTCCCGCACGTTCGCCGGGGACACCATCTTGAACGGGTTGGCCGACCGACGGATCTTGCCGGTCGCCACCGTGGTGAACGCGATCCCCTCGGCCGGCGCGACCCGCGCCTCAAGCCCCGCCGCCGTACCGATCCACAACACGTCCACCGTCCCGCCCACCGACGCGAGACGGCCCTGCAACGTACGGATCGCCGTCAACGCGGGGTAGGTGTGCCCGCCGGTCCCACCTCCCGTGACGATCAGACGGAAGGAACGCGGAAGGGGCAGCTGATCAGCACTCATCACCCGCCGTACCCTAGAGGCTCCCGCCGCCAGGAGACGCTACTTCCAGCCGAAGTCCGGCACCCGGGACACGGGCCGGAGGCGGCGCGGCGCCGTCCTCCACGCCGCGCGAACCCGGGCGTAGCCGCGCGGACTACGCCGGGAAGTCGCCGGCCTTGACGCCGGCGATGAACGCGGTCCAGGCGGGCGTGCTGAAGGCCAGGGTGGGGCCGCCGGGGTTTTTGCTGTCGCGGACGGGGATGGTGTCGTGCGGTGCGAGGTTGGTGGCGACCTCCACGCACTGGCCGCCGTTGGCGCTGTAGGAGGACGTGAGCCACTGAGGGGATGGGGCCGTCACAGGACGCTCCTGTCGAAGTCGCCGGCCTGTACTCCGGTGATGAACGCGGTCCAGGCCGAGGTGTTGAAGGCCAGGGTGGGGCCGCCGGGGTTTTTGCTGTCGCGGACGGGGACACTGTCGTGCGGTGTGAGGTTGGTGGCGACCTCGACGCAGGCACCGCCGTTCTCGCTGTAGGAGGAGGTGAACCAGCGGGGGGATGGGGTCGTCACTGGGTGCTCCTGTCGAAGTCGCCGGCCTTGGCGCCGGTGATGAACGCGGTCCAGGCCGAGGTGTTGAAGGTGAGGGTGGGGCCGTTGGGGTTTTTGCTGTCGCGGACGGGGATGGTGTCGTGCGGTGTGAGGTTGGTGGCGACCTCCACGCACTGGCCGCCGTTGTCGCTGTAGGAGGAGGTGAACCAGTGGGGGGATGGGGTCGTCACAGGGTGCTCCTGTCGAAGTCGCCGGCCTTGACGCTGGTGATGAACGCGGTCCAGGTGGGTGTGTTGAAGGTGAGGGTGGGGCCGTCGGGGTTTTTGCTGTCGCGGACGGGGATGGTGTCGTGCGGCGTGAGGTTGGTGGCGACTTCGACGCACTGGCCGCCGTTCTCGCTGTAGGAGGACGTGAACCAGTGGGGGGATGCGTGTGTCACGGGATGCCCCTTCGGGGTCGATCGCGGTCACGGGCGTGGTCCGGGCGTGTGCGGTGGATGCCATGGTCCGGTGGCGATGGTAGGACGGGTGACGGGGTGGTGCGGAAGCCGGCTTCCGGCCCAACTGGTGTGGTTCGGGGCGCTGTTGGTGGGACTCCTGGACATGCGAAGGCCCCCACCGTGTTCGCGGGTCGCGTGGGGTGGGGGCCTTCGGTTGTGGTGCGTGGGTTACGCGGAGAAGTCGCCGGCCTTGATGCTCGCGACGAACGCCGACCACGCCGAGGTGCCGAAGGCGAGGGAGGGGCCGTGCGGGTCCTTGCTGTCGCGGACCGGCACGGTGTCGTACGCGGCGAGGTTGGCGGCGACCTCTACGCAGGCGCCACCGTTCTGGCTGTACGAGGACTTGAACCAACGGGGGGATTCGGAGGTCACGGGGTGCCCTTTCGCAACTCGCGGATCATTTCCACGGACGAAGCCTGGGTGAGGGCTCCGGCCTGAAGCTGATGGTATGCCGTCAGTATCGGTAGGACGACAGAGCTTTCGCGTTCCAGATGCCCCCGATGGGCGGACTCGGCGTACGACATGAGCGATCGGTCCTGCATCGTCAGGATGTAGAGCGGCAGCGTGAACGCTCGGTGCTCACCCATCGTGAACGGGGCGATCTGAAGGATGGTGTTGGGTTGTTCGGCGAACTCCAACAGCTGGTCGAACTGTTCCTTCATGACCTCGGGCCCGCCTACGGGGCAGCGTAGGCAGCTCTCGTCCAGTACCGCGAAGAGCATCGGCGACGGGTTGCGCTGCAGAGCGGCCTGACGTTCTGCGGCTAGCGCGACGAACTCGTCCGCTTCCTCGGGCGTGATGGCTCCGCGTTTGACTGCGCCGGCAGCGAGTGCCGCCGCGTACGCCGGGGTTTGGAGCAAACCGGGAACGACGCCGACTTCGTAGATCCGGATCTCGGCGGCGGCGCCCTCGTGGATGAGGTACTCCGGGAAACCCTCCAGCAGGTTTCCGTGCTTGATCTCCTTCCAGTCGTTCTCGAAGAGATCGCCCGTCCCCATCACCCGGTCCGCGCTGAGCGCAAAACGGCGAGTCGGCGGTTTCCGACCAGTTTCCACGGCCGAGATGTGCCGGCCGGAGTAACCCATCCGCTTGCCGAGTTCCTCCTGCGTCCAGCCGCGATCCTCCCGCATTCTGCGCAAACGGGCCCCGAAGGCCGCTTCTGGTGAGCTGTCTGGATTCAAGTCCTTGCGGTTCAACGAAAGACCACCCGATTCTTCGCTCTGCGTTGACACGTTGAAGGCCCACCTGCTCTGAGGGAGCCTCGGTGCTCCCGGTAGTGGAATCGCTACGGAGAGGAGCGGACCTCGCCATGTCCGACACCCCTGCACCCCACCCGCCCGACACCACGCCCGCCGCGCTGCTCGCCCAGCGCGACCGCGAGGCACGAGAGGAGCGGCAGGGTGATCCGCTCGACACCCCGCACCCCAACTCCCTGACGGGGTCGACACGTTCGTGCGCCACGTGTCGGGCCGTCCGGACGGTCGCGGAGCGCGCCAGGACGCTCCGCGATGCCGTTCAGCACCGTAAGGCCATCGAGGCTTTGCATGTCCACCGTCTTCGCCAACATCACCCCGAACGAGGGGATGTCGCGTGATGACCCACCTCGTCTTCGAGGGTGCGCACCGGGTTGTGGTACGCGGGGTCGCGCTCCGGTTCTTCCTGCGTACCGACGACGTCTGGGCCCCGGTCACCGACCTGGACTTCCAACACGCCTATGAGCTGGCGCTCTTCGACCCCGACGCGTTGCGCCAGGACGTGCTGTGTCCCAACGCGCGACGCTTCGAGTGCAACACCGTCGTGGGCTGGTACTGGTCGGACGGATGCGGGTCGTCGGGGTTGTGCACGTTCGACGACCGCACGCCTGACGAGTGTGCCGGCATGGCCCAGTTCGGAAACGGCCAGCCCGCCCCCGTACCGGCCGGGCAGGTCGAGCCGCCGGAGCGGCGGGCCGGTTCGCCGGGCCAGGTGGAACAGCTGGTCGGGCAGGCCGAGGGGCTTGGCCCGGTGCCTGACGTGGGGGGCCGGTGATGGCCCGGCAGACCTGGGTCCACCTCCTCGTGTGGCGGCCCGTGGACCCGGGCCGGCCGCTGGACGTCAGCCGGTCCTGGCCCCGTGTCCTCCAGGTCACCCGGGGTGGGCGGCCGGCTCCGCCGGGGGTGTTGCTGCGGCCCGGGGAACCCGTGCCGGCCGCCGCCGCCCGCGTCGCCACCGCCCTCGGGCTCCACCCCCCGGCACGCCACCGCGTCCTGGCCGTGGACCAGTACCCGGCCGAGAGCGGTCCCAACGAGGAGCTGTCCCTGATCCTCGACGGTGGCTGGCTCGGCGCCGACACCCGGCTGGGCTGCGACCACGGCGGCCACGCCTGGTCCTGGACACCGGTCACCGACCTCGGTCGCGTCGCCCTGGTGCACGCCCTGCGCACCGTACTCGCCGACCACCCGCCCCTGGCCCTGTGGCAGGGCATGCCGGTCCTACCCCCGCCGCCCGACAGCCCAGGGTGACACGGAAGCGGCCGGCGGCCCGGACCACCGCACCCGCCGGCCCGCCGTGACGGCGGCGATCGCCGCGAACAGGCGGGCGGCGCCGCGTGCGAGGCGGGGAGCGCCGTCACCGCCAAAGCCAGCGATGTGCGGACACGTGCGCGAGGCCCGACCCGGCCTTGACGTGGCGCTCAGCCCCAGACGACGGTGACAGGGGTTCGCACATCGACGGAGGGTCCGCATGTCACTGATGTTCATCGGGATCGACCCGGACACGAAGACCGCCGACAGCCCGACCGTATGGGTCCACAGGGAGCAGGAGCTGATCGTGTTCCAGGGGTACAAGCCCGACGCCGAGACGGAGGCCGAGTGTGCCGCGTTCGAGGTGTCCGGCCACGCGGTGGGCATCCCCTCCGACGAGGCCGTGTGGTCGCGGGCCATCCCGCACGACGTGTACACGATCTGACCGTATCGGGGAACCAGTCCGTGTCCGCCTCTCCCTCCTCGTCCGCTCGCGCGGCGCGTGAATCGGTGGCCCAGCGCCTGCGTGGGCTGCGCAAGGAGGCGGGGCTGACGGGCAGGGAGCTGGCCATGGCCTGCGGCTGGCACTACTCCAAGACCAGTCGCATCGAGAACGCCCTCACCGGCCCCTCCGCCAGCGACATTCGCCTCTGGTGTGCCGCCGTGTCAGCCGATGGTCAGGCCCAGGACCTGGTCGCACAGTCCCTCAGCGCCGAGTCTCTGTACCGGCAGTGGCGCGACCAGGTCCGTGCCGGGCTGCGGTACCTCCAGGACAGTCGAGTCGTCAGCTACCGCGACACCCACCTGTTCCGTGTGTACTCGTCCAGTCTGGTGCCGGGACTGCTCCAGACCGAGGGCTATGCGACTGCCGTCCTCCGACTCGCCGCCGCCGCCCACGATGTCCCTTCGCACGAGACCCTTCAGGCCGCGCGGGCACGCGTGGAACGCTCCCACATCATCCACGAGCCGAGGCGCCGGTTCGTCTTCACCGTTGAGGAGGCCGTACTGCGATCCCAGATCGCGGACCCGGACGTCATGGCGGCACAGCTCGGGTTCCTCCTCACGGCAGGCGCGCTGCCGGCGGTCTCGCTCGGGGTCATCCCGATGGACGCTCGCCGTCACCGGTGGCCGGAAGAGACCTTCCATATCTTCGACGCCCGGATCGTCTCGGTGGAACTGGTATCAGCCGAGGTCACCGTCACCCAACCCAGTGAGATCGCCCTCTACCTCCGCGCCTTCGAGGAACTGCGCGCCATGGCCGTGTACGGGGCCGCCGCGCGGGCGCTGATCGTACGGGCCGTCGACGCCCTCCGCTGATGGCCCGCACGAGCGGTTGGACCGACGCGGACGGCTTGGCCGTGCCGCCGCCGCTCGGGCGGGATATCCCACTGGCCCGGCTTCGGCGGCACGGGCGATACTGCCGGGATGTGTTGTCGTCGGATCGGTACCAGCCGGCACTTCGTGTGTCCGCCGTGCAGGGCGTCGTTCAAGAAGCGGGCCGAGGCCGGACACCGGGGTGTCTGTCCGCGATGCCGCGGCGACCTCGTCGACGCCGGGCACGACCTCGCTGTGCCCAAGCGTCGGGACCTCGCTGGTTGGAGGGCCCTGACGGCCGTCCTCAACGCGGGACTGACGTTTCACTCCCGCTGCTGTGAGGGGCCCGGCTGGCGACCGCGTCACCCGCGTGAGGTGCGGGAGCGGCTGACGGCCGCGACGCGGGCTCGGGTGCCGGTCGCCCGGGCGCTGTCGACCGGTGACCTCGACGAGCTGGGGCGGCGCGGACGCGGCGGGCGCTGAGGCCCGCCGGGCCGGGGCGAGCCGAGGACACGCCGTTGACCTGCGGGTTCCTCGGCCGGGTGGCGGGGTGACTCGCGGGCCGGGGGCCCGCTTCGTAGGATGGTTCGATGCCCACCCCACACCGCGCACAGCCGTCCCCGGAGCCGCCCGCCGCGCCCGGTGGCGGCTATCTCGCCACCGCCGCGCGCACCGCCATCCGGTTGCTGGGGCGAGGCGACGAGGGGGAGTTCACCGCGCGGGCGCGCGAGAGTGTGGCGCTGCACCGGCCGTGGCTGTTTCCGCCGGCGACACCCGAGCGGTTCGCGTACTACGTGGACCGGCTGGAGGAACCCGAGCGCGCGGGTTTCGTCGTGTGCGAGCGGGCGACGGGCCAGCTCGCGGGCTATGTGACCATCAACAACATCGTCGGCGGGGCCTTCCAGTGCGGCGCGCTCGGCTACGGTGCCTTCGCGCACGCCGCCGGGCGGGGGTTGCTCGGCGAGGGGCTCGGGTTGGTCGTCGACCACGCCTTCGGGCCGCTCGGGCTGCACCGGCTGGAAGCCAACATCCAACCCGGCAACGCCCGCTCGATCGCCCTGGCCCGACGGACCGGCTTCCGCAGGGAGGGCCTCTCGCCCGACTTCCTGTACGTCGACGGCGCCTGGCGCGACCACGAGCGCTGGGCCATCACCAGCGACATGCCCCGCCCATGGGCGGACCAGGGCACAGTGGGCCCATGACCATCACCTTCCGACGTACCGTCCCCATCCTGCGCGTCTTCGACTGGGACAAGGCGCTGGAGTTCTACGTCTCCTACCTCGGCTGCGCCCTCGACTGGGAACACCGCTTCGCTCCCGACCTGCCCCGGTACGCCCAGGTCTCGCGTGGCGCGCTGGTGGTCCACCTGTCGGAACACCACGGCGACGGCACTCCGGGCACGGCCGTCCACGTCGAACTCGACGGCGTACGCGAACTCCACGCCGAGCTGACCGCCAGCGCCTACCCGTATCTGCGCCCCGGCCTGGACGAGGACGAGATCGGCCTCTCCGTCACCCTGCTCGACCCCTTCGGCAACCAGATCCGCCTCAGCCAGCCCGTCGACTGAGCCACCCACCCGCCCCCCCGGCCCGACCCCTCACCGGTCGGGCCGCTCCCGGAGGTCGGCCCGCTCCGGGCCCAGCAGGGCCGTGAGGCCGGCGGCCAGTTCGGTACGCCACCACAGGTAGTCGTGGCCGCCGTTGAACTCCCGGTACTCCGCCGCGTAACCCTGGGCCCGCAGCACGCCGGGCAGGCGGCGGTTGGCCGGCAGCAACACCCACTCCTGCTCGCCGGCCGACAGCCAGCAGCGCACCGGGTGGGCCGGCGCCGCCGGGGTCGCCGCGACCAGCGAGGTCAGCCACTGCGCGGCGGGGCCGTCCGGCCACCAGAAGGAGCCTGACTGCGCCAGCGCGTTGCCGAACCGGTGCGGGGCGCGCACGGCGGCGTAGGTGGCCATCAGACCGCCCAGGCTCTGACCGGCCAGCACCGTACGCGTCGGGTCGGCGGTCAGCGGCCAGCGCGCGGCGGCCCAGGGCAACAGGTCGTCGGTCAGGAAGTCCACGAACCGGTCGTCGCAGGCCAGCTCCGCCCAGCGGGTGTCACCGTCCAGCGACTCCGGCAACAGCGCGACCAGCGGCGGCAGGAGCCCGTCGGCGATCAGGTTGTCCAACAGGGTGGCCACCCCCAGCTCGGGCTGCCACATCTCACCGTCGAAGAGGACGAGCACGGGCAGGCCCGAGGCGCTGTCGGCCACCTCGGTGGGTGGGCCGGGGCGCGTGCCGGGCGGGGTGTACACCCAGACGCGGCGTTCGTTGCCGAGTCGCGTGGCACGCACCGTGTGGGTGGTCACCGTGCCGCGCGGGACGCCGGCCCGGGGTCGCCACTCGGCCGCGTCCGGTGCCGTGGGCAGGCGGACCACGGACATCGGCGCGCCGCCCCAACGGCGCGGCAGGGTGTGCGGGTTACGCGGGTCGGGGCGGCCCTGACCCCGCAGCCACGGCAGGTAGCCGGGGGCGTCGGAGGTGGGTGGGTCGGTGACGGGAGCGGACTCGCCGACGGCGGGCGCGGGGGTGGCGGCGGCCGACCCGGTGGGGGTGCGGGGCGCGGCGGCGTCCGTCCCGGGCGCGGGCGGCTCGTCCACGCACAGGGCGTACGTCGCCTGCCAGTCGCGTCGCATACGGATCGACCAGTGCCAGACGTCCGTGCCCGGCAGTTGGTCCATCAGGTTGCGCTCGGGCTCGCGAGGGTCGATCACCTTGTTGGGCAGCGCCAACACCGCCCGGGTGGTGGGTGTGCCGCGCCATACGAAGGTGACGACGGCGTGCTCGGGATCGCCGTGCGGGTCCGGCTCCACCAGCGGCGTGCCCGCCTGCGCCACCTCGTCCCAGAACGCGGCGACCGCCTCCGTGGCCGCCCGCTCGTCACCCGCCGCCCGCCGCCGGGCCAACTCCGCCACCCGCGGGCTGGACACGCGCGGCACGGGCGCGGGGCGCGGCACGCGCGGGGGGCGCCTCGGCGCGTCGGTCGGAGCGGGGGAGGCGGGGCTGGCCGGTGCGGGAGAGGCGGGGCCGGCCGGAGGCCGGAGCGGTGGCGGGGAGGCGGACACGCGGGGAACCTCCGGCGCGACGAAGGGCGGACGAGGACCGGCAGCCGGGCCGACCCACGGGCGAGGGGGCGCGAGCCGGCGACTGACAAGGACCTGCTACAGGTGAGGGTCACCTTACCTGGCCCTGGCCCGCGCGCGCCGGCCGCCCGCGCCCCCGCGCCCGGCGCGAGCCGGTCGACCCGCTCTCACTCCGGAGGGGTGAAGACCTGTTCACCGGCGCTCACAGCATGTTCCATGGTGATCACGTGACCGCGGTCAGGCGGTCGCGGGTGTCAGGACCGAGAGAGGCAGTAGTGGTAACGAGCGTGCGACGCACCACCCTCACCCTTCCCGCCGCCGCGCTGGGCCCGGAGAACCCGCTGCCCGCCCTGCGCCCGCTGGACGAGGTCCACCAGATCGACGACCGGACGCGCGCGGGGCTCCCCGACCAGATGGCCCGACAGGTCGCGTACGAGCCGCTGCGCTCGATACTGCCCACCCGGCTCCGCGACACCTACAACCGGCAGCGCGTACCGACCGAGCTGGACGCGATCGTGATCGAGAACGACCGGCTGCGGGCGACCGTGCTGCCCGGCCTCGGCGGTCGCATCGCCTCCCTCTTCCACAAGCCCACCGGGCGCGAACTGCTCTACCGCAACCCGGTCTTCCAACCCGCCGACTTCGCGCTCAACGGTGCCTGGTTCTCCGGCGGCATCGAGTGGAACATCGGCGCCACCGGTCACACCACCCTCTCCTGCGCCCCCGTCCACGCCGCGACCGTGCCGGCCCCCGACGGGTCGGGCGGCCGGATGCTGCGCCTGTGGGAGTGGGAGCGGCTGCGGGACCTGCCCTTCCAGGTGGACCTGTGGCTGCCCGACGGCTCGGACTTCCTGTACGTGGGCGTCCGCGTACGCAACCCGCACCCGCACCCCGCGCCGGTCTACTGGTGGTCCAACATCGCCGTCCCCGAGGACGAGCACACCCGCGTGCTGGCCCCGGCCGAGGCCGCCTACCACTTCGGCTACGAACGCGACCTGCGCCGGGTGCCCGTGCCGACCTGGCGCGGTGTGGACCACACCTACCCGCTGCGCGGCACCCACGCGGCCGACTACTTCTACGACGTACCCGCCGCCGCCCGACGCTGGATCGCCTCGTTGGACGGCGACGGGCGGGGCCTGGTCCACACCTCGACCGACCTGCTGCGGGGCCGCAAGCTGTTCCTGTGGGGCGCCGGCGCCGGCGGCCGACGCTGGCAGACCTGGCTCACCGAGCCCGGCACCCCCGGCTACGCCGAGATCCAGGCCGGCCTCGCCCGCACCCAGCTCGAACACGTACGGCTCGGCGCCGAGGAGGAGTTCAGCTGGCTGGAGGCGTACGGGCCGTTGGCCGCCGATCCCGCCGTCGTCCACGGCGACGACTGGGCGGCGGCCCGTGGCATCGTCGCCGAACGACTCGCGCACGCGCTGCCGCGCGCGGACGTCGAGACCGCCTACCGGACGTGGCTGCCCAGCGCCGACACCGAGCCCGACGAGGTGCTGGCCAGCGGCTCGGGCTGGGGCGCGCTGGAGGCCGAGCGCGCCGGGTACGCGCTGCCGGGCACACCGTTCGCGCCCGCCTCGCTGGGTGCGGCGCAGCAGCCGTGGCGCGAGCTGCTGCGCACCGGCGCGCTGCCGACACCCGAGCCGGCCACCCCGCCCGGCACCTCGCTGGTCTCGCGACCCTGGCGCGAACTCCTGGAGACCGCCGACGCGGACGTCCTGGTCGATCCGCACCTCAAGTACCACCTCGGAGTGGCCCAGTGGCACGAGGGTGACCGCTCGCAGGCCGTCCGGAGCTGGGAGCGCGCCGTCGAGATCAGCGACTGGTGGCCCGTACTGCGCTGCCTGGCCGTCGCCGACCAGACCGACGGCCACCCGCACCGCGCCGCGGACCGCTGGCTGGCGGCGTTCCACGGGGCGGCGCGCGAGTTCGCGACGGCTGGTGCTGGTGGGTTCGCGGTGGCTGGCGCTGGCGGGGTCGCCGACACGGGCGCGGTGGATGCCGGCGCGGACCCGGGCACCGGTGGCACCCACCCCGACGGCGCTGGTGGCCCGGGCGAGTGGGAGGCCGCGCTGGCCGGCCTCGGCCGGGAGGCGGTGATCGCGCTGCTCGCGGTGGGGCGGGCCGGGGACGCGGGCGAGGTCCTGGCCGGGCTGCCGGCGAGCGTGCGCGCGCGGGGCAGGTTCGTCCTGCTCAGGGCCCGGGTGCTGCTGGCGGAAGGCGACGCGGCGGGCGCCCGCGCCCTGTTCGACGCCGGCTTCGAGGTGGACGACCTGCGCGAGGGTGACGAGACGCTCAGCGAGACCTGGTACGCCATCGCCGAACGCCTGGTCGCCGCCGACCCGGCCACGGCCGAACTCGACGCGGCGGCCCTGCGGGCGCGAGCCCGGGACGCGCACCCGCTGCCCGACCGCTACGAGTTCCGCATGCGGCCGGCCTGAGCGGCCCGGCCAGCCGAGCCGGGGGCTCGGTGGCCGGTCGGCCCGGTGGGTGTGTCCCGGTCGGTCAGGTGGGTGTGTTCCGGGTCGGTTGTGGGCGTGCCGGGCGGCCGGTCGACTCGGTGGTCCCGCTCGGCGAGGCTGAACGCCAGGACCGGTTCGACGAAGGACGCGTCCGGCGCCAGCTCGCCGTCAGGCGGTGGGTTGCGGGTTGCGGTCCACGTACTCGAAGACCGATCCGTCCGGGTGGCGGGCGACCAGGTTGCGCCCGATCGGGGTCGGCAACGGGCCGGCGATGATCTGCGCGCCGACCGCCTTCAGGTCCAACACCGCCTGATCCACGTCCCGCACCGCCAGCGTGGCCGTGACCTTCCTCAGGATCGCCATCTCCTCCTCGGGGCCGCTCATGAGGAAGAAGCACCCGACTGCGGCGACCGAGACGTTGCCCCGCTCGAAGCGCATGGCCTGGGCGCCGGTCAGCCGCTCGTAGACGGCGATCGACGCGTCCAGGTCCGGTACGCACACCCGCAGTGAAGTCCCCAGAATGTCCATGCGATCGAGCCTAGTTGAGCCGGCTCACGCGCGGCACACACATCCCCCTCGAACGCGCTCACACACGGCACAGGGCCTCCCCGTGCAGAACCGCGAACCAGCCGTCGTCCGCCGCGCCCCACTCGTGCCACGCCTCGGCCGCCGCCCGCAACCCCTCGTCCGTGGCGTGCCCGCCGCTCACCGCGCGCTCCCGGTAGTCGGGCACCAGGGTCCGCTCCGCCCACAGCCCGCTCCACCAGGCCCGTTCCGCCTCCGTCGCGTAACACCAGGTGGCGGCCGACGCCGTGACGTCGCTGAACCCGGCCCGCCGGGCCCACGACGACAACCGCCGCCCCGCGTCCGGCTCACCACCACTGTCGCGCGCCACCGCGCGATAGGTCGCCAGCCACGCGTCGAGCGCGGGCGGGCGCGGGTACCAGGCCATGGCGGCGTAGTCCGCGTCGCGCACCGCGACCACCCCGCCCGGGCGACACACCCGACGCATCTCACGCAGCGCCGCCACCGGGTCCGCCACGTGCTGGAGCACCTGATGGGCGTGGACCACGTCGAAGGAGGCGTCGGGAAAGCCCAACCGGTAGATGTCACCGACGGCGTACGTGACGTTGCCCAGGCCACGCTCGGCGGCCAGCGCACGGGCCTGGCCAAGCACTCCCTCGGCCGCGTCCACCCCCGTCACCCGGCCCGGCGCCACCCGCGCGGCGAAGTCGGCGGTGATCGTCCCGGGCCCACACCCGACGTCGAGCACCGACCGCCCCGGCGTCAGCTCCGACAACAGATAGCCGGCCGAGTTCTCGGCGGTACGCCACGTGTGCGAGCGCAACACGGCCGCGTGGTGACCGTGGACGTACCGCGCGGCCCGAGGCGGAGCACCGGACCCCGACGTGTCCCTGGACATGACGAACCTCCCGTACGACTACGGCGAACCCGACCGGGCCCCCTTCCGCACCGTACGCGCCTGTCTCGCTCTGCGAGAGTGGCGTCTTGCTATATGGGCGACAGGCGGGCCGCGCGGGACAGGCCGGAGCCGTGGCGGGATGACGACACCGCCCGCCCGGCACCCCCACTCCCACCCCTACGGTGAGGGTGTGACAGGTGAACCGAACGCAGAGGAGTCGGCGGCGTTGGTCGCCGCCGCCTGGGCACGGGTGGAGGGGTGGTTGCGCGCCCATGCTCCGGCGTCGGCCGCCCTGCTGCGCCCCGGGGCTGGTGGCGCCGACATCGACGCCGTGGAGAGGTCGACCGGCCTGGTGTTCCCGCCCGCGCTGCGGGCGTGGTACGGGCTGCATGACGGCATCGACGACCCGGAGGAGGGGAAGAGCTGGTGGCCAGCCGGGTTCCTGCCCGGAGGGCAGGGGTGGTATCGGCTGAGCCAGGTGGAGAGTGACTACGTGGTCCACACTCGCGACTGGGAGCGCGAGCCGGGGCGTATCCCGATCTCGTCCACCCCTGGGGACATGCGGTATGGCCGCTACGTCGACGCCCGCCCGAACGAGCCGTCCCACGGCAATCTCGGCCGATGGGCGGCGGACGAGGAACCGGAGCCCATTCCGACGTTCACTTCGGGATGGCCGCTGGGAGCCTGGCTCACGGCGTTCGCCGACGCCATCGAACAGGGTCGCTGTCTCATCGAGCCGGACGGGCGTAGGGATGAGTACAAATGGCCGGCCCTCACCGTGTCCGGCGGACTGACGTGGGTGGACCCGCGAGATGACCCTCCGGCTGCGGAGATAAGGACTCTCTTGCACGGCCCTCGCTAGACGTCATGGGGCCCGACAGGAGTCGGTCCTGTCGGGCCCCATGAATGTCCTTACGGCTTGGGGACTGTGCAGGTCACCGTATTCTTGCTGGCGTCACAGTGTGAGAACTGGGGGAAGTCCACCCAATAGGGGTCGTGATCCAGTAGACGATACTTCGTGGAGAAACCCGAGCTGAACGCGCCACCCATCGAAGTGCCGTTGATCCAATTGGACATGGCAGAGCGCCCACAGACCGCTGCTCCCCATTTCGGGGCTGCCGTACGCTCGTCGTCGTACAGATGCCATTCGCCCTTCTTTACGCGTGTGGCATAGGTCTGAGTGCACTCATTGCCCGAGGCGACGTGGTTTTTGCCCCCTAGCGCGCTCGGCATGCCGCCCGAGTTATAGCTGGAGGCGTAGGCGTACTCGTCGCATGACGCCACGTCGCCTGAGGAGATATCTGTGACCGCCGTGGCATCCGGATGGCCGGACTTGGCTGCCCACCCCGGGGGGCAGATGACCTTCCGATTGTCGTCCGGGTCGCGACCGTGAACGTTCTTGGCAGCGGTCGGCAGGAAGAACATCGGCTTGTTTTCCCTCTTGCTGCCCGGGTGATTGGAGAGCTTGGACTGGATTAGCCACGCGTGCGCGACGGCGGGGGACGTCTTGTTGAAGTTCATCACCCACGTCGGTATGTACGTGTGGAACACGCAGCCTGGTTTCGTGGCGGATATGGTGTCGCAGCGGATCTGAGCATCCTTCGCTGTCCAGCGCGTGGCAGATGGAAGGGCCGCTGGCGAGTAGGTGGTGATCTGGGTGGATAGATCGAGCCTATCGGACGTGTTCGCCGCGTTCCAGGTGTGGTGGACCCTGCCGATCGCCGAATGCGAGAACGGATTCACGCTGACCCATTCCAGGGCTCCGTCCCACGACTCTGGACCTTTGGCGCACCGATCAGCGAGAAGGCAGTCGAATCCTACGTCCAGCGTTGCTGATATGACCTCTGGGTCCATCGACACCGGGACGATGGTGAGCTGTTGGTCGATGGTGGCCGAGTCTTTCGAAAGCTTCACTTCCTGGCCAACAGCCCACGTGGCGTTCGCGATCTCACCGGTGGGCTTTCCGTCCTTGACGATGGGGAACTCGTACTCGTAGTTCAGGCTGGCTACGCACGTCTCGTACCGCTTGATGTGGGAACCGCTGAGGTCGGCGCACCAGTCGACCAGGTGGGGCAGCGGGGCCTTGGCCTGTCCTGTTCCCCTGGTGAGCGCGTCACGCGTCCTCTTGCTGTTGTCCGACACCAGTCGTGAGCACGAGGGAATTCCTGTCGGCTCGTTGGGTTCGCCGCAACTCCACCCGTCCGAAGGGCTGTGACTGGCGGAGCGGGTGCCGGGCGGTACCGGCACTGTTTCTGGTGGGGCGATTTTCTGCGGCTTCTGGTGAGCGTCCTGATTGAGAGTTGGCGCGTTCTTGTCGGGTTCGGGAAGCTTGATGTCCACCACTCGGTTGCGGATCTTGAACTTGGCCCAGGGGGACCACTCGGTCTCGTACAGGCCACCGTCGAAGCCGGAGGTGTGGAATGTGTAGGTGACGCCTGGCTTCAACTTGCCTGAGGGAACCGTGACCTCAGCGGACTTTCCCGAGGCCACGTAACCCGACACGAGTACGCCGTGCTCATCGTCCTTGAGCTTGACCTTGGCCTTCGGGGAGCCGTTGGCATTGGTCGTCCACACCTCGAATGTCAGGGTCGCCTTGTCGCCGTCCCGATCGGTGACGGTGTTGCTCAGTTTGGCCGTGGTCCGGTCGACTTGCCAGACGCCGCCGACCTGTGTGGAGTTCGGCCCGGCCTGCGGATTCTTACCCGACTCGGGCCGGTGTCCGGCCCGGTTCTCCCTTTCTGGTCCTGCCGCCGGGCGCGAGGACGGTGGGGCGTTGGGGTCCAGGGTCGCCACGGATTTCTCACTGGCGACAGCTACCCCGGAGCCGAGTAGCGACAGAGCCGTCATTCCGATGCAAAAGCGAGACAGCATGTGCCTGTCTCTCGATAAACCAAGCAAGAGGTATTCCCCTTCTCGCCCTTGTCGTGTGGTCAAGGGCTGATCGGTTTGATCTCGCGGCGTCGACCTTTCTATAGGGAATCAAACCGGAGTAGCAAGAACATGCATTCGGCCACTGTCGCGGGCGGGTGCGTCGGGACCGTGTGCGGTCTGGTGCGGGGCGGACGTGGGGCCGGTGCCCGCCGCCCACGCCGTCGCGCGTACGGTGCCGGGCTCGACGTGCGGGGGCTCCACGGCCGTGGACTTCGCCACCGGGCCCTGCCACACGGCCGTCACCCGTATGTCACCTCACTCCCCTCGTGGGAGTGCCACAGGAAGCCAGCCTTCGGAGCCGAGTACGCACGCGGGGAGGGCGTTGACGGGCCCCGTGAACCCGGCTGGTTGCTGGGGGGCGGGTTCACGGGGCCTGGTCGCGGTGCGTGGGGCGCTGGGCGTTTGACGGCCGGGGGCCGGTCCTGTGGGTTGCCCTGGGGGCGGGGCGGCTCCTGCGAGGGTCGGCCGAGTGGCGAGAAGCTCAGCCCTCCAGGGGGCGGTAGACGCGGAGCGCTTCGTTCTCCTTGTCCAGGGTCAGGCCGTGCGGGGCGCGGGCGATCTCGCCGTCGTAGGCCAGGTCGGTGCCTTCGGGGATGCCGTCCACGCGCAGCCGTCGCAGCCGGGCCTCCGCGTGGACGGGGGAGCGGCGGAAGACGCCGAGCAGCGCGGCCGACAGCAGGCGGGCGCGGGGCAGTCGGCCGCCATGGACGATGCGTACGTCCAGCAGGCCGTCGGCCAGGTCGTGCCGGCTGGCGGGGGCCGAACCCAGGCCACGGTAGGAGCAGTTGCCCGCGAAGAGCATCCACACCGAGCGGCGTTTGCCGTTGACTACCAGGTCCAGCGGTTCGGAGGTACGCAGCACCTGGGCGGCGGCCAGTACCTCGGCCGCCCAGCCGCCCACGCGCCCGGACCAGCGCTCGCGGATGCGCACCATCTCCGGGTAGCAGCCGATGCTGAAGGTGTTGACGTAGTGCGTGGGCGTCGTCGAGCCGTCGGCGGTGAACCGGGCCAGGTCCACGGCGACCGCCTCACCCGAGGTCACCGCCCGGCAGGTGTCCGCCACCGTCTCCAGACCCAGGTCGTACGCGAAGTGGTTGAGCGTCCCCCCGGGCAGCACCGCCAGCGGCAGGCCCTCGCGCGCGGCCACCGTGGCCGCCGCGCTGACCGTGCCGTCGCCGCCGCACACCCCCAGCGCCCCGCCGACCTCGGCGGCCCGGCGCGCGGCCTTCTCCAACAGCTCGTCCAGCGACGGGGGTTCGGCGCGCGGCGCGGCGGAATCGGGGGAGTCGGCCCGTGTCCGCGCCTTCTCCTCCGGAACCAGGTCGGGCTCCGGGTCGGGTGTGAAGGTCCAGAACTCGGCCTCGGGCAGCGCCTCGCGGATCGGGTCCAACGGGTCGGCCCGGGGCGGCCACACACTGGTGGCGCCCGAACCCGAGTTGGCCACCACGATCAGGCCCCGACCGTCCGGCAGTGCCGGCGCGTCCGTACGCGGACGCGCGGCGGACGGCAACTGCGCCCGCGTCGGCACCAGGCCGCGTACGGCCAGCGCCGCGCCCGCCCCGATGGCCGCGCCCACGATGACGTCACTGGGATAGTGCGCGCCGGTGTAGACGCGGGAGAACGCCACCGACGCCGCGATCGGCGCCACCACGGCGCCCCAGCGCGGCGACTCCAGGGCCACGCCGACCGCGAAGGCGGCGGCCGACGCGGAGTGCCCGGAGGGGAAGGAGGTGGTGATGGGCTGGCGGCGCAGCCGGCGCATCATCGGCACCGCGTGCACCAGCGGCCTGGCGCGCCGCACCGACCGCTTGGCCACGGTGTTCACCGTCAGCGACGCCAGCGTGAAGGAGGCCACCCCGCGCACCGCCGCCCGGCGGGTCGGCCGGTGACCGGTCGCCGCCATCCCCGCCGCGAGGGCTAGCCACAGCCGGCCGTGGTTGGCGCCGTGGCTCAGCCGGGGCAGCACTCTCTCCGCGCCCGGCCAGTGTCGGGAGGCCACCGCGTGGAAGACCCGCTTGTCGAGCCCGACCAGCCAGTGGTCCCCGACGCCGGGGCGGCCCGCCGCGGGGGCGAACACCGCCGTGGTGGCCCCGCCGGCCGCCGGCCGTGGCCAGAACGAGGGCCCCGCGCCCGTCCGCGTGCGCGACGGCAGCGCGGCGGCTATGCCCCGCACCCCGTCGCGCACCCACGCCCCGCGTGCCCTGTCCCGTCGCCCGCCCTGACCTGCCATGCGTCACTCCTTCGCCTTGTTCCACGGGTGGCCGCGCCACAGCTGCCCCGCCTACCCAGCGCCCGCCAGCGTAGGCCCCGACGGGCACGGTACGTCCTGATAGGTCCCGTCAGGCGGCACGCGGCGGCCCGACCCGTACGCCGCGCCCGTACCGCCCCGCGACCCCCGCGCCGCGCCGGCCCCCCGCTCCCGCCGCCCCCGTCGCTTCGCTCGGCGCCGTGCGCGGGCGGGTGGGCGGCGGCGTGGGGACAATGGGGCGTATGGCTGAGACGAGCGAGGAACACCGGGTGGCCCAGCGACACCGCGAGGCCATCGAACTCTTCACCGCGCGGGTGCACGCCATCGGCCCCGACCAGTGGGACGCGCCCACGCCCTGCGCCGACTGGTCCGTGCGGGACCTGGTCAACCACCTGACCGCCGAACAGCTCTGGGTGCCGCCCCTGGTCCGCGAGGGCTCCACCCTCGCGGACCAGGGCACCCGCTTCGACGGCGACCAGTTGGGCACGGATCCCGTGGCGGCCTGGGACGACGCGGCGGCCGGGGCGCTCGCCGCGTTCGCCGAGCCCGGCGCGCTGGCGCGGACCGTCCACCTGTCATCGGGTCCCGGCAGCGCCCTCGGCTACTGCTCGCAGATGACGATGGACGCCGTCGTCCACGCCTGGGACCTGTCCCGCGCGATCGGCGCGGACGAACGGTTGCCCGCGGAGCTGGTCGACTTCGCCGCCCAGGAAGTCGCGCCCTACGCGGCCGACCTGGTCGGGACCGGGCTGTTCGCCCCGCCGCTCACCCCGCCGCCCGGCGCCGACGCCCAGCAGAGGCTGCTGTCCCTGCTCGGCCGGGAATCCTGAGCGGTCGCGCGGGTCCGAGCGGCCTCGGGCCTGAGCGGCCTCGGGCCCGAGCACCCGCACCGGACCTGAACGGCTCCGATCCAGGCGGTCCCGCCTCAAGCCACCCGCCCCGAGCCACCCGCGCCAGGTCCAGGTGCGTTAGCCCCGGTACCTCACGCCCGGGTGCCCCAGCGCCAGGCCGGCCCGCCCCCGGCCGCGGGTGCTGAGTCCTTGAGCGCCGGACCAGCCCCGGCTGGGCTGGCCCCAGCCTCGGGGCGAGGCGGCCTCGGGGTGACGCAGCCTCGGGGTGACGCGGCGCCAGGCGGCCCCGACCGGTCGCGGAGTTCACCCACCCCGGCGGGCCCCGGCCGCCGGGTCGAGCCGCTACCGGCCCCCCGAGACGTGGGCGAACTCCGCGAGGAACGCCGCGTCGAAGGCGGACAGGTCATCCGGCTTGCGGCTGGTGACGAGCACGTTGGGCCCGTCCGAGCAGACCACCACCTCCTCGTCCACCCACCGCCCCCCGGCGTTGCGCACGTCGGTGCGCAGGCTGGGATACGAGGTGAGGGTGCGGCCCCGGACGACGTCGGCCTCGACCAGGGTCCACGGGGCGTGACAGATCGCCGCGACCGGCTTGCCCGCCGCGAAGAAGTCCCGCACGAAGCCCACCGCTCCCGCGTCCTGCCGTAGCGCGTCCGGGTTGGCCACCCCGCCGGGCAGCACCAGACCGTCGAACTCCTCGATGCTGACCTCGCTGACCAGCTGGTCCACCGGAAAGGTGTCGGCCTTGTCGAGGTGGTGGAACGCCTGGACCTCGCCGGCCGCCGTGGACAGCAGCGACGGGGTGCCGCCGGCGGCCCGCACGGCCTCCCAGGGATCGGTCAGTTCGACCTGCTCGACGCCCTCGGGCGCGGTGAGAAACGCGACTCGCATGTGAAGTCCCTTTCCGTGTGCGTGGTGTGGGGGTGTGCGTGGGGACGGGGGTGGGTGGGGGTGTGCTCGGGCCGTGCCGGTTCCCGTGCTCGGGTGCCCGGGCGCGGCCGGGTGTGTCGGGGCTGGCGCCGGGGCGGGGCGTTCGTGGGGGTGTGGGGGAGTGGCGCGGGCCGGGGGTGGGTGTGTGTCGGGTGTGGCGCTGTCGGACAGGTCATGTGTGCCCCGACTCCCTCGATAGTTGCTCCGACGTGTGTGCGCCAATCGGGGGGCTTCGTCGTACGGAACACCCCGCTCGACGGCCCGTACCAGACGACTGCCCGTAACCGGCGGGGTTTGCCCCCGCCGACCCTCGGGCACCCGACGAACTGTGCTTCGGACCGGAGGCACACTCGCGGGAGGCACTGGCTGCCCGTGTGGGCCACTCCGGTCCGCGTACGCCCCCTCCCGCGACGACATTCCCGCCCGCCGTCCCCCACGGCGCGGCAGATGCCACCGACCAAGGGAGCGGAACATGACGTCCGTACGCGCACGTAGGCGGCACCCGCACGACGACGCCCCGGACACCTCGGCGGAGTTCCGGCGCATCGACGAACTGCCCGACGGCCCGGAGAAGGACGACCTGCGCCAGCGCGTGATCTGCGCCTGGATGCCGATGGCCGAACGCATCGCCACCACCTACCGCAACCGGGGCGAGAACAGCGAGGACCTGAAGCAGGTCGCGCTGCTCGGCCTGGTCAAGGCCGTCAACCGGTACGACTCGGGCCGGGGGTCGGCCTTCGAGAGCTACGCCGTGCCCACCATCGTCGGCGAGGTCAAGCGGCACTTCCGGGACCACCTGTGGAGCCTGCACGTGCCGCGCCGGGTGCAGGAGCTACGCCAGAAGGTGCGGGCCGCCATCCAGGAACTGACCCGCACCCCCGACGGCCGACGCCCGTCGGTGGCGGACATCGTCCAGCACACCGGGCTGACCGAGGACGAGGTACGCACCGGCATGGGCGCCCTCGACACGTTCGCCGCGCTCTCCCTCGACGCGGAACTGACCACCGCCGCCGACGGCTACTCGCTGGTGGACACGCTCGGCGCCCCCGAGCCCGACTACGACCGCGTCGTGGACCGCGAGGCCGTCAAGGACAAGCTGCACGACCTGCCCGAACGCGAACGCCGCATCCTCTACCTGCGGTTCTTCTGCGACATGACGCAAAGCCGGATCGCCGACCAGCTCGGCATGTCCCAGATGCACGTCTCCCGCCTCATCAACCGCACCTGCACCCGCATCGGCCGCCGGGTGATGGCCGACGCGGCGTGAGCGCCCGCGCCCCCGTCCCACGCCCTCGCACCGGGCCCCCACCCCGCGCCCGGCGCGCCCGGCGCGCTGGGGCGCACCGGGCCAGGCGGCCGGCTGACGGTTCAGCGCGCCGCGCCGAGCGGACCGGTCGGGCTCGCGGCCGTGGCGGTGGGGCGCGCCGCGCGGTCCAGCGCGAGGGCGAGGTGACGGGCCGTTCGGTCGACGGCCCCCGCCTCGGCCATCTCGAAGGCGCGTCGCGCGCCGGTCCGGAACAGGGTGAGCGCGCCGCGCACCGGCCCGTCGGCCGCCACCCGCAGCGGTACGCACAGCAACGAGGTCACCTCGGCGGACACCAACACCGGCGCCCCCTCGGCGTCCAGTCCGAAGGCCCCGACGTCCTCGGGGCGCACTTGGAGCGCCGAGGCTCCGGTGCGTACGACGGCGGCCACCAGTGGGGAGTCGGCCGGCTCGCGCGCGGCCACGGCCGACACCAGCTCGCCTCGGCCGTCCGGGCCACGCACCACGAGCCGACGCGGCGCGCCCCCCGCGCCAGCCCTCGGGCGGGCTTCCGCGCCCACCTCCGGGCCGGCGCCCGTGCTCACCTCCGGGTCGGCGTCCGTGCTCACCTCCGGGCCGGCGCCTGTGCTCACCTCCGGGTCGGCGCCTGTGCTCACCTCCGGGTCGGTGTCCGTGCCCACCTCCGCGCTGACCGGCGTGTCGGCGTCGGTCGGGGTGACGGGTGCAGCCGAGGCGGCGGGTTCGGACGCGGGAGCGGCCACCGCCGTGGGGGTGCGGGCCGGGTCGGCGGGTTCGGGCGGCGGGGGGTTGGTCCCGGTGGGGGCGGCGGCGTGGGGGAGCGCGTCGGCGCTGGGGGAGGCCGGGGGCCTGGTCGCGGGTGCGTCGGGTGCGTGACTGGTCGTCGGGGTGGTGGGCGCCCGGTCCGTCCAGTCGATGATCACCCAGTCGGCGAGGTGCCGCCGCAGGGCGTGGGCCGCGTGCGCGGCGACCGCCGCCGGGGTGGCGGTCGGTTCCGCGCCGAGCAGTGCCGTGGCCACGGCGTCCACCGCGTCGAGTACCTCCGTCCGGCGCGAGACCTCGGCCAGGTCGGGCGTGGGCGGCGCGAGGTGGGCGCCGAGGGTGAAGGCGGCCGGCGCGGGGGCGCTTGGTGTGCCGTCGGCGTCCGCGGGTTGGAACACCGCGAGGACGGCCAGCCGCCGCTCGTCCGGCGGGTGTATCGCCCCCAGTGTCACCCACACCCCGTCCGAGCCATCCGCGAGGACATCCCGCCCCCCGTCCACCGCGCCGCCTCCGCCGACCTCCCCGGCTTCGCCGACGCCCCCGACCCGCCCGGCCATTGCTGGCTTCCTCGGCGCGGTCGCGGGCCTGGATGATGTCACCCGACCAGCCGACCACCAGGCAGGGGCTGGGCCGGCCCCCCCCCCCCCCCCGGGGGGCCCCCCCCCCCCCCCCCGCGGCCGCCGCCCGGGCCGGACCCGCCGCCCGCGCGTGCGCACCGCGCGGCACGCGCGTCAGCAGGACGCGCCCGCCCTCACCGCGCGCGACCGCCGCTATCTGCGAGCGCAGCGCGGCCCGGCTGTCGGGTCGGAACCAGCCGGTGAGCGTACGACCGGTGGCGTACCCGGCGCGCGTACCGAAGAGCTCGGTGGCGGCGAGGTTCATCCGCCGGACGACCGCCTCCCGGTCCACCAGCGCGACCGCCACCGGCAGTCGCTGGAACAGGGCCCGCAACAGCCGCTGCTCCTGGGCGCTCGCGCGCCCCTCGCCCTGCGGCGGTGACCCTTGCTCGAAGCGCGGCCACAACACGTCCGCCGCGTGCTGGAGCTCCACCAACGCCGCGTCCAGCGCCCCGAGCCGTTCGGCCGCCGGCAGCGCCCGGACGCCACGCAACTCCGCGACCCGCCGGCGGAAGTCCGTGAGTTCCTCGCTGAACTCCTCGTGCACACCCTCTGTCATGGCCACACGCTAACCGCTGTGCCGCTCGCCCCGACCCCGCCCCGGACCCGGCCCCGCCGACGGGACGCGCCCGCCCGTTCGCCGTTCACCCGCCCGTTTCCCGGGTCTCACCCCCGGGCAGCCGAACGAGGGTGAGGACCGGGAAGCGACCACCGCCAGCCCGAGGAACCGGACAAGGAAGCCCGCGACATGCCCGACCGTGTACCCACCCCGCCCCGCTCGCCCGCCGCCATCCCCCTCGCCGTCGTCCCGTCGGACGCCGGGGCCGGGTTCGACCGCGAGCTGACCCGGCTCGCCGAGCAGGCCGCCGCGCACACCCCCGGCGGTTGCGGAGTCACCGTCACCGCCGTCGCCGCCCGCGACGTGGCGGCCCCGAGCGGGCCCGACGCGGGCCACACCCCGCGCCCGGAGGCGGCCGACCGCCTCCCCCGCACCCGCCTGCCCGCGCACCGGCCGGCCCCCGCGAACCACCCCGCCCCCCACCCGGCACCACAGACGTACCCGGCCACACCCGACCCCCGCGACGCACCCGACCCCCGCTCCGTGCCCGGCACGCCCGACACACCCGTCACCTCCGCCGCGCCCGACGAGGCCGAGGTGGTCGCCGTGGAGGTGGAGCAGCGGCTGACGGCCGCCACCCACCCCGACCTGTCCGCCCTGGTCGCCGCGCAACTCTCCCGGGGCGAGGGCCCGATCCCCGCCGCGCTGCGCACCGGACGCCCCAGCGTCGCGGAGGACCTGCTACGCGAGCGCCGCTGGCCGCACTACCGGGCCGACGCCCTGGCGGTCGGCGTACGCACCAGCCTCACGCTGCCCTTCGCGTACGACGGGCTGGACGTCACCATCACCCTGTACGGCCTGCGCCCGGGGGTCCTCGGCCCCGCCGACCGGGAGCGCGTCGAACTGCTCGGCGACCTGACCGTCGCCAACCTGGTGTGCGCCAGGCGCTACCGGGCCGCGCTCGTCGAGGTGGACCAGTTGGACACCGCGCTGCGCACCCGCCCCGTGGTGGACCAGGCGTGCGGCATCCTCATGCACATCACGGGCCGCGACGCGCCGGCCGCCTTCGACCTGCTGCGCCGGATGTCGCAGCGCTCCCAGCGCAAGCTGGCCGAGCTCGCCGAGACCGTGGTGCGCAGCCGGGGGCGCGGGCTGGAGGAGCAACTCCTCACGTTCGGTCGGACAACCAGTCCCGCACCCGGTCCACGAGCCCGATCCCGGGGTTGACCAGCTTGTTCAGCGGCGGCTTGTCCGGCGCCTCGGGGTGCGGATGGGTGGGCGCGCCGCGCTTGGCCGCCATCAGGTGTCGGCCGAGCTCCACGCGCCGCTCCGCGCTCAGCCGCTGCCGCAGCCCGGGGAGGAGGACCTCGTCGGCGAACCGGCTGTGCGTGGCGAGCTCGTCGGCCAGCCGGCTCACCAGGTCGTCGAAGCGCTCGTTGGCCGGGTCCAGACCGTCGAGCTCGTTGAGGGTGGCCTCCACGGCCGCCTGGTGGCGCAGGTCGGCGTCGGCGAGCGCGTCCCCGTCGAACAGTTCCGCGCGGACCACCGGATACAGGTACTCCTCCTCGGCCACCGTGTGCGCCACCACCGCCACGGTCACCCGCTCGACCAGCGCCAGCCGCTGCTCGGGGTCGGAACTCTCACGGAACGCGACGAGCAGCCCCTCCACGCGTCGGTGGTCGCTCTCCAGCATCTCCAGGGCGTCCCGTCCCTCGGACCTGGTCACCATGACGCCCCCTTTCCCTTCCTTCTCCCGCGCTCCGTGCTACCGCCCGCCGCCGCACCAGCCAGCGCCCGGCCGCGCCGGTCACCGCCGTGCCGGGCACCAGCCGAGTGCCCGCGCGCCCGGCTGACAAACGCGAGGAACCCCGCCCCACGTGTCGGCCCGTCACGCCGGGCGGGCGATCTGCGAAGGTGGCAGTGATATCGAAAGCTGTCCATAGTTGTCTGCGGTTGTCCGCGACTGTCCGTACGAAGCTGTGGCCGGTCCTTGCCCGCCCACCCCGCCCGCCGACGGAGGTACCGATGCAGCGGCCCGCCCCGGCCCCCCAGCGCACCGGGGACCCCTGGGCGGCGGAGGCCGCGCTGCCCCCGCTGCCCGAGCTGGCCGCCGAGCTGGCCACCGCCACCGACCGTGGCGGACCGGAGCCGGTCGGTGGCGCGCCGGAGCTGCGCCGCGCGGCCTGCGGGTACTGGGCGCGGCGGGGCCTGCCCACGGCCCCCGACCAGGTGCTGGCCGGGCCCGGGGCACAGCCCCTGCTGCTGGCGCTGCTCGCGGTCACCGGCGGCGACGTCCTGCTGACGCGCCCGTCGGCCCCCTGGTACGCGCCGCTGGCCCGACTCGCCGGCCGCCCCTCCTACCACGCGCCGGCGCCGGCCCCCTGTGGTGGCGTACCCGATCCGTTCGCGCTCCTGGAGACCGTGCGCCGGGTCCGCGCCGAGGGCGGCGACCCGCGCGTCCTACTGCTCGCGGTGGCCGACGACCCGACCGGCACGGTCGCGCCGCCCGAGCTGCTGCACGAGGTGTGCGAGGCCGCCGAGGCGGAGGACCTGCTCATCGTCAGCGACGAGACCTGGCGCGACACCGTCCACCCCACGGCCGACGGGCCAACCGGCCCGGACCGGCCCCCGGCAGCGGCTCCGCCCGCCCCGACGGTCGGCCACCCCGCGCCCCCCGGGCGGCGCGCGGACTGGTCGGGGCCGGCTTCGCCGGGGGAGTCCGTCGTGGTCAGCCCGGCCGAGATGGTGCCGGAGCGGGTGGTGGTGCTGGCCGATCTCGGTGGCGCCCTCGCCCCGCCGGGCTGGCCCGCCGCCGTCGCCCGGCTGCCCGACTCCGCGCGAGGGGCGGCGGCGCGCCCCGGGCTGCTGGCCGCGCTGGCCGCCGTGCGCGGGCAGCTCGCGACCCCGGTGGCCTCGGCGGCCCGGTACGCGCTGGGCGAGCCGGCACCGGTACGGGCCCGCACGGCCGCCGCAGCCCGCGCCTACGGCGCCGTCGGCACCGCCGCCCACGACCGGCTGAGCGCGCTCGGCGTGCTGGCCCGCCCACCGCGCGCGGGCCACCACCTGTACGCCGACCTGGCCGAGCTGCGCTCGCCGCTCGCCGCCCGGGGCATCACCGACGCGTTCGACCTCGAACGTCACCTCAGCCGGCGACTGGGGCGGCCGGTGCCCGGCGGCCACCGGTTCGGCGACGACCCCGACGCCCTCCGCGTCCGGCTGTCCACGCTCCCGCTGCTCGGCGCCGACGACGCCCAGCGGCTGGCCGCGCTGGCGGCGCCCGACCCGATGGAATCCCCGCACGCCCGCGCGGCGTTGACCCTTCTCGAGTCGGCCTTCGGCGAGCTGGCGGCCGGCTGACCCGCCCGTACCGGCCCCGGCCGCGCCCCACTGCCTCCCCGCCACCCCCGACCGGTTTCCCCCGCCCCGACCGGCCTCCACCCGTTCCTCAGCCCACCCGCGGCCCTCCCCTCGACCGCCGCCCACAGGCCCGGCCCCGTCCGTCCCGCGCGGTGGCCGCCCTACCGCACGGTGTGGCGCCGCCGCCGGCCCGTCCGCCTCGGGCCGGGTGGGCCCGTCGGGTGGCGGTCCGGGCGGGGTAGCTGTGGGAGAGCGGGTGGGGCCGTACCCGAGCCCGCTCGTTCACCGATGGGAGCCTTGCCGATGACCGACCAGACCGAGTGGTCCCGTACGGACGCCGGCCTCCGGGGCCCGAGCCGTCCGCACGCCCCGCACCGGCCGCGTGCCAACCCGGGCCCCCGCGCGCTGCCGACGCCCCGCCCGCTGGGCGAGGCACGCCGCTGGCCTCGGACGTTCGCGCACCGGCTGACCGCCCCGCTGCCCGGTGTGCGCGCGCTGGCCAGGGTGGCCCGTGAAGGGCTGCTGCGGCCCTCGGGCGCGGCCCTGCGGACCGTTCCGGAGCTGCCGTTCGCGCCCGGACCGTTGCCCGTTCCCGAGGCCGGCGCGGTGGCGGTCACCTGGGCGGGGCACGCCAGTTGGGTGATCCGGGTGGGCGGGCTGACCGTGCTGACCGACCCCGTCTGGTCCCGGAGGATCCTCGGCACCCCGGCCCGGTTGACGCCGGTGGGCGTGCGCTGGGAGGACCTGCCGCGCGTGGACGCCGTCGTGATCAGCCACAACCACTACGACCACCTGGACGCGCCCACCCTCCGGCGGCTGCCCCGCGCCACCCCGCTGCTGGTGCCGGCCGGGCTCGCCGCCTGGTGCCGCCGCCGTGGCTTCACCCATGTGACCGAACTCGACTGGTGGGAGGCGGCGGAGCTGCCCGCACCCGAGGGCGGCGCGGTCCGCTTCGACTTCGTGCCCGCCCACCACTGGAGCAAGCGCGGCCTCACCGACACCTGCCGCTCGCTGTGGGGCGGCTGGGTGCTCACCGCCCCGCGCGGCGCGGACGACGGGCCGCCGCACCGGGTCTACTTCGCCGGTGACACCGGCTACGGCCACTGGTTCACCGAGATCGGCGACCGCTACCCCGGCATCGACCTGGCGATGCTGCCGATCGGGGCGTACGACCCGCGATGGATGCTGCACCCGGTCCACACCGACCCGGAGGAGGCGGTTCGCGCGCTCGGTGACCTCGGGGCCCGCCGGCTGGCGCCGATGCACTGGGCGACGTTCCTGCTCTCGGCCGAGCCGCCGGTGGAGCCGCTCCACCGGGTGCGGGCCGCGTGGGCGGCGACCGGGCGCGCGCGGGAGGACCTGTGGGACCTGCCGGTGGGAGGCTCACGCGTGCTGGCCGCGCCCTGACCGACGGCGCGCCCGACGCCCGTCGCGAGGGAGCCGGGGCACGCGGCGGGCCGGGGCCCGGGCCGGTGCTGGGGCACGGTGGGGGAGGCGTACGGGCTGGCGTCCCCGCGGCACGCGGGAGGCCGGTCACCCCGCCGTGGGGCGCTCCGCCCGGCGCCGGCGGTGGTAGGCGAGGGCCAGGACGATGGTGATCGGCCCCCACACGGCGGTCGGCGCGATACAGACCGCCGCGAGCGTCCGCCAGGCGTCGTGGGAGTAGCCGACGCCGTCGATGACGCCGTACACGGTGAGTTGGCGGCCGTCGCCGAGCGGCAGGCTGGTGAACAGCGCGGTGAGGATCGCCCCGCCGACCAGGGCGGGGACGACAGCGGCCAGCGGCCGGACGCGCCTGCCGCCGATCCACGGCAGCCAGGCCGGCGTCACCTCGCCCCACCCCCGTACCAGCCCGATGGTCAGGATCGCGGTCAGCTCGCTCAGCGCGCTGAGCGCGAGGACGTACGGGACCGAGATCCAGGCGGGCGGCATGCCCCCCTCCTGGATCTGGCCCATCTCGAAGTGCCAGGCGAACGGCAGCCGCCACAGACACGACGGCAGCAGGAGCAGCGGCAGCGCGTAGGCCAGGCGTACCGCCCAGCGGGGAGTGGGCCGCGCGGTGTCACTGACGGGCGGGGGTGTGTGCGGGAACCTCAGAGCCATGGCGCGATCCTGACGTGACGCGCCCACCTAGGGGATCAACCCTCGGGACCGACCCGCTACCCCGCGTGGAGGAGTTCCGCCAGCGACCGCGGGCTGACCCGCCACCGCCGACGGGCGACCGGCGGTTGACGCGCGGAACCCGGGCCCGTCCCGCCGCGTCGGCGCGCGTGCGCCGCCCGGCCGGGCGGCTCGGGGGCCCGCCCGCCGGGACGGGACCTCATCCCAGCGGCGTACGGCCGCCGGCCGGTACGCCCGCGCCCCGTGCCCCGTACGGTGGCCCGATGAGCGCGAACTTCACGGTCACCACCGCCACTTCCGACGCCGGCGATGTCATAGGAGAGATCCACGCCGCGTCGTGGCGTGCCGCCTACGCCGGCTTCTTCGCCCCGGACTTCTTCGCGGAGGCGCTGCGCAGCCGCCGCACCAAGTGGCACGACGTCCTCACCCGGCAGTGCCGGAACACGGCCCTGCTCGGCGCCTCGGACGGGCGGCCACTGGCGTTCTCCTACTTCGGCCCCTCGGCGCCAAAGGAGGCGGCGGGCCCGGACGCGGTGGAACTCTTCGGCTTCTACGGCCACCCGGACGGCTGGGGCAGTGGCGTCGCGGGGGCCCTGATGGCGGCCACGCTGACCGCGATCCGCGAGACCGGGGCGCGGCGGATCGACCTGTGGACGCTGCGCGACACGCCCCAGTCGCGCCGCTTCTACGCCAAGCACGGCTTCACCGAGTCGGGCCGCGTCCGCGACTTCGACTACGGCGACGGCCACCCGCTTGCCCAGGTGGAGTACGCGCTCACCCTCGACTGACCTCCGTGAACGCCCGGTCGTCCGCGCGTCACCGCACGGGGCACGGGCGGGACCCTGGTCCCAGCGGACGGGCCGTACGCGGGACCCTCCTCCCCGTGGTGGCGGCGCCGACAGGCCCCGGGGCCTCGTGCCCGTAGCCGATGTGCCGCCCGGTCGGATCTTCCTAGCCTGCGGGTATGCGATCACCCAAGACGCCGGACACCCACGGCACCCCGCGCTCCACCGCCACCGGTCACCGTTCCGCGGCCAGGCGGCGCGCGCACCGACTGCTGTCGGCCATGCCGTTGGCGCTGTGCCTGGCCGCCGCCCCGGCCGTCGAGGCGGCGGCCAGCGCCGACACCCGGCCCGCCGACCCGGCCCGGGCGTTGGCCCGTATCGACCATCCGCTGCGCTCCACCCAGGCGGGCGCCCCCTTCGACGGCGACCTGCGCCCGCTGGGCCGGATGGTCGCCGACGCGTTGGTCGTCGGCGTCGGCGAGGCCACCCACGGCTCCGGCGAGTTCGTCACCACCAAACACCGCCTCTTCCGCTACCTGGCCGAGCACCAGGGGTTCACCACCTTCGCCTTCGAGATCCAGTGGAGCGCCGGCCAGCGGCTGGACGCCTGGGTCCGGGGCGGCGGGGGCGACCTCGCGACCCTCATGGACGAGGAGTTCCAGAACGGCGGCGCCCTGTGGAACACCGAGGAGATGGCCGACCTGTTCCGCTGGATGCGGAACTGGAACCGCACCCACGACCGGCAACTGCGCGTCGTCGGCGACGACGTGGCCTACGCCGGGCCCGAACTCTTCGACAAGGTCACCGCGTACGTCGGCCAGCACTATTCGGCCCTGCTGCCCACCGTCGAGCGCCGGTACGCGGCCTCGCGGCCGACCGCGGGCATGAACGAGACGATGGAACGGTGGAAGGTGGCACCGCTCCCCGAGCGAGCCCGGGCGCGGGACGACGTACGGTCCGTGCTCGCCCTCCTGGAACGTCAGCGCCCGCCGGCGGACCGCGCCGCGCACGCCCTCGTCCTCCAACACGCCAGGTCCATCGCCCAGGTGGGCACCCTGTACGGGCACGACCTGGTCAACGACGCCCCCGCCGCGATGCGCTACCGCGACCAGGCGATGGCGGCCAACACGCTGTGGTGGCAGCGGCACACCGGCCAGCGGGTGTTCCTGTCGGCCCACAACACCCATGTGGCCGGCGAGTCGGCCGCACCGGAGTACCAGCCGGTGACCCAGGGCCAGTTCCTGCGTGAGCGGCTGGGCGGGCGGTATGTCAACCTCGGCTTCACCTTCGGGCGGGGCGCCTTCAACGCCGTCGACCCGCGGGACCCGGACAAGGTCTACCGTCCCGTCACGCTGGGCCCGTCGAAGCCGGGCAGCGGGGAGCGGACCCTGGAGCGGGTGGCCCGGGGGGACTTCTACCTGGACACCCGCACCGCCTCCGGCACCGCCCGCGACTGGCTGTCCGCCACCCGCCCGGTCCGCAGCATCGGTGCCTCGTGGCCGGCGGCCGAGTACGAGCCCACCCGGCTCGCCCGTGGCTACGACATCGTGCTCCACCTGCACCAGGTCACCGCGACCCGGATGCGCTGACACGCGTCGGCCGGCCCGCTGACCGGCCCCGACGCGCCACCCCCGCCCTGCCCGCCGATCCCGTTCGTACATCGCTCCCACCACCCACCCGACAGGGTGTGACCAGGAGGTTCCTTCCGTGACCACGCGATCCCGCCCACCGCGTACCCGATCCGCCCCCGCCCGCCGGCGGCGCGCGCTCGCCGTCGTGGGGGTGCTCGCCGCGGCTCTGGCCGTCGGCGGGACGCTGCCCACGTCGGCCGCCGCCGACCGGGGCTCCGGCGACGTCGTCCGCCAGGGCCTGGACCACCTGGTCCGCGCGGACCACTACCCCGCCGCGCTGGCCGCCACCACCGAACCCGACGGCCGCGTCCGCGACTACGCCACCGGAGTCGCCGACCTGCGGACCGGGGCCAAGGTGCCGCTCGACGGGCGGGTGCGGGCCGGCAGCAACACCAAGACGTTCACCGCCGTCGTCGTGCTCCAACTGGTCGGCGAGGGCAAGGTGGCCCTGGACGCGCCCGTGGAGCGCTACCTGCCGGGCCTGGTACGCGGCGAGGGCATCGACGGGCGCCGCATCACCGTCCGCCAACTCCTCCAACACACCAGCGGGCTGCCCGACTACGTCCCCTACCTCGGCGACATCACCGGCGCCGACCGGCACACCTACGTCCAGCCGCGCACCACGCTCGACCTGGGCCTGGCCCACAGGGCGAGCTTCGCGCCCGGCGCCGGCTGGGAGTACAGCAACACCAACTACACGCTCGCCGGCCTGATCATCGAGAAGGTCACCGGCCGCCCGCTGGCCGAGCAGCTCACCCGACGGATCATCGACCGCCTCGGGCTGCGCGACACCTACTTCCCCGGTGTGGGTGACGAGCGCGTGCGCGGGGCCCACCCCCGGGGCTACTTCGCCGAGCGGCCCGGCGCGCCGCTGCGGGACGTCACCGAGATCGACCCCTCCTGGGGCTGGGCCGCCGGGCAGCTCATCTCCAGCCCCGCCGATCTGAACCGCTTCTTCACCGCGCTGTTCGGCGGCCGGCTCCTGGCCCCCGCGCAGCTGGCCCAGATGCGGACCACGGTTCCCACCGAGGGCAAGCTGTGGCCCGGCGCCCGGTACGGGCTCGGCGTCATCAGCACGCCGCTCAGCTGCGGTGGTCTGTCGTGGGGCCACGGCGGCGACATCCCCGGCTACCAGACCAGCCTCGGCGTCACCGACCGGGGCCGGGCCGTCTCCGTGGCCGTGACCGCCGACCGGGCGCAGGTGGCGCAGGGCCCCCACGACGTCCGGGCCCTGGTGGACACCGCGCTGTGCCGGTGAGGACCGGCCACCACTGACAGCGACGCGGGGCGCGCCCCTCCCGGCGCCCCCGCCGAGGCCGCCCCCCCCCGGTGAGCCGGGGCACGCGGGGGCGGAGTGCGCCACACCGGGGTGGGCGGCGTGCGGCGAAGGAGGGCGGCCGGGCCAACGCGCCCCGGCCGCCCCCTCGTTGGACCGGCGCGGGCGGGACCGGGCCCGCCCGGGGCGGTGGTGGGCGGGCGCGGGCGCGTTCGGCGCCCCGGTGGTCCCGCGCGCTCGGGTGGCCACGGCCACCGGACCCGCGCCGACCCACTCCCAGCTCGACCGACGCGAGCCGCGCCAGGACGTGAACGCGGTACGCGGAGCCGGCGGGACGGGCGTACGGGCCGAGGGGCGCACCGCCGACGGCCGGGCCGTGGCCCGCGCGGGGGACGGGGGGGCTGGCCACGCGGCAGCCGGTGCCGTGGAGCGCGTACCAGCGCGTCGGCGCCGCCGGCCGGCCCTCCAGCGCGGTGGGGGCGTCGCGACTGGTCGGCGAGGGCTGGTCGCGGCTGAGCGAACCGGGGCGGCGGGGGTGCTGTCGGCTCCGCGTGTACGGACGCCCGGCCGCCGGCTGCGCGGCGGGCAGCCGATACCCCGGCGGCCCGACACCCGGTGCCGTCACCTGTGTGGGGTGGCCCGGGTGTGCCGGGCCCGGGCGGGGGTGCGTCGGTGTGCCGGGCCCGGGCGGGGGTGCGTGGGTGGCCCGGCCGGGTGGGGCCGTGGCTAGGTCGTCGGGGAGCCGCGCAGGCGGCGCCAGAGCGTGGGGGCCACCGTGGCCGCCAGCGCCAGGCCGATCGCGGCGGCCACGCCCTCCCACGGCTCGGCGAACAGGGAGCCACCCAGGACGCCGATCAACTGGTACGTGGCCGCCCAGGCCAACGCCGCCGGGGCCGCACCGCGCGCGAACCGGCGCAGCGGCAGGTGGGAGAGCAGGCACGCGAGCATGACCGGAATCCGCCCCGCCGGCAGCAGCCGGGACAGCACGAGGACGGCGACACCGTGCTCGTCCAGCCTGGCCCGCGCCTGGTCGAGCCGCTCCGGCGCCGCCCGTTCGCGCAGTCGGCCCAGCCACCGCGAGCCATTGCGGGAGCGCACCCCGCGCTGGCCGAGCCAGTACAGGGCCAGGTCGCCGAGAAACGCGGCGAGCGAGGCGAGCGCGAAGACGACCAGCAGCGCCAGCGGCGAGGTCTGGTGGATCGCCACCACCGCCGCCGAACTGACCACCGCGCCGGTGGGGACCACCGGCACCAGCGAGCCCAGCACCACCAACAGGAACAGCGAGGGGTAGCCGACCGCCTGCTGGGTGGACTCGGGCGGTACGGAACGGGCGAGTTCGGAGATCACCGAGCGGCCTCCAGGCGCACGCTCTCGCAGTGCCGCAGCGGGTGCACCGCCGCCTGGGGCGCCAGGTGGGCCGCGTGCCGCAGGAAGTCGTCACCCGGCGCGTGGAACTCGTGCGGGCGCACGGCGTCCAGACCGATCGGCCAGAACGTGCCGTAGTGCACGGGCACCGCGCTGGGCGCCCCGAGCCGCACCAGCGCCTGCGCCGCGCGCCGCGCGTCCAGATGCCCCGGCCCCAGGTACGGCCCCCAGCCGCCGACCGGCAGCAACGCCACGTCACACGGCCCGACCACCGAGGGCATCTCGTCGAAGAGCCCGGTGTCCCCCGCGAAGTAGGTGGTGGCCGCGCCGCGCAGGACGTACCCGAGCGCGGGCGCCCGGCTGCGCCCGTACGGCAGCCGCCGGCCGTCGTGCGCGGCGGGCACGGCCCGTACGCGTACCTCGCCGACGGCGATCTCGTCGCCGGGCAGCACCTCGGTGACGCGCAGGCCGCGCGCGCTCGCCACCCGCCGCAGCGCCGGCACGGCCGCCCCCGCGCCCCGTGGCACGACCAGCCGGGTGCCGGGGGCCAGCCGCGCGAGCGAACCGGGGTGCAGGTGGTCGGCGTGCAGATGGGAGACGAGCGCGATGTCGGCGGCCAGCGCGCTGGGCGGCGGCACCGGCCCGCGCCGCCGGCGCAGATGCGCCAGCCGCTGGGCGAACAGCGGGTCGGTCAGCACGCGGACCCCGGAGTCCACCACCGTCGCGGTGGCATGCCCCCACCAGGTGATCTCCACCGACACCCGGGCCTCCCGTCTCGCACGCTGACCGGCGTCAGCTCACCCGAGCGTAGTTCAGGCCCGGGGCGGCCCGTGGCCGGCTCCCGGGAGACCCCCGCCCCGGCGAGGGCCACACCCCGGGCCGGGCCCGACCCCGTCGCGGCTGGCCCGCGTGGCCCGCCCGGCCGGGCGGCGGTCGCGGGGTGCGCGGGCCGGGCGGTGGTCGCGGGCGTGTGGCCCCGCGCGGGCGGGGCGCCGGCTGTGCCCCGCGCGTCCCGGGGCGGGTGGGGCGCCGGTCGCGTCGTTCGAGGTGGGTGCGGCTGGGCGCCGGCCGCACGGTACGCCCCCGGGCCGGCCGGGCACTGGCCATGCCTCGCGCGCCTCGTCTCGCTGGCGCGTCGGCGTCGGCGTCGGGGCGCGGGCTGCGGGTCGTCGGCGGGTCAAGCGGGGGTCATGCGCGGGTCACGGGGCGGGCATGGGTGGGTGAATTCTGGGTCGGCCGGCGCCTGTGGGGGCGCGATGACCGTAAGGGGCGCAATGGCTAGGTTAGCCTTACCTAACTTGAGCCTCGGGGGTTGGTGGAAAGGGGAGGGCATGGCGCCGCGCGTCGTACAGCGGGTCTTCACCAGGGGCGGGACCTCGCGAGCTCCGGCAGGGCCCGGCGCGCGGGGCGACGCGCCGCCGTGGCTGCTGATGCTGCTGTCGTGTAGCGCGCAGTTCCTCGTCGTCCTCGACGCCACCATCGTCTCGGTGGCGCTGCCACCGATATCCGACGCGCTGGGCTTCGGCGGCACCTCGTCCGTCGGCTGGGTCGTCAACGCCTACACCCTGGCCTTCGCCGGCTTCCTGCTCCTCGGTGGCCGACTCGCCGATCTGGTCGGCACCCGCGTCGTCTTCCTCACCGGGCTCGGCGTCTTCACCGTGGCCAGCCTCGTCTGCGGTCTGGCCACCGCCCCCGCCCACCTGGTGATCGCCCGTGCGGTGCAGGGCGTCGGCGGCGCGCTGCTGATGCCCACCACGCTGACGATCGTCCACCTCGCCTACGCCGAACCCGCCCAGCGGGCCCGCGCGCTGGGCCTGTGGAGCATGGTCGGGGCGGTCGGCGCGGCGGCGGGCACCGTGTTCGGCGGGCTGCTGACCGACTCGCTCGGCTGGCGCTGGGTCTTCCTCGTCAAGGTGCCCATCGGCGTGGTGGTGCTCGTGGTCGCCTGGCGCGCGCTCGCCCCCCGGCCGCGTACGGACGCGCCGCGCGAGCCGCTGGACGTGGTCGGGGCGCTCCTGGTCACCGGCGGGCTCGCCGCCCTCGTCTACGGCGTCGTCGCCTTCGGCGAGCCGGACGGGGTGCCGCGCGCGGTGGCGTTCGTGGCCGCCGCCCTGCTGTCGCTCGCGCTGTTCGTGGTACGTCAGCACCGCTGGGCCCGCAGCCCGTTGATGCCGCTGCGGATCTTCGGGCGTCGCGCGGTCAGCAGCGCCAACGCCGTGATGTTCTGCCTGGGTGTCGGCTACCTCGCCAGCCCCGTGGTGCTCTCGCTCTACCTCCAGGAGGTGCTCGACTACTCGCCCTCCGACGCGGGCCTTGGCTTCCTGCCCACCGCGCTGGCGGTGATGGTCGGCGCGCGGGTCACCGGCTGGATGACCACCCACTGGGGCACCCGGCCCACCGCGTGCCTGGGGCTCGCGCTGGTCGCCGCGGGCTTCCTGCTGCTGGGCCGGATCGGCCCCGACACCGCGTACCTGCCCACCATCGTGGTGCCGCTGCTGCTGGTCGGCCTGGGCGCGGGCGTGGCGTTCACGCCGATCACCGTGGCGGCCACCAGCAGCGTCGAGCCGGCCCTGACCGGTCTGGCCTCCGGGCTGCTCAACACCACCCGCCAGGTCAGCACGGCACTGGGCATCGCGGTCCTGACCGCCGTGGCCAGCTCCCTGGGCGGAGCGCACGGGTACGGGGTGGCCTTCCTCATCGCCGGCCTCCTCGCCGTCCTCGCCACGGCCGGCGCGGCCACGCTCATGCCGCGAGGTCGCGGCTAGCGACGACCCCGACGTCGGGATGGGGCCGCGCCTCCCACCCTGATGTCGGGTGAGCCCCGCCTCACGCCCGCCCTGACGCCGGGTGAGCCCCGCGCCTCGCCTCCCGCGCCACCTCACGCCGGGTGAGCCCCGCGCCCGGTGCGCTCGCCCGCCGCGCGGGGCGCCCGCCCCGTACGCCCGTCCGCCGCCAAGCGCGCCGCCGCGTACCGCCGCCGCCGTACACCCCCACCCCGCTCCCCACCCCCGGGCGCGCTCCGCGCCTGTGCCGCCCCGCATCGGGCGCGCGCCCCGTGTCGGTCGCCGCGTCCGCCGTCGCGTGGGCCCGCCCGGTCGCCGGCGCGGGCGCCCGGTCCGGCGTCGGCCGACGCCGGCGGCTCCGACATGACAGGCTGGTCCGCGAGCCCGGGTACCAGGCGGGCGGGAACACGAGGTGGAAGCGCGTGCAGTGGCCCCGATGGAAGACCGTGGGCGGCACCCTGTTGCGGGTGACGGCGGTGTGGGCGGTCAGCACGCTGACCATGCTCGCCCTCGCCGGCATCCTGCCCGACTTCCGGCTCCAGTCCGCCGACGGTGACAGCGCTACCCGGATCAGCATCACCGCCGCCTCCGGGGCCGGCGCGTTCGGCCTGCTCAGCGCGCTGGTCTGGCCCGCTCTCGTGCGCGCGCTGCTGCTGGTGCCCGCCTTCGTCCTCGGCCTGCTCGTCTTCTTCCTCAACGGCTCGTTGCTGCTGGTCGCCCTCAGCCTGATACCCGACGGCCGGGGCTCGGTGGAACCGGAGACCGCCGTCGTGGTCGCCGCCGTCATGTCGGCCGCCTCCTCCGCGACCAGCACGGCCCTGGCCGTCCGCGACGACGGCGCCTACCGCCGCCGCCTGGCCCGCCTCGCCTACCGCAGGCACCGGCGCGGCGGCCTGGCCGGCGCCCCGCCCTGGCGCGGCCGGCCCGCGTCGGGCGCCAGCCGGCCGGGCGTCTCGGCCACCCCGCCCGGCACGGTCTTCCTCCAGCTCGACGGCATCGGCCACGACACGCTGCGGGCCGCCCTGCGCGACCGCCCCTCGGGCTGCCACGGCCGCACCCGGCCCCCGCTCATGGGCACCCTCGCCAGCTGGGAGGGCACCACCCACACCCTCACCCCGTGGCGTACGGACTGGTCCAGCCAGACCGGTTCCAGCCAGCTCGGCATCCTGCACGGCTCCAACGAGGACGTGCCCGCCTTCCGCTGGTACGAGAAGGACACCGGCGAGCTGATGATCAGCAACCGGCCCACCAGCGCCGCCGAACTCCAGCGCCGCGCCGCCGCCCGCGCCGGCCACCCGGGGCTGCTCGCCCAGGACGGCGCCAGCCGAGGCAACCTGTTCACCGGCGGCGCCGACCAGCTCGCGCTGGTCCTGTCCGTCGCCGGCCGGCGCGGCAAGCACAACCGCTCCCGGGCCGGTTACTTCGCCTACTTCTCCGACCCGGCCAACGCCAGCCGCACCGCCGGCTCCTTCGTCGCCGAGGTCTGCCGCGAGATCGGCCAGTCCACCCGCGCCAAGCTGCGCCGCGAGCGCCCCCGAGTGCGACGCGGCGGGCTCTACCCCTTCATCCGCGCCTTCGCCACCGTCGTCGAACGGGACGTGGTGGTGGCCGCCGTCATCGGCGACATGCTCGCCGGCCGCCGCGCCGTCTACGCCGACCTCGTCGCCTACGACGAGGTCGCCCACCACTCGGGACCGGCCAGCCGCGACACCCACCAGGTGCTGCGCCGGCTCGACCGCAGCATCAAGCTGATCGCCAAGGCCGCCCGGCACGCGCCCCGCGACTACCGCTTCGTCCTGCTCTCCGACCACGGCCAGACCCCGGGCGAGACCTTCGCGGCCCAGTACGGACTGACCCTGGAGGACCTGGTCCGCGCCGGCTGCGGACTGCCCGTCCCGCGCCGCGCCGAACGTACCCGCAGCGGCGCCGAGGCGCGGGCGGCGGCCCGCGTCGCCCTGCACCGGCCCGAGGAGACCCACGAACGCGAGCAGGCGCGCCCCGGCGCGAGCGCGGCCCGCTCCGGCCCGGCCACCCCGAGAGGGCACGGGCCCGCGCCCGGCGGGACCCGATCCGCGACCGACGTGACTTTCCGGGCGCCTTCCCGGGCGACCGCCGAGACGACCGCCGCTGCGCACGGCGGCACGGGCGCCACCTCGACGGCGACCCCGCCCGCCGAGCCGCAGCGCCGGCGCCGGCAGGGGCCCATCGTGCTCGGCTCCGGCAACCTGGGCCTGATCTCCTTCCCCGACGTGCCCCACCGGCTGACCCGCGAGGACATCGACCGACGCCACCCGGCCCTGTTGCACGCCCTGGCCGAACACCCGGGGATCGGGTTCCTGCTCGTCCGCTCGGCCGAGCACGGGGCGGTGGTGCTCGGCGCGCACGGCGGCGAACACCACCTGGAGACCGGACACGTCGTCGGCACCAGCCCGCTGACCCCCTTCGGCCCCGGCGCCGCCGAGGCCGTGCTGCGCACCGACGGCTTCCCGCACGCCGCCGACATCATGGTCAACTCCGCGTACGACCCGCGCACCGGTGAGGTGCACGCCTTCGAGGACCAGATCGGCTCGCACGGCGGGCTCGGTGGCGACCAGACCCACCCCTTCCTGCTGTGGCCCAGCGACCTGACCCCACCCACGGCCGACGGCGCCGAACTCGTCGGGGCCGAGCATGTGCACCGGGTACTCCGCCGCTGGCTCGACGAGGCGGACCGGTGTGCGCGACCCCTGGACGAATCGGTGGCCACACCGCAGGTGACCGGCGCTTTTTCCACCACAGAGCCCGTCGTACAGGACAAATCCCGCTGATTTGGTGTACCGCTCCCGGTCCCCGACCATATTGCGCGGTCCGCCCCGCCCGGCACCCTCGGGCGGCGGCGTGCGACCCGCACCCCGAGAGGCACACCCCCCATGCGCGACCGGCACTCCCGCCGCTTCGGCCTGCCCACGGCGACCGCCCTGGTCATGGGCAACATCATCGGCGGCGGCATCTTCCTGCTGCCCGCCCTGGTCGCCCCGTACGGCACGGTCAGCCTGGTCGCCTTCGTGGTGCTCAGCGCGGGCGCGCTCGCGCTGGCCCTGGTCTTCGGGCGGCTGGCCGAGCGCGACCCGCGCACCGGCGGGCCCTACGTGTACGCGCGGGCCGCCTTCGGTGACTTCGCCGGCTTCCTGGCCGCCTGGAGCTACTGGATCACCACCTGGGTCAGCAACGCGGCCCTCGCGGTCGCGGCCGTCGGCTACCTGGACGTCCTGGTCCCGGTGCACGGCGCGACCTGGCGTAGCGTGCTGGCCGCGCTGGTCGTCCTGTGGCTGCCCGCGCTCGCCAACCTGGCCGGCACCCGCTACGTCGGCGCGGTGCAACTCGTCTCGACCGTGCTCAAGTTCGCGCCACTGCTGCTGGTCGCCGTCGGCGGCCTCGTCTTCTTCGACCCGGCCAACCTCGGCCCCTTCCAGGCCCGTGACCAGGGCCTGACCGGTAGCGTCTCGGCCGCCGCCGCCATCTTGCTGTTCAGCTACCTGGGCGTGGAGTCGGCGGCGATGAGCGCCGGCGAGGTACGTGACCCGCGCCGCAACGTCGGCCGCGCCACCGTCCTCGGCACCCTCGGCGCGGCGCTGGTCTACCTGCTGGGCACGCTCGCCGTCTTCGGCACGGTCGCCCACGCGGACCTGGTGCACTCCACGGCGCCGTTCTCGGACGCGGTGGACGCCATGTTCGGCGGCGGTTGGGGCGGAGTGGCCATCGCCTGCGCCGCGCTGATCTCCATGACCGGCGCGCTCAACGGCTGGACGCTGATGAGCGCCCAGGCGCCGTACGCGGCGGCCCGCGACGGCCTCTTCCCGGCGGTGTTCCTCCGTAAGCGGCGCGGCGTACCGACGACGGGAGTGCTGGTCGGCACCGTACTGGCGTCCCTGCTCACCATCGCCGGCCACACCCTGGGCACCGGCGGCGCCTTCGAGACGCTGGTCCTGGTCACCACCTTCACGGCCACCGTCCCCTACCTCCTGGCGACCGCCGCCCAACTCTTCTTCCTCCTCTCCGGCCAGCGCGACCGCGTCCGCCCCGCCCGCCTGACCCGCGACGCGCTCCTGGCCCTGACCGCCTTCGGCTTCTCCCTGTGGCTGGTCGCCGGCGCCGGCTACGCGGCGGTCTACCAGGGCGTGCTGTTCCTGTTCGCCGGCGTCCTGGTGTACGTGTGGCTGGCGGCACGGCGGGAACGGGGGGTGGCACCGGTGGGCGGGGCCCCGGCCGAGGTGGGTTCGCCGGCCGGCGCCAGCGGGGGGCCCGCCGGCGCCGGCGTGGTGGCGGCCGGCGTGGGGCGGGCCGGCCCGCCCGCCCCGGCGACTCAGGCCGTGGAGCCGCCGTCCACGACCAGGTCCGCGCCGACCGTGGAGGCCGCGTCGTCGGAGGCGAGGTAGAGCACCGCGGCGGCGATCTCCTCGGTACGGGCCACGCGGCCGTTGGGCACCTGCTGGCGCATCCGCTCGGCCTTCGCCTCCGGGCTCTCGCCCGGCAGCGTGGACATCGGGGTGTCCGTCGAACCGGGGCTGACCGCGTTGATCCGAACGCCCTCGCCGATGTGGTCCAGCGCGGCGTTGCGGGTCAGCGCGCTGACGGCGGCCTTGCTGGCGACGTAGACGGCCATGTTGCGGCGGCGCGAGTGCGCGCCCAGCCGGGAGGCGATGTTGACGATGGCGCCGCCACCGTGCGCGCGCATGTGCAGCACCTCGTGCTTGAGGCTGAGCCAGACGCCCGTCAGGTTCACGTCCACGACCCGCCGCCAGTCCTCCTCGGCCAGGTCGGCGGCGGGCGTCGGGGGCAGGATGAGGCCGGCGTTGTTGACGGCGACGTGCAGCCCGTCGAACCGCTCCACCGTCTCCCGTACCAGCCGCTCCACGTCGGCCGCCCGTGTGACGTCCGCCGTGACGGCCGCGGCGGTGCCTCCCGTCTGCTCGACCAGGGCGACGGTCTCCTGGAGCGGCTGCGCCGAGCGGCCCGCGACCACCACCCGCGCCCCCTCGCGCGCCAGGCCCAGGGCGACGGCCCGCCCGATGCCGGTGCCGCCCCCCGTGACGAGCGCGGTCTTGCCGGCGAAGCGTGCGGTCATGAGATGACTCCTTCGTGAGGGTGTGCTCCGCGAGCACACCGTCAATTGCAGATCGATCGGTCTTGAATGAGGGTGTGTGAGAGTACGGCGCACGCGGGCGCCGGGCCTCGCGGTGGAGGTGGGGGCGCGGCGGTGGCCGTGGCGTGGGGGAGCCCGCGCGTCGACGGGGGTGGCCGCGTGGGGTGGCACGGCCGTGTCGGCGCTCGCCGCGTCGCGCGACGTCAGCTGGTCGTGGACTCCGCCGGGTCGAGCAGGGCCAGGGCCTGGGCCGCCGCGTCCGCGAGCCGGCCGGGTTGGTCGATGGACCGGCCCATCACCCGCAGCCCCTGGAGCAGTACCAGCAGCATGCGGGCGAGGGCGCGCGGATCGCGCTCAGGCGGCAACTCGCCCTGCGCCTTGGCCCGGATCAACGCCGAGGTCAGCGCCGTCTCGATGGAGTCCCAGCTCGCCCCCACCCGCCGGGCCATCGCCACGTCGTGCGGGGCCAGCTCGATCGCGGTGTTGGTGATGAAACACCCCCGTCGCTCGTCGTCGGTCGCCGCCTCGGCGGCGAACCGCCCCACCACCGCCCGCACGGCCGGCAGCGCGGGCCCCGGCTGGGACAACTCCTCCACCAGGTCCGGCCCGTGCTGCTCGCTGTACCGCTCCAGCGCCTTGGCGTACAGCTCGCGCTTGCCGCCGAAGGTCGCGTAGATGCTGGCCCGCGCGACGCCGAGGTGTGTCACGAGGTCGGCCATCGAGGTCGCCTCGTAACCCCGCCGCCAGAACAGCTCAAGCGCTGCCTGCAGCGCGGCATCCGGATCGAATTCCTTGGTCCTGGCCACGCGACGACCCTAGCCCGATCGAGAACGTTCGGTCAATAAAGGCCGAGGTCTGTGCGGGGCGGGCCTACGGTGATCGCCGACGTCCCTCCTCGGCCTGATCGCGGTGATCGACACGGAGCGGGGTGAGCTCGTCGTCCAGGTGTCGCCGTTCACGCGGGGAGAGGGTCGGCTGACGGGCGGACTGGGGGGCTCGTTCATGAAGATGTCTGGCTGCCCACTCCTCTGAGCCGTTCCCAGAGTCGTTGCATCTTCTCCACGCTGTCCCGTGGCTGTGTCCACTCGTTTCCCACGACCTCGACAGGGACGGCCGGGCACGAGCTCAGGAACTCCGCGAACTGGTCGTCACACCAACTCGGTACCCACCCACCAGAGCGGCAAAGGAAGACCGCGCTGAAGGTGGCCTCGGGCGCGTCGCCGGTGTCGATGCGCATGCTGACGGGAATCAGCGGTTCCTCGGTCGGCCGCGCCATGGACTCGCGCCACGGGGGGAAGTGGACGAAGACCTGTGAGCCGTTCCAGTAGTGGGCGAGTAACCAGTTCTCGGCGCTGATCCTCTTGCCCCCGGACAGGACCCCGATCTTCCAGTCCTCGAAGCTGCGGTCGTTCCGCTTGTACCCGCAGTCGTGGTGGGCGTCGTACAGGTGGATGCTCCGCCAGGGGCCGGAGCCGCCGAGGTCGGAGGGGAAGACCTGGGAGGCCCAGGCGTTCGAGTCGGCGTAGAAGACGGTGGCGTCGGGCGCGATGGTGAAGCGGTTCCAGAAGCCCTCGTACCGCTGGCATCGGGGGAGCGTGACTCCGGCATCCTCGAAGGCCCGGAGGCGTTTGAGCCAGATCGCCTCGACGTGCACCGCGTCTTCGCGTACTGGCCAGGCGTACAGCTCGGGGTGATCGCCAAGTGGCCCTCCGGCGGTGGGAGTCGGGAAGAAGTAGTCCCAGTCGACGACGAGCAGATCCATGGGGCGACCTATCTCCGGGTACGGACAGGCCCCCGGCCGCGACCGGGGGCCCATCAGGTGATTCAGCGGTCAGTGGCCGGGCGAGCCGCTGCCGCCCTTACCGTCACCGTCTTCGATGTCGGTGTTATCGGCGTCCTCGTCGCCGCCCTGCGCGGTAGCCTGACGGAGCAGTGCTTCCTTGAGAGTCACGGGCTTTCGCCTCCTCAAGCGCGGCCAAGGGTGCCTCCCTTGGCGGTCGTGCACCTGCGACCCGCCTCGGCCCTGGACCGGCCGGGGCGGGAATTCGTGTACGCGTGATCGCGTAGGCGAGGACGCACGTGAGGATGACGGCTGTTGCCAAACGCCCGGGGGTTGCTCACAGAGGGGCAGAAGGTTGTCCCCTGCCTGCACCGGCGGCGCGGCTCATGGGCTGGGGCGCGATCTCGGCCCGCGTAGCCGTGTCAGTACGGCCGATGAAGTGCGAGACCCTGGCCCCGTTGGGCCCCGACGTCATGCGCTACACGAGGTGCGGGCCCCGCCGGACTCGAAGAGGCCATCGACCTTCGCCTGGGAGGAGGGCGGAGACTCCACCGTGACGAGCGTCGCGGCTTCCCTGAGGGGGGTCCGCCGGGCTCGGGGGGCCGGGTCGTGCTTCCACTGATCGTCGCAGCCATCGCCTCGCCACCTTCAACAGTCGTCCGTGCGCTGTGATGTGAAGGTATGGAAGCGGGATGGCCCCGGTCCACGATGTTGCGAAGTGTTGCGAGCGACTTAGCCGAGGGAGTCAACCGCGGCACGAATGAGTGCCGCGGCGCGTGTGCCGTGGACGGCCTGTTGGGAAAGTTCCGCGAACGCGCGGGCATAGGTGGCGATGTCACTCGGCTGCGTCACGGTGACCTTGGCTGTCAGCAGCTCCACGACGACCCGCGTGTCATCGAACATCGTGAACGTCTCCTGGCCCCACACCGTGCGCCGGTCCGCCGCGCGAGGAACTACACCGAGCGAGACGTTCGGCAAGGGGAGTACATACAGGAGGTGCTCGAGCTGAGCAGCCATGGTGTCCCGACTGCCGTGGCGCTTGTAGAGAACGTCTTCCTCGATGACGAAGGCGAAGCTGCGACCGCCCTGGTACACCACCTGGGCGCGGTCCACTCGCGCTCGCGCGGCGTCTTCGGAGTCGTCGGGGATGCCTCGGAAGGTAGCGATCGTGGACATCAGCGCGCGGGCATAGTGCTGTGTCTGGAGAACTCCGGGCATGACGCGGGTGGCGTAGATCCGGAAGCGTCGAGTGCGCTCGTAGAGCGGCACCCCGGACTCCTGGAGGTGGCGTAGCCCGGTGCGCTGCAGCCGGCGCCACTCGACGTACATGGATTCCGCATCGCGAGAGGCGGCGATCAGGTCAGCGGTCTGCCCTGGTGCGCCGCAGGCGACGCACCAGATTCGGATGTCGGCGTCCTTCGGCGTTTGGTTCGCCGACTCGATCCGGGAGACCTTTGACTTGTTCCAGCCACACAGGTCGGCCAGCCCCTGCATCGTCAACTCCGCGTCTTTGCGCAGGTCGCGGAGCCGGTGAGAAACCGACTTCCTGGCGCCCTCGACGCTCGACAGGGGTGAGGAAGACATGGGCTGGCTGTGTATCCGTGCTTGCTACTTGACCTCGAACTCCTCGTGAGGAGTGGCTCGCTCCCACACGGCATCGAACGCGGACCTGCACAGCTCTACTACGGGAGGCTCGTCAACCACCTCGGGGCCGCCCGATCCGCCCTCGCCCGTGAAGTGGTTGAAGCGGACGATGCGATCATCGAACAGCCAGAAGTCGTTTCCCGGCAGAGGGATGTCCGAAGCCCGTCGCCTGGAGAGCCAGCGAATCTGTTCGCCGGCCTCGATGTTCAGGTGCGTTCCCGCGTGCTCGAACCGGATGTACTCCGACACGGGTTCCGAGACGACCCGCGCTCGCCGGAACCGCACGCCACGAGCAGTGGCGTTTCGCACCGTGCTGAGCCAGGCGCTACGACGCCCCGTACGGTCGTTTCGGCCACCGTCGTCACCTGCCTTCCACGCTTCGAACTCGTCCGCCTCAGCCGCGATGGCGTAAGCGTCGCGCATCTCTAGGTGAACGGCCGACTTGTGGCAGTCGGCCAGCATCTCAGTGAAGGTTGGCACTGAGTTGTTCTGCGGCATCGCACGCCTTTCGGATCTGCGGCACCATACGGGCCGGAAGGCGAATGATGCCCTCGGTGTCCGGCAGGTGTCCAAACTCCTGGGCCATGCCCCTGGTCTCCTCGTCACCCTTCCACCCCTGGAACACGAGATCAGCATTCCGATCATCCACCAGCACCGTCGGGCACTCGTCGCCATCTGTGTTGGGGTCCTTGCCGAAGAACAGTAGGGACATGGCTACCTCTCCCGCGTGGAGTCAGCTGCGACCTGTCGCACGAACATCGCCTCGGAGAGACACCGGCGTCAAGGGACCGACTGGTTTCAGCGCCATGATCAGGCCAGGACGCGAGGAAGCTCCCGCTCGAGCGATGGGCCCTTCGCCCATATCCGCCCATCGGAGGTCGGAGGGGAAGACCTGGGAGGCCCAGGCGTTCGAGTCGACGTAGAAGACGGTGGCGTCGGGCGCGATGGTGAAGCGGTTCCAGAAGCCCTCGTACCGCTGGCATCGGGGGAGCGTGACTCCGGCATCCTCGAAGGCCCGGAGGCGTTTGAGCCAGATCGCCTCGACGTGCACCGCGTCTTCCCGTACCGGCCAGGCGTACAGCTCGGGGTGATCGCCAAGTGGCCCTCCGGCGGTGGGAGTCGGGAAGAAGTAGTCCCAGTCGACGACGAGCAGATCCATGGGGCGACCTATCTCCGGGTACGGACAGGCCCCCGGCCGCGACCGGGGTTGCTGGCGGGGGGTGCGGAGGGAGTGTGGGGGCGGAGCGGGCTGGTGGGTTGTGGCCGCGTGAGTCGTCGTGCGTGGGCGCGCGAAGCGGGAAATCGGCGGCTGGTGGCGCGTGGTCGTCCGCCCCCGCTGTGCCTGGCCTCTCTCGGCCTCCCGACTTGTTTCGTCGCGTTGTTCGTCGCGCCACGCGACGTGTCATTTAGTGACCCGTGGTTCCCATTTCTCCGCGATCTCGGAACGCGCGCGTCTATGTCACTCGATCGGGCTAAGCGCCTTGCTGGGAAGGGATTTCCCGGTACGGTGACCACTCTTGCCGAAGAGACGTACTCGCGCACACATCACATGTCACCAACGGGCAACTGGTGACACGGATTTGGGGTTTTCATCAATGGAGCTGAACAACGAGGACGAGGGCAGACTCACACCTCAGGTCCTGATCGGGCGACGCCTGCGGCGCCTGCGCGAACGGGCGGGGGTCTCGCAACGCGCCCTGGCCAGCGCGGTGCACTATCCGCACTCGTACATCAGCCGAGTGGAGCGCGGCGAGCAACTGCCGTCGCAGACGCTGGCGGAGGCGTTGGACGCGTACTTCGACACGGATGAGTTGTTCGTCGAACTGCTCGCCACAGCAAGGGAACTCGCTATTCCCGACTACGGCAAAATGGTTGCGCGAGGCGAAGAAGTCGCTTCCCGTATCCAGGTGTTCAACAGCAGTCTGATTCCGGGGCTCCTGCAAACCGAGGATTACGCACAGGCACTCTTCCGTGCGTCACTTCCCGGGGAGTCGGCGGAGCAGATCGCAGCCTTGGTCGCCGCGCGCATGGCACGCAAGATGGTGTTCGAGAAGACGGAGAAGCCTTTCTACTGGGCCATCATGGACGAAGCCGCTCTTCGACGCCCGGTGGGAGGGTTTGGGTGTATGAGGAGCCAGCTTCACTCCGTGCTCACCGTTGCTCAGTCACCGCACGTCGCGGTGCAGGTGCTGCCGTTCACGCAGGGAGAGCATCCGTTGCTGGGTGGCAGTCTGAGCCTGCTGACGCTCGCCAACGGGACCACGATCGCGTATGTCGAGAGCTATGCCACGGGGCACCCCATCGAGTCGCCACAGCGCGTACTCGAACTCACCCAACGTTTCGACAAGGCACGCTCGCAGGCACTGCCCGAGGACGAATCTATCGACATGGTCCGCAGTTACCTGAAAGAGTATGAGCATGAACATGATTCCTGACGCGTCCGCCGTGTCGTGCTGGCGGAAGTCCAGTTACAGCAACGGCGAGCCCGGCGGTGAATGCGTCGAGGTCGCCGACGGCTACCCCGGTGCCGTACCGGTTCGTGATTCGAAGGACCCCAACGGTCCGGCGCTGGTCTTCGCCGCGCCGGCCTGGTCAGCGTTCGTCTCCGCCGTCAAAGCCGGAGCTTTCGTCAGCGGTTGAGGCCCCGACGTCAGCACGTACGCTCGGAAACCGCACGTGAGAGGCCCCCGTCTGGATGATGGGGGCCTTCGTCGTGCCCCGGTCCAGGCCCCCGCCGCCCGCCCGCCACGCACCCTGTGCCCGCCCGCCCCCTCGGCCTCACAATCGAGGAGCGGGGGCACCAGGGCCGCACACCGGCCGGCGACGGAAGGAATCCCCCATGGAGCGTGGGACCAAGGCCGAACGCGGCAAAGTCACCCGGCGCAGGCTGCTCGCCTACGGTGTCGCGGCCACCGGCACGGCCGCGACACACACCGCGCCCCTGCTCCCGTTCGCCCCGGCGAGCCTCGCGGCGGCGCACGCGTCAGCGCCCACAGCCGGCGGGCCCACCGGCCGGGCTGCGACCACCGCCGCCGCACGCGCGGAATCCCTGGAAGAGCGCGCCCTGGCGCTCACCCCGCCGGCGTTCCTGCTGGAGAGCGCCGTGCCGGAGGCGTTCACCGCCGGGCCCGGCAGCGTGTTGTCCATCGGCGGCGAGCACGGTTCGGTCTGCGGGCGACGCGCGTTGCGGTGGGACCACGGCCCCGGTGCCCAGTTCACCATCAGCGCCGACCTGGCCTGGGCCCCTGACCCGTACCGCGCCAAACCGCTCGCCGACCAGGCGTGGCAGGGCACCGTGGACACGTTCGCGGTGTGGATCCACAACGAGCGGGCCTCGGACGACGCGGTGCGGTTCGCGTTCGGGCGGGGCGAGCGGACGGACTGCTGGTTCGACTTCCGGCTGGACTTCACCGGCTGGCGTACGGCCTGGCCACGGTACGCCTACGACCTGCACGGCCGCCCGCGCCGGGACATGGACACCTGCCGGGTCACCGCCCCGCGCCGCGCCGGCACGCTCTGGCTCGACCAGATCCTGCTCAACGTCGCGCTGCGGCCCGACGCGCCCTGCCGTGACGCGCAGGTGGACCACATCGGGATCGAGGGCGACGGCTGGGACCAGCAGCACTGGCAGGCGCTCCACCTCTTCGACCGGCTGCTGACCCGCCACCCCATCGCCGCGCCGCCACCGACCGCCGCCGAACGCGCCGGGCTGCGTACCGTCCAACGCCGCTACCGCGACGACTACCTGTCCGGCGGGCCGCCGGTCACCGACGCGTACGTACGTCAACTCACCGACAGGGTCGTTGAGTTGACCGAGGGGCGGGCGGTGTTCTCCTTCCAGGGGCAGATCTACCCGCCCGAGATCGCCACCGATCTGACCGCCTACGTGGGCGCCGCCGACCTCAAGGAGGTCACCGGGCTGTTGCGGACGATCGCCCAGGCGCACGACGCGGCGGCCCCCGGGTCGGCGCACGCCGCCGCCCTTGGCGCGCTCTACGTACGCGTCGTGCGGCGGCTGCGCGAACTGGGTTGGACGTACGGCAGTTGCCAGGGCACCGTCCACCACCTCGGCTTCGCCGTGGTCGGCTACTACGACTCGGTCGTCCTGATGCGCGAGGTGCTGCGCGCGGCGGGCCTGCTGGCAGCGGTGCGGGCCGACCTGACCTGGCTGTCGGGCCTTGGACGGCTCCGCCGTGGCTTCGACTTCCGCAACGGGCACGGCTCCACGGCGGACATCCTCAACACCACCGTGCGCGGCATGTTCGCCGTGGCCCTGCTCCAGGAGGGTGAGGCCCGCCAGGTGGGCCATCTGCGCGCCCTCAGCGACTGGCTCAGCCGCTACCTGCTGCCCACCGACGGCATCCAGGACGGACTCAAGACCGACGGCACCACCTTTCACCACGTCGGCTTCTATCCCGACTACGCGCGCGACGGGTTCGCCGGCTGCGCGCCCATCGTCTACCTGCTCAGCCGTGGCCCGTTCCGCGTCACCACCGAGGCCCACCGGGCCCTGCGCCAGGCCGTGTTGACGCTGCGGATCGTCGCCAACACCCTGCACTGGCCGATCCCGCTCAGCGGTCGCAAGCCCGAGGGCACCACGGGCCTGGTCCCCACCCCGTACCAGTGGCTGGCCCTCGCCGGCACCCCCGACGGGCGCGAGGCCATCGACGCGGAGGTCGGCGCGGCCTTCCTGCGCCTGCTGCCCGCGCGCCCCACCGAGGCCCAGCGCGCGGTCGCCGCGCGCCTGACGGCGGCCGGCGTGCGCGCCGAGCCGGCGCCGTCGGGGGCGTGGGCGTACAACTACGCGGCGCTGGCCGTGCAGCGGCGGGACGACTGGCAGGTGGTGGTACGCGGCCACAACCGCTACCTGTGGTCGACCGAGGTGTACGAGGGCGCCAACTGGTACGGCCGCTACAACACCTACGGCCACATCCACGTGCTGCACCGGGGCGTTCCCGTCACCAACCGCGCCAGCGGTTTCCAGCAGGAGGGTTACGACTGGAACCGCCGCCCGGGCACCACCACGCAACACAAGCCGTGGGAGGCGCTGAAGGCCGACCTGACCGGCACCATCGAGGAGATGCTGCTCAGCGAGGAGGCGTTCGCCGGGGGGCACACCATCGACGGGCGCAACGCCCTGTTCGCCATGCGGCTGCGCGAACACCCCAAGCACGACGCGACCCACCGGGCCCGGATCTCCGTCTTCCTCTTCGACCACCGTGTCATCGCACTGGGCACCGGCATCGGCAACCAGGACCGCGAGCACGAGACCGAGACCACCCTCTTCCAGACCCACCTGGCCCACCCCGGGGCGCCCACCTACCTCGGCGACCCCGAACCGGTCACCGCCTTCCCCTACGAGCACCCCGACCGGCCGCTGGCCGCCGACACCTGGCTGGTGGACGACAAGGGCCTGGGCTACTACGTCCCGGCCGGTCAGCGCCTCGCGCTGACCCGCACCACCCAGCACTCCCGCCGGCACGGCAACGGGGCACCCACCCACGGCGACTTCGCGACCGCCTGGCTGCGCCACGGTCGGGCCCCGCACACCGCGCGCTACTCCTACGCCATGGTCGTCGGCGCCACCCCGCAGACCATGGCCGACTTCACCCGCCAGATGGCCCGCCCCGCCAGCGCCCCGTACACGGTGCGTCGCGCCGACGACGCCGCGCACGTCGTCACCGACCGGGCCACCGGCCTGACCGGCTACGCCGTCTTCACCCCCACCGACGGGCTGGACACCGACGGCGGTGTCGTACGCGCCGTGGACACCCCCGCGCTGCTGCTGTGCCGCGCCGACGGCCCCGACGCGCTCGCCCTGTCGGTCACCGACCCGGACCTGCGGCTGTACGAGGGCCGGGACCCGGACCAGTACGCGGGCGACCGGTACGTCGGGCACTGGAGCCCCTACTCCCGCCCCTGGCTCACCCACCCCAGCCGCGCCCACACCCTGCGGGTGCGGCTGCGCGGGCGGTGGCGCCTGGCGGCGGGGGAGTGGTCCCGGGCGCGCGTGCGGGGTGACGAGACGGTCCTCAGCGTGCGCACCGTGCACGGACGCCCGGTCCAGGTACGCCTGGAACCGGCCTGAGCCAGCGCGGGCCCTCGGGCCGCCGGCCACCTCCCGGGCCCCGGCTGGGCGCCAGCCGACCCACCCGGCCGATCTCGCGCCCACGCCGACCCAGACCCCGACCCAGACCCCGAGCCCCGCGCCCACGCCGACCCCCGACCGGCCCCGATCCCGGCCCCCGGCGGAGTCGGGCTAGCGTCCGCCGCGCGCCTCGACCAGCCCCGTCTCGTACGCGGCGATCACCGCCTGGGCCCGGTCGCGCACGTCGAGCTTGCCGAACACGCTGGTGATGTGGTTCTTCACGGTGGAGACGCTGATGTCCAGCGCCGCCGCGATCGCCGCGTTGTCCAGCCCCGTCGCGATCAGGCGCCACACCTCGCGCTCGCGCGGCGTCAGCTCGCCCACGGTCAGCGCGGGCGGCTCCGGGCGGTGCGGGGCCCGTACGTAGGTCGAGATCAGCCGGGTCAGCAGCCGGGGCGCCACCGCCGCCTCCCCGGTGTGCACCACGCGCACCGCCGTGACGAGTTCCTCCGGCGAGATGTCCTTGGGCAGGAACCCGTGCGCGCCGGCGCGCAGCGCGGCCACCACGTACTCGTCCATGTCGAAGGTGGACAGCGCCAGCACCCGGCAGGCGGGCAGCTCCCGGGCCAGCCGCTCGGTCGCGGCCACCCCGTCCAGGACCGGCATGCGGATGTCCATGACGACCACGTCGGGCCGCAGCTCGTGCGCCAGAGCCACCGCCTCGGCGCCGTCACCCGCCTCGCCCACCACCTCGAAGGCCGGGTCGGGCGTGAGGATCAGTGCCAACCCGCGCCGTACCAGCGGCTGGTCGTCGGTGATCAGCACCCTGATCGCCGGCTCGTGTCCACCCACGCTCATCGCAGCGCCCCCTCGTCCGCCGTCAGCGGCAGCCGTGCCCACACGCGAAATCCCCCCTCGTCGCCAGGCCCCGTCTCCAACGTCCCGCCGTGCAACACGACCCGCTCCCGCATGCCGACCAGGCCGTACCCGGACCCCGCCGGGTAGTCCGCGCCCACGCCCTCGCCGTCGTCCGCCACCTCCACCGCGACCCCGCCCGGCTCGTACGTCAGCCGCACCCGGGCCCGCGCGTCCCCCGCGTACTTGCGCGCGTTGGTCAGCGCCTCCTGGACGATGCGGAACACGGTCAGCCCCACGCTCGGCGGCAGCGGGCGCTCCGGGCCCCGCACGTCGAGCACGGCCGGCAACCCGGCCCGGCACGACTCGGCCACGACGCGCTCCAGGTCGCCGACGCCCGGCTGGGGCGCGGTCGGCTCCTCCTCCGCCTCGTCGCCGGCCCGCAGGACGTCCAGGAGCTGGCGCATCTCGCGCAGCGCCATCCGCCCCGAGCCCTCCAGGGTCACCAGCGCCTCCCGGACCACCTCCGGGTCCCGGCCCAGGTTGGCCCGCGCGCCGCCGGCCATGAGCTGCATGGTGGTGATGTGGTGCGCCACGATGTCGTGCAGCTCCCGGGCGATGCGCCGACGCTCCTCGGCCACCGCCCGGTCGGTGAGCGCCTGCCGGCGGGCCACCTGGTCGCGCTGCCAGTGGTTCATCACGGCCGCCGCGATCAGCACCAGCCCGCCGGCCGCCACGTTGGCCAGCGTGTCCACCAGGCTCGGACGCGGCCAGGTGTTGTGCGCGATCAGCGTCACCACCACGGTCACCGGCGCGGCGACCGCCGTCACCGCCGGCCGCCGGGCCCGTGCCACGGTGTAGAGGGCGATCGCGGCCGAGGCGTTGAAGTGCTGGGGGACCGGTACGGCGATGTTGAGGGTCAGCCCGATCAGCAGCACGGCCGCCAGCGTGAGCAGCGGGGCGCGGCGCCGTGCCAACAGCGGCACGGCGGCGCCCACCACCAGCAGACAGCCGAGCACCGGGACGCGCCCCAGGTCGGTCTGGGTGGTGATGGTGAACCCGAGCAGGTCGACCACGCCCACCGCGACGGCGACCAGGGCGTCGTTGCGCGTCCAGGGCAGGCCGTCGCCGCCCGGTGGCGCCGCCGGGGCGCCAAAGTCACGGCGTGCTGTCGACATGTCGCTCTTCCCTTCACAGGGCCCGGCCGACCTCGTTCGGTACGCCACGGCTGTGCTGTGTAGCCCATTTTGTCACCGGTCCCGGGGTCCTCGGCCGTCCGCCGAGCGGACCCCGCCCTGGGACCACGGTCCTGGTCAGCGGACCCGCCCGGCCCCCGCTCCCAGGTCGATTCTCGTCCCGTACTCGGACGATTCGGGCCCCGGGCGCTGGTGAGCTGGAGACGGCCGGGAGACCTCGGCACTTCCCTCACCATCGGAGGCCACCGTGATCCGGGCCCTGACCGGGTTCTCCACCCGCAACCCGTGGAAGGTCATCGCCCTGTGGGCGGTGGTCGGCATCTTCCTGACGTTGCTCAGCCAGGCGCTGATCTACCGCGTGACGCAGTCCCAGAGCGGCGACTTCCTGCCGGCGAAGTACGACTCGGCCGCGGCACTCAAGGTCGCCGAGGAGCGGTTCGACGTCAAGCCCGACGCCAACGCGGTGACCGTGCTCGTCGCCCGCACCGACGGCAAGCCCCTGACCGGCGCCGACGAGCGGCGCGTGGCGAGCGTCGCCAAGGAGCTGGCCGGCCGGCGCGTCGAGATGCCCGAGTCGTCGGACGGCCCCGCCTTCCTGGCCAAGGACTACACCCAGACGCCCCGGATCAGCCCCGCCATGGTCGCCCCCGACCGGGCCTTCGAGCTGCTGTCCGCGCAACTGACCGGCAACTCCACCGACCCCGGCATGCAGGACCTCTACCGCGCGTTCCGGGACGACACGAGGAAGGAGTTCGCCGAGGCCGGCCTGCGCACCGGCTTCACCGGCGGCCTCGCCGACCTGGTCGACACCGGCGAAGCCCAGGAGGACACCGAGAAGATCGTCGGCATGGTGATGATGGGCCTGATCGTCCTCATCAACGTGCTGGTCTTCCGCAGCGTGCTCGCCGCCTTCGTCCCGCTGCTCGCGGTCGTCATCGTGGGCGGCGCGGCGGCGGGCGCGGTCGTCGGCGCGGCGATGCTCACCGGCATCAAGCTCGACACCGGGACGCCCAGCATGATCGGCGTGGTGCTGATCGGCATCGGCATCGACTACTTCCTGTTCCTGCTCTTCCGCTTCCGCGAACAGCTGCGCGCCCATCCCGACCTGCCGGCCCGGGCCGTCGCCGGGGACGTCAGCGCCCGGGTGGGCACCGCGATCACCTCGGCCGCCCTGACCATCGTGGCCGCCTTCGCGACGCTGGCCGTCGCCAGCTTCGGACAGTTCCGGGTGCTCGGCCCCTCCATCGCCGTCTCCGTCCTGGTCATGCTGCTGGCCAGCCTCACGCTGATGCCCGCGCTGCTCGCGGTGTGCGGGCGCAAGATGTTCTGGCCCTCCCGGGCGCTGAAGCGCGAGCCGCGCGCGGGGCTCTCCGCGCGCGTCGGCGACCTCGTCGCCCGCCGCCCGCTGGCCCTGGTGCTGGCCTCCGTCGCGCTGCTGGGCGCGCTCTCGGCCGGGCTGGTCGGCATCCGGATGGACTTCGACACCAGCGGCGGGGACCAGGACACCCCGGCTGCCGTCACCGCCAAGGAGGTCTCCCGCGCCCTGCCGGCCGGCGTCTCCGACCCGACCACGGTCTACGTCACCGTGCCCGAGGGCCAGCGCCTGACGCCCGAGCGGATCGCCGCGCTGCCCCGGGCGCTGGCCAAGGTCGAGGGCGTCGGCCAGGTCGGCAGGACCGAGCTGAACAAGGAGCGCGACGCCGCCCGCCTCGATCTGTACCTCACCGTCGACACCCAGAGCCAGCAGGCCCGCGACCTGGTCTCGGGGCCGGTGCGCGACGCCGTCGCCCAGCACACCCCGAAGGGGCTGGAAGCCCACGTCGGCGGCACGGCGGCGATCTTCGCGGACGTCTCCACCGCCGTCGACCACGACCTGCGGATCGTCTTCCCGGTCGCGGCCGTGCTGATCTCCCTGATCCTGCTCATGCTGCTGCGCAGCCTGCTCGCGCCGGCCATGCTGATGCTCGCCGTCGGCCTCGGCTTCGCCGCCACCCTGGGCGCCTCCACGCTCTTCTTCCAGCACCTGCTCGACAAGCCGGGCGTCAACTTCGTCCTGCCGCTGGTGCTGTTCCTGTTCGTGGTCGCCCTGGGCACCGACTACAACATCCTCATCAGCGACCGCATCCGTGAGGAGATGGACCGCCCCGGCCCGGCCCGCGCCGCCGTGGCCCGCGCCGTGCGACACACCGCGCCCGCCATCGCCACCGCCGGCGTCGTCCTGGCCGCCTCCTTCGGCAGCCTGGCCGTCAACGCGGTGCCCTCCACCCAGCAGATCGGCTTCGCCACGGCCCTGGGCATCATGCTCTCCGCGTTCGTCCTCTCCATCGTGCTGGTGCCGGCGCTCGCCGCGCTCCTGGGCCGCGGCACCTGGTGGCCCGCCCGCTCGGGCCGGGGCCGAGGGCACGACCACACCGCCCCCGCCGCCCCGCCGTACGCCCACGCCCCGCACCAGCCGTACGCGCACCAGCCGCAGCCGTACCAGGCCCACCCGTACGAACCCGAGCGGTACGCGTACCCGTCGACGGCGGACCAGCCCTACGCGCCCCCGTCGCGGCCCGACCCCTCGTCCACGTACCAGCGGCCGACCCAACCGCCCCACGACGACGCGCACGCGCGCTGAGAACGGCCGGGCGCCCGGCCGAAGCCCCTTCACGGGCCTCGGCCGGGCGCCCTGGTCGCGGCCCCGCCGGTCTCACACGCGTTCGCGCACCGGGCGCTCGGTGCCCGCCAGCGACTCCTGACCGGCGACCTGGCCGGCGCTGACGGCCAGCGCCCGCTCCGGGGCCACCTCGCCCGCCTCCGCCGCCCGGCCGCTCTCGCCCGCCGCGGGCCGGTCGGCCTCGCCGGTCGTCGGGCGCGGGGCCGAGTAGCGCCGCATGTCGTCGATGCCCCGGCGCATCGCCCCGCGCAGCCACCTGCCCAGCGGCCGTTCGACCAGGCGGTGCAGCGCGTACGCGGCCACCAGCATCACCAGCACCACCGCGAGCACGATGTAGGGCGCCGGCAGCAGCCCGCGCAGCCAGTGGATCAGGGTGAGGCCGATGTACATGTGCACCAGGTACAGCGGGTACGTCAGCGCCCCGGCCGTGGCCAGCCAGCGCCAGCGCACCCGGTCGAAGGCGCCGAGCGCGATCAGCGCCATCACCCCGAAGGCGGCCAGCACGATCAGGTGCGCGGGCCAGTGCGCGATCGGGTGCTCGGGGTTGGCCAGGTTGTCGGAGATCCGCTCGCTGAGGTGGTGGTGGGCCAGCAGCAGCGAGACCAGCACGATGCCCCACAGCAGCGCCGTGGGCCGGAAGCGGTGCATCAGGTAGAAGGCGATGCCGGCCACGAAGTACGGCGAGTACAGCGGCATGGCCCACATGTCGAGCAGCGTGTTGTCCGCCGTCGGCGCGATCACGGCCGCCGCCGTCCAGATACCGCAGAACATGACGCACTTGCGGTACGTCACACCGGTGGCCACCACCACCGCGAACAGCGCGTAGAACTTGAGCTCGATGAACAGCGTCCAGTACACGCCGTCCACGTCGGAGACGCCCAGGCCCTGTTGGAGCATGGTCAGGTTGGTGAACACCTCGCTCCACCCGTCCACGTCGCGCACCTGCGGCCACACCGTGACGACGGCGGCGGTCAGCAGCACCGCCGCCCAGTACGCGGGGTAGACGCGCGAGACCCGGGAGACCACGAAGTCACCGAGCGAGCGCCCCCAGGTACTCATGCAGATCACGAACCCGCTGATCAGGAAGAAGACCTCGACGCCGAGCCAGCCGTAGCGGGCGTAGGAGTGCAGCGAGGGGAAGACCGCGCGCGGGTTGTTCTCCCAGCCGCCGTACAGCGCGACGTAGTGGAAGAGGACGACCATGAGAGCCGCGACGAGCCGCAGCCCGTCGAGGACGTAGAGTCTGGGCGCCGACCGCGGGTGGTGGGTCGCCCCGCCATCAATGTCGCCTCGGTCGGCGTGGCGCATAACGTCTTCCCCTCCTCGAAGCCCGGTCCGCCGGACGCGGAATCCCTTCCGGGCATGCTGACATGCCGGGCGCCTGGTCCGCCGCAGCCGGTCCGGAAGTCAGACATCCGATGTCGGGTGAGGTCGCCAGATCCATGGCGCGGCGCCTGCCCCCATGCCGGCCACGCACACCTGCTGATCCGCACCGGTCACCACCGCGCTCGCGCCCACCGCCGGTGGCCCCGCCGGCGCGCGCAGCGGCGCCGCCCCGCCCGTCAGGCCGCGCTGCGCCTGCACCCGGCCGTCCTCGGCCCGCCCGACCAGCACGACGGTGTCCCGGTGACCGCGCGCGGCCACCGCGTGGGCGTCGATCGACCCGTAGCCGGCGAACTGGCGCAACGGCGTGGCGCGTAGCGCGGTGGCGTCCACGGCCGAGCGGCGGGCCGCCGCCCCGGTGGGCGGCGTGAAGCGGTAGGCCACCGGGCGCGACGCGGCCGGCGCGCGGTAGACCACGGTCAGCGAGCCGTCGGGGGCCGCCGCGACACCCGGCTGGTGGCTCGGCTGCGGCAGCCCGATCAGTGGCTGGAAATACAGGGGCTCGCCGGGGGCGTCCTGCGTCCAGTGGTGGACGGTGTCCTGCCCCGCCGCGAAGACGTGCACCCGGTGCCGCGCGTCCACGACGGCGGACAGCCCGTCCTGTACGCCGTTGCCGCCCAGGTCCCGCCAGGGCCCCCACCGGCCGGCCGCCGAGCGCACCCGCGTCGCCAGGCCCTTGGTCGCCGTCCGCGCGAACAGGTGCACCCGCCCGTCGGGCGTGGCGACCGCGGTCGGCGTACCGACCCGGCGCCCGCGCACCGGGCGCTGCTCGGGCGTGCCCAGGCTGGTCCACCGCTCCCACCCGCCGCCGGGCGCGCGCTCCTGGCGGACGACGATCTCGCGGGTGTTGGCGCCGCCCTGGCCCTCCAGGCGCGCGAAGCGCAGCCCGACCAGGACCGCGCGCCCGGCCGCGTCGGTGACCTGCGTCAGGGCCGGCGCCAGCGGCCCGCCCCCCAGGTTGTCCGGCGCCGACCAGCGCCCGCTGCCCGGCGCCGTCTCCCGCCAGCGGGCGGCCTGGGTGCCGAGGACGCCGTAGGCCGTCAGCCGGCCCGAGCGGTCGGTGCTGAGCGCGAGCTGCGGGCCCGGGTAGCGGTGGTGGGTGGAGCGGATCCACGCCTTGCGGCTGCGCAGCGCCCGGCCGCCGCCCTGGCCGTAGTCGCCGCAGCCGGCCGTGTTGCCGCAGTCCCAGTGCGGGTCGCCGCCGTAGGCGTCCACCAGCCGCACCTTGCGCTCGACGACGCTCGGCGGCAGGTTGTACGGCCAGCGCTGGTTGTAGTAGCCACGGAAGGCGAGCGTGGTGAAGCCGGGCGCCCGGCGGTCGCGGCGGGTGGCGTCGGCCGCCCACTGGGACATGGCCTTCCAGGTGAACAGCGCGGTCGGGGTGTGGTCGCGGTGGTCGGAGCAGGAGCCGTAGTCGTTGTCCTTGGGGTGGGCGGCGTCGTGCGCCTGGAACTCGGGGTCGGGGTCCATCGTGTGGATCACCGTGGGCCGACAGCCGTCCATGATCGCGGCCAGGACGTCGACGAGCGTGTCGTGGTGGTAGGTGCTGACCTCCCGGCACGGTGAGCCGGCGGCCACCAGGGTGCGCATGACCGCCCCCGGGTCGGACCACAGCGCGGGGACGCGCACCTTCCCCGGCGAGAGCATCGCGATGTTCAGGAAGATCAGTTGAGCCCGGCGGTCGCCGCCCAACAGCACGTTGGACTCGGCCCGCACACCGCCGGGCAGGTCGAGCACCGACGCCCGCCAGGGGGTGAACGGGTCGAGGCCGAGCATGGTGGCGTACGCCTGGCGCAGCCCCTGGTGGCGGGCGGCGGAGTAGGCGGCCTTGTCCAGCACCGGCTTGGGCATGCCGGGCACCCAGTTCTTGCCGATCGCCTCGCCGGCCGTGACGTACACCGAGACCACCGGCACCCCCGCGCGCACGAGCTGTTCGGCGTCGGGGTTCATGAAGTACAGGTCGTCGTCCGGATGGGCCATGACCTGGAGCAACACGGGCTTGCCGGCGCTCGCGTACGCGTCGGTCGAGGTGGGGTCCACGGCCCGCACCGGCCGGTGGGCGGGGCGCGGCGTCGGCGAGCCGCCCCCCGCGCACCCGGCGACGGCGGCGCTGGCGGCGACCGCGGCGAAGCCGGCCAGCGCCGAGCGTCGCGCTATGCCCGTACGTGAGGAGTTATGCACCTGAGCGGCCCCGCGTCGTTCCGCGGTGGCCACCGCGCGGCCACCCTGACGTGTAGAGAGATGTCTCAGCGCACAACGGGGTTGCCTGCCCGGGGTCCCGTGGCGGTCACGTTTCGAATTCACGTGCGAGTGGGTGTGGGGCGGGGCACACTTCTCGGCAGTGTCGCGGCGCGGGGTGTGCGGCGGACGTGGCGGCCGGGAAGAAGCGGGGCGCCCGTGGTCGGCCCGTGGCCCGTGGCGCACCCCCACCGAGCGGAAGGCCCCGACATGACCAGTAAGTTCACCGAGTTGGCGATCGACTGCGCCGAGCCTCGCGCGCTCGCCCGGTTCTGGTGCGCGGTCCTCGGCTACGAGGTGCGCCGGGCGGACGAGGAGGTCGTCACCATCGGCTCGCCGGCGGCGCCGGAGGGCCGCGACCGGCCCGGCCCCGTCCCGCCCGTCCTGACCTTCGCGCGCGTGCCCGAGGGCAAGGCCGTCAAGAACCGGCTGCACCTCGACATCAACCCCACCGACCGGGACCAGGACGCGGAGGTCAGCCGCCTGCTCGGACTGGGCGCCCGGCACGTCGACGTCGGCCAGACCGGCGAGGAGAGCTGGGTCTGCCTGCTGGACCCCGAGGACAACGAGTTCTGCGTCCTGGCCACCCGCTGCCCCTGACACGACCCGCCCCGACCGCCCCACCCGTGGGCGGCCGGTGGGGCGTCGTACGCGCGGATGCCGGTGGCCCCCGACGCTCGTCGGGGGCCACCGGCATCCGGGGGCGGGGGGAGGTCAGCCGCGCAGGGCGCTCTTGGCCTGCCAGTCGGCCCAGCTCAGGTTCCACTGGCCGAACCCGTTGTTGGGCGCGATCAGCCCCTTGGTCTCCTGACCCTTGATCTCGAACGGGTCGCCCACGCGCACCTGCCCGTAGAGCGAGGCGGCGTCGGCGTCGCTCATGCCGATGCAGCCGGAACTGTGGTTGGCCCGGCCGAAGTAGGCGGCGTTCCACGGCGCGGCGTGCGCGTACGTACCCGACCAGCTCAGCCGCATCGAGTAGTCGACCATCTTGTTGTACGAGTTGCCCAGGCCCACCGTCTCGGAGTTCATGTTGATCGTGCCCTCCTTGGACATGAGCACCGTGGTGCCCCGCCAGGACGCCTTGTCGCCGCCCGGCGTGCCGCCCGAGATCGGGATCGTCCGCACCGGCTGGCCGCCCCGGGTGAGGGTGAGCTGCTTGGAGTCCAGGTCGACCGAGACCACCTGGCGCTCGCCGATCGTGAAGTCGGTGGCGTAGTCGCGGACGAACCAGCCGCCGCCCGCACCCGAGTTCACGCCCGCCAGTCGCGCCGACAGCTTCACCTTGGTGCCCGGCTGCCAGTACTCCCGGGGCCGCCAGTCCACCCGGTCCTTGCCCGACCAGTCCCGCATCCAGCCCCAGGAGCCCTCGGTGTTGTTCGACGTCTCCACCGCCAGCTGCTTCTCCACCTCGGCCTTGTTCTTCACCGGGTTGTCGAAGACCAGCGATATGGGCTGGGCGACGCCGACGGTGGCCTTCGCGCCGGGCCGCCAGTCCAACTTGTTGACCTTGTCGGCGGCCACCGTGCGGAACGTCGAGGTCTTCGCGCTCCGCTCGCCGCCGTCCCCCTTGGCGCGCACGGCGACGGTGTACTGGGCGCCCGGCGTGGTCCCGCGGTCCGAGGTCCACGAGCCGCCGTCCTTGGCCAGCCGCCCGGTCAGCTCGCCGCCCTTGGCGTCGGAGACCCGCACGTCGGTCAGCTTGCCGTTGCGGGCCGTGACCTTGACCTGCTCGCCGGCCGCGACCTGGGAGCCGGAGAGGTTGACCGTGACGGTGGCGGGCTTGTCGGAGGCGGTGTCGGCGTCCGCGCTGGAGCAGGCGGTCAGGGCGGCGGCAGCCAGCGCGGCCGTGCCGGCCAGGGCCGCGGTGCGGCGACCGTGGCGTGAGACGCGAGGCTGCGGGACTCGGGTGTGAAGCATGGGGTTCCTCCGTGCGCTGGCTGTCGAGGGGGAAGAGCGGATAGCGACAGCGACGGTTGCCAATCCGCCCGGAAAACTCCGTAACACCTCTGTGACAGCCATCGCGGGGCAAGCTCCGCGAATCGACCGCCGCCGGTCCATGCGGTACTCGACCAGAACCACCGCCCCCCGTCCGCTCGCCACGCCCAACCACCCGCCCCCACCGGCCGTTTCCGGGCAGCACTGACGGAGGGGGCAGCGCGGAAAGTGCATATAACTACCGTCCGTGCGGGCGAGCTCGCGAAACCGGCCGCGTGGCCCGTGGCCGCGCACGGGCGCGGCCCCCGGCGGGGGAACCGGGGGCCGCGGGCGCGGGCGGGCTTGGGGGAGCGCGGCACCCGCGGGAGGGGGTGGCGTGGGCGCGGGCGCTAGCGCGAGGTGAGCAGCCCGCGGTGGAGCCGGGTGATGATGCGCGACAGGAGTCGGGAGACGTGCATCTGCGAGATCCCGAGCCGCTCACCGATCTGGGCCTGGGTGAGCTCCTCGACGAACCGCAGGTGCAGGATGCGCCGCTCACGCTCGTCGAGCCCGGCGATCAGCGGGGCCAGCGACTGGAAGTCCTCGATCAGCTCCATGGCCGGGTCGTCGACACCGATGAAGTCGGCCAGGGCCGCCGCGCTGTCCTGGTCGTCGCCGTTGATGGCGGCGTCCAGGGACGCCGAGTGGTAGCCGTTGGCCGCCACCCGGGCCTCGATCACCTCCTCCTCGGTCATCGAGAGCACCTCGGCGAGCTCGCCGACCGTCGGCGAGCGCCCCAGCCGACCGCTGAGCTCCTCCGACGCCTTGGCCAGCTCGATGCGGGCCTCCTGAAGCCGTCGCGGCACGTGCACCGACCAACTCGTGTCGCGGAAGAACCGCTTGATCTCCCCCACGATGTACGGAACGGCGAAGGTGGGGAACTCCACCTCACGGGACAGCTCGAACCGGTCGATGGCCTTGATGAGGCCGATCATCCCGACCTGGACGATGTCCTCCATCTCGTCGGCACGATGGCTGAACCGCTTCGCGACGTACCGCACGAGCGACATGTTGATCTCGATAAGCGTGTTGCGCGCGTACTGGTAGCTGGCGGTGCCTTCCTCCAGCGTGGTCAGCCGGTCGAAGAACAGCTTGGAAAGTGACCGCGCGTCCTTCGGCGCCAGCTTGTGCGGCTCGGCGAGTTCCGGTAGACCCGCGTCCACGGCCGGGGCGTTCTTGCTGGTAGCCGTGGTCGGCATGGGCTCAACCGGTGCCGTGTTGATCGCTTTGGCCATGACCTGCGTCGTCATGAGTCCTCCCCGAAAATCCGCTGACGCTGGCCGCCGTTGTCGGCAGCGAGCGTCGCCTACCCAGCCGTAACCGAGTCATGCGCCCCGTTTTCACGATCATCTGTGCCGGCCCTCCGACGGCCGGAGAACCAGGGGACGACCAGGCGCGCGGGGCCCGGCGCGAGGCCGTCGCGGCGGCGCGGCGCGTGCGCGGTCCCGCACCGGAACCGGGATCGTCCTGATTGCGTCGGGCACACGAGGGCAATCGCACAACAACGGAAACAACGTGTGAGTTCGGGGGTGACGGTGTGGATGCCACACGAAGCAGGCTGACGGGGCCTCCCGCCCGCAGTCGGTTCGCCATTCCGCGCAGTGCCAGCGAGGCGCGGCACCTGGTCGAGGACCTGGTACGCGCGGAGTTCCCAGCCGGCTCGGAGGCCGAGCCCGCCGCCGAGACCATGGCCGACGTCCTGTTGGTGACCTCGGAACTGGCCACCAACGCGATCCGGCACGGCGGCGGCATCGTCGGCCTGTGGGCCAGGGTCGACGCCGACGGGCTACGGCTCGGGGTCCGCGATCGCAGCGACACCGTGCCCCACGACAGACCCCGCGCGGCCGGAGACGCGGTCCCCCTCGGCGGCTACGGATGGCCGCTGGTCCGGCGGCTGGTCAGCGAACTCACCGTCACCCGGTGTCCGGGCGGCGGCAAGGAGATCCGCATCACCCTCCCGCTGTCCTGACCGCGCGCGGCCCCCGCCCGCAGGCGCCTTCCCGCGTGGAAGCGACGCGCGACCGGGCCACCGCCCAGGGCGCACGCCCCACCGCGAACCCAGGGCCGGCACCCGCGCCCCGAGGGCCGCGCCCCGCCGCGGCTCGCCGCGACCCGTGCGGAGCCGGCGGTACACGGCGGCCCGGTCCCGTCCGCCCCAGTCGCCGCGTACGCCACCCACGGCACACCTCAGACGGGCAAGGGTGGACGCGAGGCGAGCACGGTCGCACTCTCCGCGGTCAGTTCCGAGCATCTGCCGTACGCGTCCCGAGACCCGGGGGCATGCTGAGGGCATGGCGGAGATGGGCGAGAACGTACCCGCGTACCGGATGATCAAGGTCACCGGGCCGCAGGGACCGGTAGAGGCCGTGGTGGACGTCGAGGCGTGGCGGGCACGCGCCTCGTATCCCGACATTCTCGGGCTCGGCGGCCCGGTGTTCGGCGTGTGCCGGGAGCACGAGGCGGGCGGCTGGGAACTGCTCGACGCGTTCTCCGGACTGGCCCCGCAGGAGAGCCGCGACGACATGGGCGCGGTGCTGCGCCTGCGCGGCAAGGAGGTGCGCGCGGCGGGGGACGTCGCGGGCCACGACGAGTGCCTGCGCGCGGCCGACCGCCTGGAGTGGGAGCGACTGGACGAGCTGACCGTCCTGGGCACGCGCTACCGCGTGGTGCGGGCCGAGCGCTTCATCCGCACGGGCCCCGACGGCCCGGAGCCGCCGCGCCCCTCCGACCCCGACCCCGCCGGACCCGGCGAGCACTACCGGGCCGACTGGGACGAGAACGGGTACATCATCGACCCGGCCCAGCCCACGGCCGCCGCCGAGGGCGCGCTGAAGATCGAACTGCTCTCCCTCATCTGCACGGCCGACGCCGTGCCGCCCGACGTGCGCCAGGACTCCGTGCGTGCCGCCACCACCCACCCGGGCGGCGTGCTGCTGCCCGCCACGTTCATGACGGCCGAGCGGACCGGTGGGCGCTGGGTGCCGGACTCCGCCGGCGTCGAGACCACCCCTCAGCAGGCCCGGGACGGCCTGGCCATGGGACTGCGCGTGATGATCCCCTGGCGCCTGGGGCTGACCGAGGAGGAGCGCGAGCCGTACCTGCGCGCGGCCGACCGCCTCGACGAGACCCGCGCCGACGAACTGGACGTCCTCGGGCGGCGCTTCCGGGTGGTGCGCGTCGAGCGGCTGGTGCGCGTCGGCCCCGACGGGCCCGAGGGCCCCCGCCCCTCCGACCGCGACCCGTACCCCCCGGTGGGTCTGCTGGGCGAGCCGGAGAGCGAGGCCGCCGCGAGCCAGCCCATCGAGCTCGACGAGGACACGCAGCGGCTGAGCGACATGCTCGACACCGAGCGGGCCCGCGACCGCACGCGGCGCGGCAACCGCACGAAGCGCCGCAAGCGCTGACCCCCGCGCCGGCGGCCCCCGCTGCCGGCCCGCCCCCCGCCGCCGGCAGCCCCGCGCGGGCCGCGTACCCGGTCTCGCACCCCGAGGGTGCCCACGAGGTCACCCCCCGGCGGCGTACGCCCGTCACGCGCCCGCCGTACGCCTGTCACACTCCCGTCGCACGCGGGGCCGGCGCTGTCGGGGCGGCCCGGACGGCCCGCGTGGCGTTCCGGCGGAACAGGTCACGAAGTGTGCCGTGGGTGGCCGGGCAAGTCAGAGCCGTTGAACATTACAGAAGAGCGACATACGCTCGCTGTCCCGACAACAACGTGGAACAGCCACCCGTGGACGGCGCCCGGGCGGCGCGGTCGCCGCTTTGCCGGCACACTCGTAAGCAACACGGCGGCCTGGGCGCGATGGGAGGCCAGCACGGTGAACGACGGCAGCCGCACTCGGCGTCTGACCAGTCGGCTGGCCACGCAGAGCGCCGCCCGTGGTCGGGGCGCGGCGCGCCGGCGCGTGCGCGTGAGCCAGGACCAGCGCGGGGCCGCCAGCCAGTTCACCACCCGCAGCAAGCTGGCCTGGCTCAGCTCGGCCAGCACCCGCATCGGCACCACCCTCGACCTGCAGCGCACCGCCCAGGAGCTCGCGGAGTTCGTCGTCCCCCGGTTGGCCGACGCGGTGGCCGTGGACCTGCTGGAAGTGGTGCTGCGCGGCGAGGAGGGCGACCCCGCCGCCGAGGGCGTCAAGCTCGCCACCCGGCGGGCGATGGCCGTGCGCGCCGTGGACGCCCTGACCAACCTGGAGCCGGACCCGGTCGGCGAGATCATCGTCCGCGACGAGAAGCACCGCGACACCCTGCTGACCAGCGTGTGTCTGGCCAAGCGGCAGTCCGTACTGGTCTCGCGGATGACCGACCGCGACTTCGCGCGCGTCGCCTCGACCGACAGCGCCGCGGACAAGATGCGGCGCGGCAGCGTCCACAGCTACATGGCCGTCCCGCTGATCGCCCGTGGGCTGCTCCTGGGCAGCGCCGACTTCGTCCGCGCCGGCGACAGCCCGCCCTTCACCCCCACCGACCTCGTCCTGGCCGAACAGCTCGCCTCCAAGGCCGCGGTCTTCATCGACAACGCCCGGCTCTACGGGCGCGAACGCGAACACGTGGTCTCGCTCCAGCGCAGCCTGCTGCCCCGCGCCGCCCCCCACACCCCGGGCCTGGCCGTGCACACCAGTTACGCGCCGGCGGCCGACGCCCGGGGGGTGGGCGGCGACTGGTACGACGTGATGGCGCTGCCCGGTGGGCGGACCGCGCTGGTGGTCGGCGACGTGATGGGGCACGGGGTGTCGGCGGCGGCCACCATGGGCCGGCTGCGCACCGTGGCGCGCACCCTGATGATGCTCGACACCGCGCCCGACCGCGTCCTGGCCCGGCTCGACCTGGCCACCCGCGACCTGGAGGACGACCAGGTCGCCACCTGCCTGTGCGCCGTCTACGACCTGGCCGACTCCACGTACACGCTGGCCAGCGCCGGCCACCCGCGCCCGCTGCTGGTCGACGGTGACGGCAAGCCCAGCTACGTGGACGTGCCCGCCGGCGCGCCGCTGGGCGCGGGCGTCATCCCGTACGACGCGCTGCGCGTGCGGGTCTCGCCCGGCAGTCGGCTGATCTGCTACACCGACGGGCTGATCAAGACCCGGGACGACGACCCGGACACGCAGTTCGGGCGGCTCCTGGAGACGGTGGCGCAGATGCCGCCGGGCCGTCTGGACGACGGGAGCCTGCTGACCGCGTTGCCCGGCAGCGACCGGCGCTTCGACGAGGTGGTCCTGCTGGCGGCGGCGGCCGACGCGGAGACGCCGATGCGGCTGAGCGTGTGGGACCTGCCGCCCGACGGCACCTCCGCGTCCAAGGCCCGGCGGCACGTGCGGGAACAGCTCGACCAGTGGGACCTGTCGGCGCTGGCCGACGTCGCCGAGCTCATCGTCAGCGAACTGGTGGGCAACGCCCTGCGTTACGGCCAGGGCCCGGGTCGGCTGCGGCTCCTGCTGGGCGAGCGGCTCATGATCGAGGTGTCCGACACGGGGCCCGACCTACCGCAGATCCAGCACGCCGACGTCAGCGACGAGGGCGGGCGCGGCCTCCAGCTCATCAACATGCTCTGTCGCCGCTGGGGTTCCTGTCGCACCTCCACCGGAAAGATCGTCTGGGCCGAGCAGGACATCCCGCGCTGACCCGGCCCACACGCCCCGCCGCACGTCCGCGTACCGCCGAGCCGCCCGCACGCCCGGTCGCCCCGCGAACGACCCGCACCACCCCAGGTCGTGGCCGCGCCGCGCGCCTCGGCCATGACCTCCGGGGTAATCGCCCCGACGGGCGCCGCCCGGCAGAGTGAGGGCAACGGGGCCGGGTCCGGCGCACTCCGGACCGGGCCCCGTGCCACCCCGAAGTCACTCAGGAGGACCGCCATGTCCCAGGCCGCGCAGACCACTCCGACCACCTCCGCCGCACAGCCGGCCACCGACCCGGGCGACGTCGCCTACGAGGCCGCCGTCGCTCGCTACTTCGCCGCCTGGAACGCCACCGACCCCACCGAGCGGGCGCACGCGGTGGCCGCCGCCTGGACCGAGGACGGCTCCTACACCGACCCGCTGGCCGACGTCAGCGGCCACGCCCAGCTCGCGGCCGTGATAGCCGGCGCCCAGGAACAGTTCCCGGGCTACGCCTTCCGCCTGGTGGGCACCGTCGACGGACACCACCACACCGCCCGCTTCCGCTGGGAGCTGGTCTCCACCGCCGACGGGTCGGCCCCGGTGGCCGGCTCCGACGTGCTGACGCTGGCCGAGGACGGCCGAGCCAGCGCCGTCTTCGGCTTCCTCGACCGGGTGCCCACCGCCTGAGGCCCCCCGGACGTGGGCGCGGCCCGACCGCTAGGGCCACGTCTGGTGCAGGAACCGGGCCGTCTCCGAGTCGGCGGGCAGGAAGGTCTCCACCGCCAGCTCGGAGACGGTCACGTCCATGGGCGTGTTGAACGTCGTGACCGTCGAGATGAAGGACAGGGCGCGCCCCTCGTGCTCGATGACCATCGGCAGCGCGAAGGGCGCGTGCACCTCCTCGGGCGTGGCGAGCTGGTCGCGCTCCGCCGGCAACGGATAGGCGCTGACCTCCTCGTACAGGACGCGCAGCGGCTCCGAACGGAGCAGCGCCAGCTGACGCTCCATCTGCTCCAGCAGGTGCTCGCGCCACTGCCGGTAGTTGAGGATGCGCCGCGCGATGCCCTCCGGGTGCATCGTCACGCGCATCGCGTTGACCGGCGCGCGCGTCAGGTGCTCGGGCAGGCCCGCCAGCAGCATCGCGGTGCCGGCGTTGGCGGCCACCACCTCGTACCGGGCGTTCATCACCAACGCCGGATACGGCTCGTAGGCGGTCAGCAGCCGCTCCAACCCTTCGCGCAGCCCCGACAGCGAGGGGTCGTCCAGGGAGGACTCCGGGTAGTGCGGCGCGTAGCCCGCCGCCACGAGCAGCGCGTTGCGCTCCCGTACGGGAATGTCGAGATGGTCCGCGAGGCGCAGCACCATCTCCTGGCTCGGGCGGGACCGGCCGGTCTCGATGAAGCTGATGTGGCGGGCGGACGAGTCGGCCCGCGACGCCAGCTCCAACTGGCTGACGCGGCGTCGGCTGCGCCAACTCCGCAGGAGGGCGCCCACGCCCGAACCAGCTATGGCAGTCGTCATCCCCAGACCGTAACCCGCGACGTGGCAGGCTGGTGCTCCGGTACTCCGCGTCCGCGCACCCGCGCGCCCACGCACCGGCAGTGACGAAGGGGAACGCCCGCATGGCCGCACAACCGCTGTCCCGGCAGGAGATCGACGAGCGCCTGGGCGAGCTGCCCGGCTGGAGCACCGACGGCGAGCGCATCACGCGCACCTACGCCTTCCCCGGCCACCCGCAGGGCGCCGCGATGGTCGTCCACGTCGCCCAGCTCCAGGAGGAGCTGAACCACCACGCGGACCTGCTGCTCAGCTACGACAAGCTGACGGTCACGGTGAACACGCACAGCGTCGGCGGCAAGGTCACCGACCTCGATCTCGAACTGGCCCGCCGCCTGGAGGCCATCGCCCCCGGCCACCGCGCCCACTGACCCGCGTCACCCCGCCCGACCCCCGCCCCCCCGCCGAGGTCCCGGACCCCTGTCCCCGGTCCGGGGCCTCGACGGCGTGCGGGCTCCCGCCGAGCCGTCGCCGAGTCGCCCGCCACGCTCGCCGAACCACCCGGCGCCCCACCCTGCCGCGCCCCCGCTCGCCCCGCCGCGCGCCGGAGCGCGCCGGGTCTGCCGCGCACCCCGTTCCGTACCTCCGCCCGTCCCCGGGACGTCACGCGAACGCCGGACCTCTGCCCCAGGATGTGCGCACCGTGGCGTGATCCAGGCCACGCGTGAGGGGTGAGCCGCCGCCGTGTCGAACCCGCAGAGCGGTGCGTGAGATAGCAGGCTGTAGCGGTATGGGACGGAGAGGAGCCAATGCGTGCCCGAACCCAGCGACAAGCTGCTGGCCGTACGGGCCGGGGAAGGCGACGAGGCGGCGTTCGAGGTGCTGGTACGCCGGCACAGCGGGCAGCTGCTCAGTCTCGCCACCCGGCTCCTCGGCAGTCGGGCGGACGCGGAGGACGCCGTGCAGGACGCGTTCGTGAGTGCCTGGCGAAGACTTCCGGAGTTCCGCGCCGACGCGGCCTTCTCCACCTGGATGTACCGCATCGTCACCAACCGGTGCCTGAACCTGCTCCGCGCGCGTCGGCCCACCCAGGACCTCAGCACGGTCCCCGAGCTGAGCGCGCCCGAGCACGCGGCGTCACCGGTACGGGCGGCCGAGTCCACCGAGGTGGTGCGGGCGCTCTCGGACGCGCTGGGCGGGCTGACCCCCGAGCAGCGCGCCTGCTGGGTGCTGCGGGAACTGCACGGCCTGTCGTACGAGGAGATCGCCGAGGTGACCCATATCAGCCAGCAGGCCGTACGCGGCCGGATCTTCCGAGCACGGCGCTACCTGACGGAGGCGATGGGCGCATGGCGGTAGACATGACCCCGGGTTCGCCCGGCGACGGGCCGGACCGGGACCACGAGAACCCCGAGCCGCACACGGACGAGGACGAGACCCTGCTGTGCGGGCGCTCGCTGTCGGCCGTCTGGGAGGCCGAGGAGGCGGACGAGCACACCGCCACCTGCCCTTACTGCCGCGAGGCGCTGGCCGGCCTCGGCGTGCTCGACCGGTACGTCCGGGAGGCCCGCGCGGAGCGGGAGCCGCCAGCGGAGGCCATAACGGATCGGGTGATGAACCTGGTCAGAGCCGAGCTGCGGCCCGGTCGGATGCTGCCGTTGGGCGAGCCCGTGGACGACGCGTGGATCGCCGAGGTCGCGGCGGCCAAGGTGTTCCGGGAGACGGCGGAGTCATTGCCCGGCGTGTTCGCGGGCAGTTGCAAGGTCATGCCGATCGACCCCGCGGCGGCCCGCCGCGCACTGCTCCCCGGGGCCCCGCGACACCGCGGCCCGATGCGCGTGTCGCTGGAGCTCACGGCGGCGCTGGAGTGGACGGTGCCGGACCTGGCCGCGCGCGTCCGCCAGTTGGTCGCCGACGCGGCGCGGGACGTGGTCGGCATGGACATCGCGGAGATCGACGTGTCCGTCGTGGACGTCCTGGGGGACGACCTCGGTGACGTACGGGACGGTGAACCGCCGCTCTCCGGTGACACCCGCGAAAGGAGAGAGTGGTGATCCCCTCGCACGAAGAGGCCAAGGAGCACACCGGCGTCCTAGAGGCCGCCGCCGACGCCGCCCGACGCACGCCCGGCGTCGCCTACCTGCGCCCGGGGTTCGGCGATCTGGTACGCGGCGCGGCGGTGCGCTACCGCTCGCGCGGAGCGGGCGCGCCGCCCGCGAGCCGGATAGCGGGCGTCCGCGCGCAGCGCACCGGACCCCCGCACGGCTGGAGCCTGCGCATTCACCTCGCGGTCGCCCGGGGGCACCGCGCGCTCGACGTCACCCGCGCGGTGCGCGCGGCGGTCACCACGGCCGTCCGCGAGCTCCCGACGGCGGGCGGCGCGCCCGCACCGCAGGTGAGCGTGACCATCACGGTCACCGACATCGTGTAAGGGCGTCCGGCCCGCCCCGCCCGACGAGCGCGTCCCGTACGGCGGGCCCGCCCCGGGCACCGGCGCCCGGCTCGACCGGCGCGCTCTGACCGTCCAGCGCACCTCGCTTCCGACGCGGACCGTCCGACGCGACGCGACCCTGTCCCCGGCTCGACCGGCCCACCTGCCGCGATCCGTCGGCGCCGACCCGCCGCTGGGACGCGACCGGTGCGGCCCCGCCGGCGGGGGTGGCCCGCTCGGCGCGGCCGGCCACTTCTCCCGGCGGGCGCGGCCCGTCGAGGTCGGCTTGGTCGCCGGTCGCTGACCGGTGGGGACCCGCCGTGGCACCACGTGGGCCCCTTCCGTGTGGGGGCCGGCGAACCCGTGGAGCCCCGGCCGGGTGGCGGCCCGCGCCGCCCGCCCTCGGGTGCGGGCCGTCCCGCCTACCCCTGCCGCGAGAGGTGGGCCCGGCGGTCGGGCCGGGGCGACGGGGGGCGTCGCTCCGGGCTGGTCGGCCGGCGATCGGGTGGCTCCCGGTCCCGAAGGGGCGACCCTGGACAAGTAGTTGACGCGTCATATAGAAAGATGACGCGTCAACCAGGTGAGGGGGGCGCGCCCGCACTCCTTGAGGAGATCTCTATGAGCACGTCGCCGAAGACCGGCCTCGAAGCCCTGCTGACCCCCGAGGAGAGCGTCCTGGTGCTGATCGACCACCAGCCGTACCAGTTCGCCAACCTGCACAGCCACGAGCCGACGATGGTCACCAACAACGTCGTGGGCCTGGCCAGGGCGGCCAAGGGCTACGGCGTCCCGACGATCCTGACCACGGTCGTGGAAGACCGCGGCGGCCTGCTGATCCAGCCGTTGCGGGACGTCTTCCCGGACCAGAAGCCGATCAACAGGACCTCCATCAACCCCTGGGAGGACCAGGTCGTGGTGGACGCCGTGAAGGCCACCGGACGTCGGAAGCTGATCATCGCCGGCCTGTGGACGGAGATCTGCGTGGCCATGCCCGCCATCCAGGCGGTGGGCGAGGGTTTCGACGTCTACGCCGTCACCGACGCGTCCGGGGGCGTGACCGTCGAGGCGCACGACATGGCGGTGCGGCGCATGATCCAGGCCGGGGTCGTACCGATCACCTGGCTGGCCGTGATGGGCGAGTGGCAGCGCGACTGGGCCCGGACGGACCGCATCACGCCGCAGGACCAGATGGCGGCCCTGGCGCACGCGGGCGCCACCGGGATCGCGACGGTCTGGGAGCAGCAACTCCTGAACACCCCGGTCGCCGAGACGGCCGGGGCGTAACCGGGGGGAGCGCCGGGGCGACCTCGTCGGAGCGTCGCCCCCGCTCCGCCCGTCACGGGACGGTCCGCGCGACGCCCGGCCGTCACGCGACGGTACGACGCCCAGTCGCCACCCGGTGGGGAGCCGGGACGTCCTGGGGCTGCCCCCCCCGGGGGGCGCGTCGCGCCGGTGGCCGGGACGCCCGGCCGGGCCGGTGACGCGTCAACCAGTTCACTACACTCGACCTCGTGACTGACGGGGTGAACTGGCTGACGGCGGAGGAACAGCACGCGTGGAGGAGCTTCGTCCGGCTGCATGAGCGGCTCATCGGCCGTCTGGCGCACCTGCTCCAGACGGAGTCCCAGCTGGCGGCGGCGGACTACGCGGTCCTGGTCAACCTGACGGACGTGCCCGAGGGACGCCGGCGGTACCAGGACCTCGCGCGGGCGCTGGAGTGGGAGAAGAGCCGGATGTCCCACCACATCACGCGGATGATCGGGCGGGGGCTGGTGACGCGCGAGGAGTCCCCCGACGACGGGCGAGCCGCCTTCGCCGTGATCACCGAAGCGGGACGCGAGGCCATCGCGGCGGCGGCCCCGCTGCACGTGCGGGCCGTCCGGTCCCTCTTCCTGGACCACCTCACCCCGGCGGAACTGCGCACCCTGGCCGAGATCTCCGCCCGCGTGGTAGGGAAACTGGACGAGGACGCCTGAACGAAGCGCGCCCGCCTGCCCGGCGGACACCCGCGCGCCCCGCCGACGGGGCGGCTTCTCGCCGATCCCGCGCTCGCTGCCCCAGGGCGCCCCGCCCGCCACCTCACCCGACACCCGGAGCGACATCCGGCCCCCGCGCGTTGCCGAACCGGCAACGATGTTTGCCGGCCGGGTGGGTGTGGAGGCAGGCTCGCCCCGGGTGGCCGCGCGAGGCCGCCGCACCGCGAGAACCGTGACGAGCCGAAGGCGGCGACATGACCCAGGCGCACTCCCACCCCCACGCCCACCCGCACACGGGCCAGCCGCACGGGCACACCCACCACGCGGACCTGGACTGGGCGACGGAGGGCCCGCGCCTGGTGCGCGAGGCCGAGGTCTACCAGCCGCTCACCGAGCAGGTGATCACCTGGCTGCACGAGCGCCTGGCCGCCACCGGCACCCGACCCGACGCGGTACGCCGGGTGCTCGACATCGGCAGCGGCGCCGGCATCGTCACCTGCCTGCTGACCGAGGCGTTCCCGCGCGCCGAGGTCGTCGCGGTGGACGCCGCCCAGCCGCTGCTGGACCTGACCGCCGACCGCGCCGCCCGGCACGGCGTCGGCGACCGCGTCAGCACGTTGCTGGCCGACCTCCCGGACGGAGTCGCGCGCGGCGCGAACGGCGACGCGGCCACCACCGACCCGGCGCCGGCCACCGACGCGGCGGGCCGGCCGGTCGTGGCCGGCATCGGCGAGGCCGACGTCATCTGGTCCCGCAAGGTCCTGCACCACGTCGGTGACCAGCGCGACGTGGTGAACCGGCTGGCCCGCGCGCTGCGCCCCGGCGGCCTGATCGCCCTGACCGAGGGCGGACTGCCGTCCCGCTTCCTGCCCCGCGACCTCGGCTTCGGCCGGCCCGGCCTGCAGGCCCGACTGAACGTGGCCACCGAGGAGCGGTTCGAGGGGATGCGGGCCGGGCTGCCGGGCGCCACGCGGGAGCGCGAGGACTGGGCCGGGATGCTCGCCGGGGCCGGGCTGCGCGAGGCCACCAGCCGTGGCTTCCTGCTGGATCTGCCGGCCCCGCTCGGCCAGGACGGGCGTGCCTACCTCGCCTCCGTCCTGTCCCGCTTCACGGAACACGCCCCGGAGCTGGTGGACGCGGCGGACCACGCCACGCTGGCGAAGCTGCTCGACCCCACCGACCCGGAGAGCCTCGCCCAGCGCGCCGACGTCTTCCTGCTGACGGCCGAGACCGTCCACACGGCGTACGCCTGACGCCCGGCCTACGCCGCCGGGTAGGGCCCGCGCGCGGACCCGGCCGGGCGAGAGCGGCACGGCACGCGGCGGCGGGGCGGCGGCCCGGCGCGCCCCTGACGTGCGGCCGTCGGGTGGCGCGGGCGTACGCCGCCCGGCGTGGGCCCGGACCCGCGTCGGGAGCCCATGCGATGCGCCCGGGGTGCGGTGCGGCGTGGGCCCGCCGCGCGGGCTTCGGCGGCCGGGCGCGGTGCGCGCACGCCAGGCGCCGCCGCCCCGGTGGGGGGCGACGGCGCCGGTGGGTCAGGGGACGAGCGGCGCGCGCGTGGGTCGCGTGCGCTGGGTGGTGCGAGGGCCGGTGCGCTGGCACCGGCCCCCGGTCGTACGGGGGCCGTCCGGTGGGCCGGTCGGCCGGTGCGGGCGGCGCGGGCCGCTGGGACGGCGCCGCCCGCCGGATCAGCCGGTGACCAGCGTCAGGCCGTACGCGCTGAGCAGCGGGTTGATGGGCTGGTGGTACGTGGTGCCACCGCTGCTGCAGTTGCCGGAGCCACCGGAGGTGACGCCCTGCGCCTGGCTGCCGGAGATGTACGAGCCGCCGGAGTCACCGGGCTCGGCGCAGACGCTGGTGCGCGTCACGCCGGAGACGGTGCCCTGCGGGTAGCTGACGCTGGTGTTGTGCTGCTGCACGGTGCCGCAGTGCCAGCCCGTGGTCGAGCCGGAACGGCAGATGGAACCGCCGACGGCCGTCTGCTGCGAGCCGGAGACGGTCACGTTGCCACTCTGGCCCTTCACCCACGGGCGGGCCGTCCACTGGCTGTTGACGGCGACCCAGGCGGTGTCGGCGCCGGGGAAGCGGGACGCCTGGAAGGAGCCCTGCGCCACCCGGTTGAAGCCGGTGGTGCTCTGGCCGGCGGTGCCGCAGTGGCCGGCAGTGGCGAAGCCGCTCTGGCTGCCCTTCTTCACCGAGAAGCCGACGGAGCAACGCGAGCCGCTGCCGATGTAGTACGCGTCGCCGCCACGGACGTCGTAGAACGTCTGCGGCTGCTCGGCGGACTTCACCACGCGCACCAGCGCGCTGTCGGCACCGCTCCTGGCGATCAGGGCGCGGGCGGCGGCCGGGTCGGAGGCGCGGACCACGACGCTGTTGGACTTGACGTCCACGTACCACACCGGCGCGGCCTGCGTGGAGTTGGTGCGGGCGGCCCGGTCCAGCGCGCTCTTGGCGGCGTCCAGTTCCTTCAGGCTGTGCTTGACGACCTGGGCCTTGGCGCCGGCCGCGGCGATGGGGGCGCTGTCGGCCGGGTCGGTGGTGGCGATGACCAGGCGCGCACGGTCGCCGGTCAGCCAGGAGCCGCCGAAGTCGGCGCCGACGGTGCCGCGCAGGTCGCTCTCCAGCGTGGCGGCCCGGTACTCGTTGGCGATGCGCTCCTTGGCCTCAGCGGGGGACAGGCCAAGGTCGCGCTCCATGGCCTTGAGCATGCCGGCCGGCAGCTCCGACACGGCGGCCGAGGACACGGGGGAGGCGGGGCCGTTGTCGGCCACCGCCGGGAGGGTGGTCAGGGAGAAGGCGCTCATAGCGATGGCGCAACCGGCGATCAAGCCACGTCTGCGGAGCATCTGGTGTTCTCCTCATGTCGGGGGTGGCGTCACCGTAATCCGGACGGCACTCGTCGTGGACCTGTCAAGTAACCCATATCGCGGCGCTATGGCATCGATCACGCCGCGGGGCCGTATCGGCCCCATCGCGCGACATGGGTGTCCGCGATGCCGGCCTGGCCGTGGCGGTGCGGCGACGGTGACGGGGTGATGGGGGCATAACGGTCGACCCGTGCCCCGGAGGCGGGGCACTAGGCGGTCGCGGGTCCGGCCGCGACCGTGCCGAAGTCCGAGGTACATCGCGCGTGGGACTCCAGCCACGTCGCGTACGTCTGGCTGCGCCGCACCGCGTCCGCGTGCGCCGCCCTGGCGTGCCCCGCGACGGCGGGGGCGGTGTCGGCGGCCGGCGCGCCCGGGTGGTAGCCGACCATGTGCCGCCAGCTCAGCGGCGCCCCCGCCAGCGGTCGTACGACCACCCCCGGGGTGGGCGGGAAGGTGGCCCGGCACAGGCCCACGGCGCGGCCCACCTGGACCAGGTGCACGCACGAGGCCGTGTCCGTCTCGAAGACGGACACGGGGGTGAAGCCGGCGCGCGTGCACGCGGTCGCGAAGCAGTCCCCGAAACATCCGTCGCCGGGTACGTTGGTCCACGACTCCGAGGCCAGCGCGCTGAGCTTCAGCTCCACCTCGCCGGCCAGCGGGTGATCCTCCACGAGCATCACGAACACCGGGTCGGTGCCGATGAGTTGCCAGGTCAGCTGGTCGTTGACGGGCGGCGCGCTCTGCCCGCACACGCCGATGAGCGCGTAGTCCAGCCGCCCTTCGACGACCATGGTGCTCAATTCCTGTACGGACCAGGACGTATAGGTGCTGACCGGGGCGGACGGGTGGGCGGTGGCGAGTCGGTCGATCAGGCCGCCGAGGAGCGGCCCGTGGGTGCCTCCGATACGGAAACGTTGGATGTGCGCCCACGCGTTCGCGAACCGTACGGCCTCCTCCTGGAGCTCGCGCACCGCGGGCAGCAGCACCCGGGCCCGGTCCAGGACCAGTTCGCCCAGCGGGGTCGGTCTGGCCCCCGTGCGGTCCCGGATGAACAGTGGCCCGCCCAGCGCCCGCTCAATCCGCTTGAGTTGGGTGCTGAGGGCGGGCTGGGCGAGTCCGAGTGAGGCTGCGGCCTTGGTCAACGAGCCCGTGTCGGCTATCGCGCGTATCGCTCTGAGGTGCCGCAACTCAAGCTCCATATGCGAAAGCTATGGCGGCTTTCGCGCGGCAGCAATACACGTGCCTGACCTTCTCGCGTAACCTTCCCCGCCGCCGACGCGCCGCGCGGGGGCGTCGACGGGACGGGGAATTTATGCGCCCCTTCCCCTAGTTGGCACCTGCGAACCCTGATCACGGGGGTGGGCGGCCCCCGCGCGGGGGCGTGTCGACCCCTCGCGCCACCGCCGAAAGGACATCGATGTCAACCTCAGGCACGACCCCACCCGCCTTCACGTCACCGCTCGCCGGCCGTACCGTCGTCATCCTCGGCGGCGGCTCGGGCATGGGACGCGCGGTGGCCCGCCGCGCGGTGGCGGCCGGGGCCACGGTGGTGCTCGGCGGACGCACGGCCGACCGACTGGCCGCCGTGGCGGAGGAGTTGGGCCAGGCGGTGAGCTGGCGCACGGTGGACACCACCGACCAGGAGTCGCTGGCCGCCTTCTTCGCCCCGCTGGAGCGCGTGGACCACCTGTTCACACCGGCCGCCTCGTACCAGACCGGCCCCATGCTGGAGCTGGACGACGAGGCGGCGGAGAGCCCCTTCACCTCGAAGTTCTGGGGCCAGTACTACGCGGTCAAGCACGCCGCGCCCAAGCTGGCCCGCGACGGTTCGGTGGTGCTGGTCTCGGGCGCGGCGAGCGTACGCCCCTTCGGTTCGGCCCCGGCCTACGTCGCGTGCAACGCCGCCGTCGAGGGCCTGGCCCGTGGTCTGGCCGTCGAGCTGGCTCCGGTGCGGGTCAACGTGGTCTCGCCGGGGGCCATCGACGGCGACCTGTGGGGGCGCCGTCCGGCCGAGGTGCGTGAGGAGGGCTTCACCCGCTACCGCGAGGCGACCGTGCTGGGCCGGATCGGCACCGAGGACGAGGTGGCCGACAGCGTGGTGTTCCTGTTCGGCAACGGCAACATGACGGGCTCCACGCTCTACCCCGACGGTGGCTACGCGCTGCGCTGACGTCTGACGGGGCGGCAAGCGACGCCCCGGCCGAGACGCGGAAGCCGTCGTCGCCCGCCCCACGCGGGGCCGGGCGGCGACGGCGGTGTCCGACGGGCGTGCCGGCCGGCGGCACGCGTCTCACCCGCTCCGCGCGGAGCGGGGCGGGTGGGCGGTCAACAGCGGGCGGGTCAGCCCACGTTGAAGGTGTCCGGGTCGGGGCCGGTACGCCGACCCGCGTCCAGGGTGGCGAGCGTCGCCAGGTCGTCGGCGTCCAGCTCGAAGTCGAACACCTCGATGTTCTCGCGGATGCGCGAGGGGGTCACCGACTTGGGAATGACGACGTTCCCGAGCTGGAGGTGCCAGCGCAGCACGACCTGGGCCGGCGACTTGCCGTGCTTGGTGGCGATGGCGCCGATCTTCGGGTCGTCCAGGAGGCCCTTGCCGGAGCCGAGCGGGGACCACGCCTCGGTGGCGATGCCGTGTGCGGCGTGGAAGGCGCGCAGGGGGCCCTGCTGGAGCTGCGGGTGCAGTTCGATCTGGTTGATCGCCGGGACCACGGAGGTCTCGGCCAGCAGCCGCTCCAGGTGGACCTGGTGGAAGTTGGACACGCCGATCGCCTTGGCGCGGCCCTCGGCGTGAATCTTCTCCAGCGCCTTGTAGGTGTCCACGTACGCGTCCTTGGCGGGCGCGGGCCAGTGGATCAGGTACAGGTCCACGTAGTCGAGGCCGAGCTTGGTCAGCGAGGAGTCGAAGGCGCGCAGCGTCGCGTCGTACCCCTGCTTGTCGTTCCAGACCTTGGTCGTGACGAACAGTTCCTCGCGGGGGATGCCCGACTCGGCGATCGCCTTGCCCGTGCCCTCTTCGTTGTCGTACGCGGCGGCGGTGTCCACACTGCGGTAGCCGGCCTCAAGGGCGGTGCTCACGGCGGCCGTGGCCGCGGCGTTCTCCACCTGCCACACGCCGAAGCCGAGCTGCGGAATGGCGGTGCCGGAGTTGAGAGTGATGGAGGGGATCTTGCTCACGAGCAGTCGATCCTTAGGTTGGAGGTTGCGGTACTCCAGCCTCAACCATCTGGCCGCTGATCGCATTCCCACCGCTGGAGACTTTCCGCTTTCGCTGGCCATCGCCTCCCACCCGCCAAGCGGGTCGGTGAAGTGCCAGGTCAGGTGTGATAGAGGGCTTCGACCTCGCTCGCGTACGCCTGGGTGATGGCCTTCCGCTTCAGCTTGAGGGAGGGGGTGAGCAGCCCCTCCTCCTCGGTGAACCGGGTGGCCAGTATCCGGAACGTGCGAATCGACTCGGGCTGGGAGACCAGCGTGTTGGCCGCCACCACGGCCCGCCGGATCTCGGCCTCCAGCTCGGGGTCGCGGACCAGCTCCGGCGGTGGCAGGTCGGGCTTGCCGCGCATCCGGAGCCAGTGGGCCACCGCGTCCGGATCGAGGGTGACCAGCGCGGCGACGAAAGGGCGGTCGTCGCCGACCACGACGCACTGCGCGACCAGCGGATGGCCGCGCACCCGCTCCTCCAGGGGCATCGGGGAGACCGTCTTGCCACCGGAGGTCACCAGCACCTCCTTCTTGCGACCGGTGATCGTCAGATAGCCGTCCTCGTCGAAGGCGCCCAGGTCGCCGGTGGCCAGCCAGCCGTCGCGCAGGACGGCCTCGGTGGCCCGCGGGTCGCCCAGGTAGCCGGCGAAGACCTGCCCGCCGCGCACCAGCACCTCGCCGTCGTCGGCCAGGCGCACCGTGGTGCCGGGGATCGGCACCCCGACAGTGCCGAAGCGGGTCCGCTCCGGGGGGTTGGCGGTGGCCGCCGCCGTGGTCTCGGTCAGGCCGTACCCCTCGAAGACGGTGATGCCCGCCCCCGCGAAGAACAGGCCCAGCCGCCGCTCCATGCCCGAGCCGCCCGACATCGCGTACCGGATGCGCCCGCCCATGGCCCCGCGCACCTTGGCGTAGACGAGCTTGTCGTAGAGCTGGTGCTGGACGCGCAGCGAGGCCCCGGGCCCGGCGCCGGTGCCAAACGCCCGACGCTCGCCGGCCTCCGCGTGCCGCACCGCCACCTCGTACGCCTTGTCGAAGGGGCCCGCCTTGCCGGCGGCCTCGGCGCTGCGGCGGGCGGCGGCCAGAACCCGTTCGAAGATGTGGGGAACCGCCAGGATGAACGTGGGCCGGAACGCGCGCAGATCCGGCAGCAGCGCGGTGGCGGACAGCTCGGGCTGGTGGGCCAGCTTGACCCGGTACCGCACGGCGGCGACCTGCACCATCCGCCCGAAGACGTGAGCCAGCGGCAGGAACAGCAGGGTGCTCGCCTCGTCGCCGGGCCGGGAGTGGAAGACCGGCTCGTAGCGCGCGACGATGTTGTCGGTTTCGGCCATGAAGTTGGCGTGGGTGAGCACGCAGCCCTTGGGGCGGCCGGTGGTGCCCGAGGTGTAGATGACCGTCGCGGTCGAGTCGGGTGTCAGCGCGAGCCGGTGGCGGTGCACCACGTCGTCGTCCAGCTCCCGCCCGCTGGCGAGCAGGCTCTCCAGCGCGCCGGCGTCCAGCTGCCACAGCCGGTCCAGCCGGGGGAGCCGGTCGACGACGGAGCCGACCGTCATGGCGTGGTCCTCGTGCTCGACCACACACGCGCGCACCTGCGCGTCGTGCAGCGTCCACAGCACCTGCTCGGCCGAGGAGGTCGGGTACAGCGGCACGGACTGGGCCCCGACCGACCACAGGGCGAAGTCGAAGAGGGTCCACTCGTACCGCGTGCGGCACATGATCGCGACCCGGTCGCCGAACCGCACGCCCTGCGCGAGCAGTCCCTTGGCCAGCGCCAGGACCTCGTCCCGGAACTCGCCCGAGGTCACGTCGCGCCAGCGGCCGGCCACCTTGCGCGCGAACACCACCCGTCCCGGATCGTCGGCGGCGTGGTCGAACACGACATCCGCCAGCCCCCCGACCTGGGGCGCCGTCGCCAGGGGTGGGACGGTGAACTCGCGCAACTGCTCACTCCTCGGGCTCCGTACGGCGCCGCGACCGTACCCGATGCCGGGTCCGTCGGGCAGCGGCGTTCCGTATCCGGTGACGATGACAAAGGCGCTGGTCAACAGGGTGGGAACGGGCCTATTCGTAGCTTCCGTGCGGCAGGTCGGGGCGGTGGCGCGATCCGTGTGGCCGGTTTCTGCACCGAATCTTTCCGAACGCGGCACCCGGGCTCTACACCCGCGCACCGGCTTTCTGTGGCCCGGCGCGAAGGCGGGGGCCGGTCGGGCTCGCGCGGGACGCCGTGGCGCGGTCGAACGTGAGCTGGCCCCTGGTGTCGGTGGGCCCCGGGTGGGGCGCGGCGCCCACGTGGCGCGGTGGTCACGGCCCTCGACGCCACGCTGGCGCCTGCATGGCGCAGGACGGGGCTTGCCATGGCGCCACATTGGCGCCATGATGGCGCTATGGACCTCGCACCGTATGTCGACAACCTCCGACACGAACTGGCGGTGGCCGCGGCGGCGGGTGGCGACGAAGCCCGCGCGCTGGCGGAGCGGCTCACCGCCCCCCTGGAGTCGGCCACCCGCCTCACCCTGCTGAACGCGCTGTCCGCGGCCGTCGACGAGATCACCCGCGAGCTGGCGCCGGGCTCCGTCGACGTCCGGCTGCGCGGTCTGGACCCGGAGTTCGTGGTGACGGCGCCACCCGAGACGGAGGCGTACGAGCGGGGTCGGGAGCCCGAGGCCGCGCCCGGCGGCGTCCCGGCGTCCGTGCCCGTCGCCGTGTCGGAGGGCGAGGACGGCGGGACGGCGCGGATCAACTTCCGACTGCCCGCCCACCTCAAGACCCGGATCGAGGACGCCGCGAGCCAGGAGGGGCTGTCGGTCAACGCCTGGCTGGTGCGGGCCGCCGCCACCGCCCTGGAGCCCGACGCGGCGGCGCGTGGCCAAGGTCGCGGTCGCCGCCGTGGCCAGAGCTACACCGGCTGGGTGCGCTAGCCACCTCCGTCGGGCCTCACCCGGCCACCGTCGTACGACAGCGGCAGTCGTCACCGTACGGGCGGCCTCCCAGCTCCCTCCCACTCGACCCGCACCGGCCCTCAGCCGAGCCCCAGGACGGAACCGTCATGCCTGAATTCGACACACCCGAACCCATCTCCGTCACCCTCGAAGGCGACTTCGGCACCGCCCGTGTCATCGCCGGCGAGCGCGCCGTGACCGTGGTCGAGGTCCTGCCGGACAACGGCGCCGAGGACGACGACGTACGCGCCGCCCAGCAGACCAAGGTCACCTACGCGAACGGCGCCCTGCTGGTCAAGGGCCCCAGGAAGCGGTCGCTCTTCGGTCGGACCGGGTCCCTGGACGTGACCGTCGAGGTCCCCGCCGGCTCGCACGTACACGGCGGCATGGCCGTCGGGGACGTCATCTGCGAAGGCCGCTTCGGCCGCTGCGACCTGAAGGTCTCGGTCGGCGACATCCGCGTCGGCGAGGCCGAGCGGGCCAGTCTCCGGACGGGCCTCGGCGACATCAGCGTGGACCGGGTGGCCGGCGACGCCGAACTCACCGGGTCGGGCCGGGTCACCGCCGGCAGCCTGGGCGGCGCGGCCACGGTCAGGAACCTCAACGGCGAGACCACCCTCGGCGAGGTCGCCGGCGACCTGCGGGTCAACTCCTCCAACGGCCGCATCTCCGTCGGCGTCGCGCACGGCGGGGTCGACGCCCGATCCGCCCACAGCGGCATCCGCGTCGGCGAGGTCGTCCGGGGCGCGATCACCCTCCAGACCGGCACCGGCGACCTGGAGATCGGGGTCCGCGAGTCCGTCGCCGTCTGGCTCGACGCCCACTCCGGACTGGGGGCGGTACGCAACACGCTGGGCCCCATCGACGCGCCCGCCGCCTCGGACCAGACCGTCCAGGTCCGCGCCCGCACCCGTCTCGGCGACATCCTCCTGCACCGCGCCTGACCCCGCGCCCCCCAGCCACCACACCGGACCACACCCACCGTCCCGCACCTCTCCCGCCCACCACACGGTTCCCGTACGCCGCGTTCGCGCCGTACCCCCACCGCGCCGTCCGTACACCGCGCCGTAGACCGCCGCAGGCCGCGCGCCCCCGTACGTCCTGACCTCCCGCGCGCCCCGGCCCTCCGCGCGCGCCCGCTCCTTCGGACCGCCGCGACCGCCCCCCCCCGCGCGTCCACCACTTCCGCGCGCCCCGCCGTCCCGTCCCGCCGCGTGGGCCCGCCCCGCGCGCGGCGGCGCGGTGACGTCCCGCTCGCCGGCGTCCGTGCCCTGACGCCGCTCCCGCGCCCGCTCGCCCCGCGTGACCGGTCACCCCACGCGCCATCTGACGCACCATCCGATCCATCGGCCGGCCGCCGGGGCGGGCCGCCGTGTCCGCCGCGACGGTCGCCGAAACAGCGACCACCCCCCTCGCGCGTCCATCAACTTCCCTGCAAGTAAACGAAGTTGACACTCCGTCACTATTCGGCTGTGACCCCGTACCCGTACCGCGCCGCATCCAACGACACCCCTGACGACACAACCGACGACACACCCGACGTCACCACCCAAGGAAGAGGCTCTGATCGTCATGTCCGCTACCCACTCCGGGGCGCCGCGCCTCGCGCCCGCGGCGATATCCGCCGTCGGGCTGCGCAAGTCCTACGGCGACAAGCTGGTCCTCGACGGCATCGACCTGCGCATCGCCGAAGGCACCGTCTTCGCGCTGCTCGGGCCGAACGGCGCCGGCAAGACCACCACCGTGGAAATCCTGTCGACGCTCATCGCCGCGGACGCCGGGACCGCCCAGATCGCCGGCCACGACCTGGGCCGCGAGGCCGACGGCGTACGCCGCGCGATCGGCGTCACCGGCCAGTTCGCCGCCGTGGACGGCCTGTTGACGGCCGAGGAGAACCTGATCCTGATGGCGGACCTGCACCACCTGGGTCGGGCCCAGGGGCGCCACCGCGCCGCGGACCTGCTGCGCCGCTTCGACCTGACCGAGGCCGCCCGCAAGCCGGTCGCCACCTTCTCGGGCGGCATGCGGCGCAAGCTCGACCTGGCGATGACGCTGGTCGGCAACCCGCGGATCATCTTCCTCGACGAGCCGACCACCGGGCTCGACCCCCGCAGCCGCCGCACCATGTGGGAGATCATCCGCGCCCTGGTCGCCGACGACGGCGTCACCATCTTCCTCACCACGCAGTACCTGGAGGAGGCGGACCAGCTCGCCGACCGGATCGCGGTCCTGGACCAGGGCAGGCTGGTCGCCGAGGGCACCGCCGACGAGCTCAAGCGGCGTATCCCCGGCGGGCACATCCGCCTCTCCTTCACCGACCCGCGCCGCTTCGAGGTGGCCGCCGACCTCTTCCAGACGGCCGCGCGCGACGCCGAGACCCTCGCGCTGCGGATTCCCAGCGACGGCGGCATCGCCACCGTGCGGGCCGTGCTCGACGTCCTGGACGCCGCCGAACTGGAGGCCGACGCGCTCACCGTGCACACCCCCGACCTCGATGACGTCTTCCTGACCCTGACCGGCCCCGGCTACGCCCCCACCACCCAACGGAGCGCGTCATGAGCACCGCCACCCACGCCGTCACCGACTCGATGACCATGCTGCGGCGCAACCTGCGGCACGCCCTGCGCTACCCGTCCATGACCATCTCCGTCGTGGCCCTGCCGGTCATGATGCTGCTGCTGTTCAACTACGTCTTCGGAGACGCCCTGGGCACCGGTATCGCGGGCGCGCCGGCCGGTGACGGGGAGTACATCGACTACGTCGCCCCCGGCATCATCCTGATGGCGGCGACCGCCGGTTCGGTGGCCACCGCCGTGGGTGTCTGTGTGGACATGACCGAGGGCATCGTGAGCCGCTTTCGGACCATGGCCATCTCCCGGGGCGCGATCCTGGCCGGGCACGTGGTGGGCACCGCGATCCAGACCATGATCAGCGTCGGGCTCGTCATCGGCATCGCCCTGGCCGTGGGCTTCCGACCCAACGCCAACCCCGTGGAGTGGCTCGCCGCCATCGGACTGCTGGCGCTGGTGACGATAGCGCTGTCGTGGCTGGCCGCCGCCATGGGGATGGTGGCCAAGAACGTGGAGACGGCCAGCAACGCCCCGATGCCGCTCCAGTTCCTGCCGTTCATCGGCAGCGCCATCGTCCCGCCGGAGTCGATGCCCTCCGGGGTGCGCTGGTTCGCCGACTACCAGCCGTTCACCCCCGTCATCGAGACGCTACGCGGCCTGCTGCTCGGCACCGAGATCGGCCACAGCGGCCTCGTCGCGATCGCCTGGTGCCTCGGCCTGACCCTGGTCGGCTACCTGTGGGCGCGGCTGTCGTTCAACCGGGTGGTACGCCGGTAGCGGCGGCGCCCCGCGCCCGGGCCGGCGCCGTCGAGTCGGGCGCGGCGAGCAGGAGGACGGTGGGCCGGGCCCGGTCCGGCCCACCCGTGAGAGGGCGTCCCCGCCGCGCCGGGCGCCGTCCCGCCGCGAGGGCCCGGGCCCCGTGGTGGTCAGCCGCCCCGGTGCAGTCGGTCGCCGCCCGCGAGGATCGCCGAGGCCAGCGCGTCCACGCCGCCGTGGGCGGCTCCCGCGCCCTCGCCGCGCAGCAGCGCGAACTCGACCGCGCCCAGGTCCGGCAGGCCCGCCCGGTCCGGCACCCGCACCAGGCCGGGCGGGATCATGCCCCGGGTGTGCGCCATGACGCCGAGCCCCGCGCGGGCCGCCGCGACCAGGCCGTTGAGGCTGCCGCTGGTGCACGCGATCCGCCAGGCCCGGCCGTCGGCCTCCAGCACCTCCAGCGCGCGGGCCCGGGTCAGGCCCGGCGGCGGGAAGACGATCAGTGGCACCGGGCGGTCCGGCTCGATCCGCAGCCGGTCACCGCTGATCCACACCAGCCGGTCCCGCCACACGAGCTGGCCCCCGGGCCGCTCGGGCGAGCGCTTGGCCAGGATCAGGTCGAGCCGCCCGGCCTCCAACAGCGCGTGCAGCGTCCCGGACAGCTCCACGGTCAGCTCCAGGTCCACCCTCGGGTGGTCGCGGCGGAAGCCGGCCAGGATCTCCGGCAGCCGGGTGAGCACGAAGTCCTCGGAGGCCCCGAACCGCAGCCGGCCGCGTGGCCGCTCGCCCGCGAACCAGCTCGCCGCCCGCTCGTTCGCCGCCAGGATCGTCCGGGCGAAGCCCAGCATCGCCTCGCCGTCCTCGGTCAGCTCCACGTTGTGCGTGTCCCGGAGGAACAGCTGTCGCCCGGCCGCCGCCTCCAGCCGGCGCACCTGCTGACTGACGGTGGACTGCCGCAGCCCGAGCCGCTGGGCGGCCTGCGTGAAGCTGAGGGTCTGCGCGACCGTGCGGAAGGTGTGCAACTGCGTCGGGTCGAACATGCCGCCACCGTAGCCCGTCATCGCGACTCGTGATGACAGTGAGTGCGGTGAGCGGCTTTCCCGATGAGCGTGCGGTGCGGCAGGGTGGCCGGGTCAGCCCCTCGCACGTCGCGGGGCCCGAGGCACGCCGAAGGTCCCCACGACCTCCGACGCCCCGGGCAGCCGAGCCCGTGCACCCGCCCGGAACGGCGGAAGCCGCCTCCGAACAGGAACGCCGCCCGCGCGGTGGGCCCGCCCGCGGCGGGGGACCCGCCCGGAAAGGGAGTCCATGCGTCGCCCCGCCCTCGCCCGCCCCGCCTGGTTGCCGATCGACGGGTTCCTCCTGGCGCTGGTCGCCACCGTCGCCCTCGCGGCCCTGCTGCCGGCGACCGGAGCGGCGGCCACGGTCGCGGACGACTCCACCACGCTCGCCGTCGCCGGTCTGTTCTTCCTCTACGGCGCCCGCCTCTCGGCCCGCGAGACGATGGCGGGGCTGCGCCACTGGCGGCTCCACCTGACCGTCCTCGCCTGCACCTTCGCCGTCTTCCCGGTGCTCGGCCTGGCCGCCCGTCCGCTGGTGCCGCTGGTCCTGACACACCAGCTCTACACCGGCCTGCTCTTCCTGTGCCTGGTGCCCTCCACCATCCAGTCGTCCATCGCCTTCACCTCGGTGGCCCGGGGCAACGTCGCCGCGGCCATCTGCGCGGGCTCCTTCTCCAGCCTGGTCGGCGTGGTCGCGACGCCGCTGCTGGCCGGGCTCCTGCTGGGAGCCAGTGGCGGGTTCTCGGCCCACTCGCTGCTGGCCATCGCCCTGCAACTGCTCGCCCCCTTCCTGGCCGGGCAGGCGCTACGCCGCTGGGTCGGCGGCTTCGTCACCCGACACCGCCGCGTCCTCGGCTACGCCGACCGTGGCTCGATCCTGCTGGTCGTCTACACCGCCTTCAGCCACGGCATGGCCGAGGGCGTCTGGCACCAGGTCACCTGGGCCCGGCTGCTGGCGCTGCTCGGCGTGGAGGCCGTCCTGCTCGCCGCCATGCTCGGCCTGACCTCCTACGGCGCCCGCCGCCTCGGCTTCGGGTACGCCGACCGGGTCGCGATCACCTTCGCCGGTTCGAAGAAGAGCCTGGCGGCGGGGCTGCCCATGGCCAGTGTGCTGTTCGGCGCGGGGGCCGGCCTCGCGGTGCTGCCGCTGATGCTCTTCCACCAGCTACAGCTCATGGTGTGCGCGGTCCTCGCCAGGCGCTACGCCGCCCGCGCCCCCCACGACCCGCCACCCGCCGGCCCCACCACGCCCGAGCCCCTGCCGACCACGGGAACCCGGACCCCGACGCCGTGACCCGGCACGGGCTGGGGGGTCACCCCGGCCGACACTCCCACCCCGGCCGACACCCACGCCGCACGCCGACGCGGCCCACCCCTCGTCAGCCCGTGGCGCGGTCCTCGCCCCACGCCACGGCCCTGCGACGCGCGCCCGGCCCCCGCAACGCCAGGAGGCCGAGGCCGCCACCGGCGACCCCGGCCCGCTGGCGTCCCCGTACCGGCCACCGCCTCCACACCACGTCACGCGTCCACCACCCCGCGCGCCCCGCCCGAGACCTCCCGGCGGGCACCCGCACCCGCTCAGGAGTCGGCGGACGGGCCGCGCCGGGGACGGCGGGCGGCGCGGTCCGGGTCACGAGCGCACGACGCGGTCCAACGGCAGCCACACGACCGCGCCGTCGTTGGCGACGCCCTGGGCCGAGGACGTGCCCAGTCGGTCGATCGCCGCGTCGGACAGGGCGCGGTCCACGACCAGCACCTCGTCCAGCGCGCCCGCCAGGTGCGAGCGGCTGTCCACCTTCTGCCCGACGTGGACGCCGAAGACCGAGTTGCGGCTCACCGAGCCGTCCGGGGCGTCCACACCGATCGGTGCGCCATCCACGAAGAGGGTGAGTTCACCCGCGCCCCGCCGCAGCGCCAGATGGTGCCAGCGCCCGTCGTTGTGCGCGCGGGGGGCGCGCACCGTCGTGGTGACCGGCGGCGCCGCGCCGTCCACCGTCAGCATCGACGCGGTGATCCGGTCGCTGCCGGGCTCACCCCGCACCGCCACCTGGGGTGACTTGTTGCCGACCCCGCCCATCCACAGGAAGGGCTGTTCACCGCCGGTGGCCTGGTAGCGGAACCACAGGCTGACGGTGAAGTCGCGCTCCCCGAGCGGCAGCGTCCTACGGAAGGGCAGGCGTACCGCGTCATTGGCGCCGTCGAACTCCAACGCCTGGCCGAACCGGCCCTGCCCCGTGCGTGCCCCGCCCAGCACCGTGGCCGGATGCGCGCCGTCGCCACCGTCCGCCGTCGTCGGGTCGGGGCCCCGGCGCCGCCCGAGCCAGTCCTCGGTGAAGCGCGCGAAGCGGATCTCGTCCCGGGCGTCCACGGCCCCGCCCTCGTAGAGCAACCCGATCGACCCGCCGGACAGGGTGACCAGATCCGAGTAGCCCGACCAGTCGGTGGTCACCACCGCGCCCCGGTCCACGCCCTCCCAGGTGCCGCCCCCGTCGTAGGAGGAGCGGATCATCATGGTCCGCCGCCGGTCCGGGTCGGCCGGTGCGGACAGCAGCAGCCGACCGGGACCGCGCTCGCCGTCGCCCGCGCCGCCCACGCGGGTCAACGCCCCCTGCACCATGGGGGAGTACAGGTCGGGCAGCGCGCGGAACGGGGCCTGGAAGCTCTCCCCGCCGTCCCGGCTCACGGCGGCGTCGCGGTGGCCCAGGTCCGTGCCCTCCTGCTCGCGCCCGTTGACGTAGACGCCCCCGTCCGCGCGCTCCACCAGCGTCAGCTCGGACGGCTTCTGCCGGAACGTGCCGTCCGTGGCGAGCGGCCAACTGTCCCGCGCGCCGAGCCGCCAGGAGTTCCCGCCGTCGTCGCTCAGGGCCAGCGCGGCGTGGTTGTCGGTGATGCGATCGGCGCCGTAGCTCTCCGCGTTGACGCCGAACACCAGCCGCCCCGCGTGCTTGCCCCGGGTGAGCTGGATGCCGTGCACCGGCCCGGTGGCGTACCAGGCGTCCCAGCGGGGGTCGCGGATGTCGGCGCTGATGTCACGCGGCGTGGACCAGGTGGCACCGTCGTCGTCGCTGTGCTGGAGGTGCGGCCGGCGGTCGCAGGGCACCTGGCAGTTCTGCGCGTCGGCACGGCCCTTGTTGTACGTGGTGGCCAGCACGACGCGGCCGGTTCGACGGTCCACGACCGGCGCCGGGTTGCCGTGCGTGTCGCCCTGCCCCTCGTCGATCACCTGGAGCCGACCCCAGGTGCGCCCGCCGTCGAAAGAGCGCTTGAGGACGAGGTCTATGTCACCCGCGTCGCCACAGTTGTCCACCCGGCCCTCGGCGAACGCCAGCAGCGTCTTGTCGCGACTCTCGACGATCGCGGGAATCCGGAAGCAGGCGTAGTCGCCGTCCTGGGACGCCTTGAAGAGCACCTGCTGCTCGAAGTCCGCACGGTCCGCCGCCACGGCACGGCCCGGGATGGCGGCCCGTACGGGAGCGGGCAGCAGGGCGATCAACAGGAGGGCCCAGAGCGTCGTACGGCTGGCCTGACGCAGCCGCGTGGCGCGCCGACCGCGCGACGCGCCGCCGCCCGGACGGGTGGCGGCGGACGCGGAGCGCGGGGCACCCCGCTGACGGGAGCCGTGCGGGGTGCCGGGTGGACGCGCCGCGTACGGGCGCTGAGCGGATCGGAGCCGATGCGATCTACCGCCTCTGGCGGGGTCTGCGTGAAGTTCTGACGCCATACTCGGACCTGCCCTTCGAAGGCATCTGGACATCAAGACATCCCACGTCCCATATGCGCTGCGCAGAAGGTACTTGTCTCCTTGCCACCCCTACAAGAACCGCGCGCCGCACGCGCTTCACTCGCTCAGGGGAACCAAGAACACATGATCGACGACGTGCCACGGCACCGCGCCGCCCGGTCGTGACGCCGCGCCACATCCCTCACGACGGATGTGCCCGCACGCCGCGGCGGCCAAGCGCGCGCCGGCCCGTTGACCGCCGCGCCGGCGGTCCGCCGCACGCCGGCGGCGAGCTGACGCCCCGTCGGCACGCTCCCGGGCGCGGCCCCCACCCGTGCGGGGCCCGCACCGCCGCCGCGGACCGCGACGCACGACTACCCGGTCGGCGCCGCCCGGGCGTGTCGCACCACCGGCCGCCACGTCTCGCGACGGGCGGCGCGCGTCCTGTGGCGGGCGGGCCCCGGAGGGTTGGGTGTATCGGGTGGGGCGCGCCCGGAGGTATGTGGCGTGACGTCGACCGGCGGCGGATCGCCCGATATGGAGGACGGGTCGCGGCACGGCGCGCCCGCCGTGCCCGTGTGCGCCGCCCGTGCGCTCGGCCCTTGGGGTGGCGGCACCCCGCGACGGGCACGGCGCGGCCCCCGTATCCATCTGTCGCGCGGCGCTGTCAGCTCAGTGCGACCCCGCGCACAGCGCCCGGTCGACCAGGCCCTTGACCGCGGCGTCCGTACGGTCCTGCCGCTCCGTGTCGGCCGCGTCGTAGCTGTTGACCGCGACGGTGACGGCCCGGCGCCCGTCGGTGGTCACACCGTTCTCGCTGGCGTAGCCGAGCGCGTTGCCGCCGTGGTGCCAGTAGAACCCGCCGCAGGTCAGCGGCGTCGTCTCGATGCCCAGGCCGTAACCGCGCCCCGGCTCGTCCGGCATCGGGCGTACCGTGCGCATCTCGGCCAGCTCGGCCGGCCGCAGCACCCGCCCGCCGATCAGCGCGGTGAAGAAGGTGTTGATGTCGGCGGGTGTGCTGACCACCGCCCCCGCGGCGTCCGCGGACGAGGGGTGCATGACGGTGGTGTCCACCCGCCGCCCCGGCCCCCGGCCGTCGAGGGGCGCGAAGGTGTGATAGCCGTGGGCGTACGGATGGTCGAGGTACGGGTCGCGGCTGGGCACCCGGGTCTGGCGCAAGCCGAGCGGCGCGATGATCCGCCGGGTGACCTCCCGCTGCCAGGGGCGGCCCGTGACCCGCTCGACGATCATCCCGAGCAGCAGGTAGTTGGTGTTGCTGTAGCGCCAGTTGGTGCCCGGTGCGAAGTCCGGCGGGTACCGCAGGGCGCCGGCGACCAGCCGCTCGACGGGGACCCGGTCGTAGCGGTGCGCGGAGTAACCCTCGGCGGAGTAGCCGGCCGGGAACAGCTTCGGGTCCCTGGTGTAGTTGGGCAGGCCGCTGGTGTGCTGGAGGAGTTGGCGCACGGTGACGCGGCGGCCGTCGTGGCCGTGCCCCTCGACGACACCGGGCAACCAGGACGCCACGCTGTCCGACAACGCCAACTCGCCCTCCCCGACGAGTTGCAGGACGACGGCCGCCACGAACGTCTTGGTCGTGCTGCCCGTCCGGTAGTGCCCGTCACCGCGGACCGGCCTTCCGGTGCCGATCTCGGACTCGCCGGCGCTGGCGACGCTGGTCCCGGCCGGCGTGGTGAGCGTGGCCGTGACGCCGACGGCCCCGGTGCCCCGGACGGCGGCCACGTCCCGCGCCAGCGCCGACCCACCGGGCGCGGCGGCCGAGCGCCCGGCCACCGGCGCCCCGGCGGCCGGCCCCGCGCCGGCCATCCCGGCGACGACGGCGGCACACACCAGGGCGGCCACGCTCCCCAGGCCACCGCGCGACCGGCGCGGCCCGGGCATCGGGCGCGAGGGCGTCGACGGAACACGAACCAACGAGGGCACACGCATACGAGGTGATCCTCCCCAGAGGCGACGGCGCGCGCCGCGCGGTGTGAACGCCCCGCTCGCTGCCGAGCGGGCGGCGGGCCGTGGCATACGCACCGCGCACACCAGCCCCGACCAGCGCGTACGCCGACCGCCGCCCGGGGCTGTGGGTCGACGGCCGGCGTACGCCACCACTGTGCTGGCGCGCCACACCCTGGCGCGATCAAGCAGCCCCCCGACCGCACCGGGGGATACCCCCACCCCTCCCACCCGCCGGCCGCGCCCACCCCAGACGCGTCGACCCACCCGGGCCGACCCACCCACACGTGCCCACCCACACGCCCCGAGTGGCTGGCGGCTGTCCTCCTCAGCAGCCCGGCGCCCCGACACGCTCAGCGCCCCAGCGTCCCGACACGGTGGCCGGCGCCGCGTCCGTGCGCGGCGGCCCAGGCGAGGACGACGTGGCCGCCGCTACTCCTCCCAGGCCACCCGTTCCGTGCCCGCGTACACGTTCATGTCCGCGCCGCGCAGGAAACCGATCAGGGTCAGACCCGTCTCCTCGGCCAGGTCCACCGCCAGCGACGAGGGTGCCGAGACCGCCGCGAGCACCGGGATGCCCGCCATCACCGCCTTCTGCGCCAGCTCGAACGACGCGCGCCCCGACACCAGCAGCACACTCGACGACAGCGGCAGCCGGCCCTGTTGGAGGGCGCGCCCGACGAGCTTGTCCACCGCGTTGTGTCGCCCCACGTCCTCCCGCACGTCCACCAGCTCACCCTCCGCCGTGAACAGCGCGGCGGCGTGCAACCCACCGGTGCGGTCGAAGACCCGCTGCGCCGCGCGCAACCGGTCGGGCAGCGCGGCGAGCACGTCGGGGGAGAGGGTGACCGGGGTGGCCGGGTCACCCACGGGCCAGCGCGCGGTGGTCCGCACCGCGTCCAGGCTGGCCTTGCCACACAGTCCGCACGACGAGGTGGTGTAGACGTTGCGCTCCAGCGTCATGTCGGGCAGCGGCACTCCGGGTGCGAGGTGCACGTCGACCACGTTGTACGTGTTGGCCCCCCGCGCTCCGGCCGCCCCCCGCGCCACGGGCAGCGCCCCGCCGCCTCGGCCCCCGCCACCCGACAGCCCCGCGCCCGCGACGACCGGTACCGGCGCCCACGCCAGGGGCGCCCCGTCGTCGTCCGTCTCCTCGAACGGCGCGACCGCCCCGGCGCAGTACGCGATGGTGGCCAGCTCCTCGCCGAGCGCCAGCACACCCTCGCTGACCAGGAACCCGGTGGCCAGCGCGAAGTCGTCGCCCGGCGTACGCATGGTGATCGCGAGCGGCTTGCCGTTGAGCCGGATCTCCAGCGGTTCCTCGGCCACGAGCGTGTCGGGCCGTGTGCTGACCTTGCCGTTACGGATACGTACCACGCGCCGTCGCTCGGTGACCCGTCCCATGGTGTCGATCCATCCTGGTCGTCGCCGTGCCGTCGGCCAACCGTCGTACGCGTCGGCCCTGACCCTCGTATTGTCACCCAACCCCGCACGCCGCCGACCGGCCGACCCGCGCGGGCCCGGGTGACCACACCAGCCTCCGCCATCCCCCAGCCACCCTGGCCAACCTGGTCAGGGTGGGAGAAACCCCGGGGACTCCCACACCCGGCTGTCCCACCCACACCCCGCCGTCCCACCCCGCCCCCACACCCCAGTCACCCTCACCCACCACTCCGGACAGCCACCCCAAAACCGTCACGCTCCGTGCCCGCCCCGTGCCGACAACGCCGTCACCCACCCCCCTCCCGAGCCCCTCGCGAGGCGCGGATACGCAGGTGAAACGCACTGCGAATCCTTGGTATCGTTATCCATGTCGCTGCGGGCAACCGCAGAGCGCACCTGGTCCGGGTGGCGGAATGGCAGACGCGCTAGCTTGAGGTGCTAGTGCCCTTTATCGGGCGTGGGGGTTCAAGTCCCCCCTCGGACACCGACGGGTAGCCCACGGGAGCCCAGAGAGTGCTGGTTGAGATCGATCTCAACCAGCACTTTGTGTTTCCCGGAGCGTAGGTGAGTCGCAGGTCAGTCGTAGCGCGAGTTACGTGTGGACCTCGGCCTTGTCCGTGGGGCCGACAACCCCGACAGGGACCACGCGTCCGTGGGCCTGCGCCGGGTGCCTGGCAGACAGCGGTACGGCATCCACAGGCAAGGAGCGGTGCACTTCCCGACAACCGGTGGCGCGATGTCCGACATAGCGTGAGCGAGTCCCCTTCACCCCCCTGACTCGTAAGCGAGGAAGCACGACGTGCCGTACATCACCGTGGGCCAAGAGAACTCCACCAACATCGACCTGTACTACGAGGACCACGGAACCGGGCAGCCGGTCGTCCTCATCCACGGCTTCCCGCTCGACGGGCACTCCTGGGAGCGGCAGAGCGCCGTGCTGCTCGACGCCGGCTACCGCGTGGTCACGTACGACCGCCGCGGTTTCGGGCAGTCCAGCCAGCCGACGACCGGATACGACTACGACACCTTCGCGGCCGACCTGCACACCGTGATGGAGACCCTCGACCTGACCGACGCCGTCCTCGTCGGGTTCTCGATGGGCACCGGCGAGGTCGCCCGATACGTCTCCCGCTACGGTTCCGCCAGGGTCGCCAAGGTCGCCTTCCTGGCCTCGCTGGAGCCCTGCCTGCTCAAGAGCGACGACAACCCGGACGGGGTGGCCCCCAAGGAGTTCTTCGACGGTGTCGTCGCGGCTGTCAAGGCGGACCGCTACGCCTACTACACCACCTTCTACAAGGACTTCTACAACCTCGACGAGAACCTTGGCACCCGCATCAGCGAAGAGGCCGTCCGCAACAGTTGGAACGTCGCGGCGGGTGGCGGCTTCTACGCGGCGGCAGCCGCGCCGTCGACCTGGTACACCGACTTCCGCGCCGACATCCCGGCCATCGACGTGCCCGCCCTGATCCTGCACGGCACGGGCGACCGCATCCTGCCCATCGAGGGGACGGCGCGGCCGTTCCACAAGGTGCTCCCGTCCGCCGACTACGTGGAGATCGAGGGCGCCCCGCACGGCCTGCTGTGGACCCACGCGGAGGAGGTCAACGTCGCGCTCCTCACCTTCCTGGGGAAGTAACCGAACGGGAGCCGGGTCGCCTCGAAGGCGGCCCGGCTCCCGCGCGTTCGGCGACCCACCCTGACGCGAGCCCGGTACGACAGGGAGAGGCCGATGCGGATCGGGGGAGAGGGAAGGGCCGATTCGACGGGTAGGGGAGTCACCCATCTCGCTCTTCTTCCCGAGGCACTGTCTGGTGCGCTCCTCGGCACGGCACGCGCATCGCCCGATCCAGGTCATCGCGTAGAGAACCCCTCCCGAGAAACCCATAAGCGGGGCACGCATGCACAGACCTTTTCCCTCTGCCGCTGACGACGTCAAGATCAGCCACGAGATAACGGTGTACGTCGCCGTCGCGGACCATCCGCCCACGGGGTTGCCCGCACGGTTGCGCTACCACAGGAAGGACCCCTACGCGGTGTGCCTCTCCCTCGGAGGGACGGCGACCGGAACGGTCGACTGGGTGTTCGCCCGTGCCCTTCTGTCGGAGGGGCTGGGTAACCCGGTGGGCGTAGGAGACGTGCTGGTGAGACCCCAGCGTCGCGGCCACCGGCACTGGGTGCGCGTCATCGTCAGATCCACCGCGGGATATGCCCTGCTCGACATCGCGACCACGGCGGTTCGCGCATTCCTGGATCAGACCGAACTCCTCGTACCAACGGGCGCGGAAGGACGCCATATCGACCTGGACCGTCTCATCGCCGAGCTCGTCACGGGGAACGCGTGAGGGGGAACCGCCCGTCCGGAGAGCCGGTCGGGCGGTTCGCGTATCCGCGCTGAACCCGCGCCGTACCCGCGCCCGTGATCTGCCCCGTTGTGGGCTCGCGGTTCGCCTCACTCACCCAGCGCCGCACACGTGCCGGGCCGCGGAACGGCGCCCCTCCCCTTCATCAGAGCCCAGGCAGGGCACTGATGGGCAAGCTCCTCTGCACGCACGGGCATGGCGACCTTTCCACGGGTGCCTACATTTCTGGAAACTCCCCTACCGCTGGAACGAAGAGGTCCTCATGCAGTTCGGAATTTTCTCGGTCGGGGACGTGACCCCCGACCCGACCAACGGCCGTACCCCGTCAGAACACGAACGCATCAAGGCGATGGTCGCCATCGCGTTGAAGGCGGAGGAGGTCGGCCTGGACGTCTTCGCGACCGGCGAGCACCACAACCCGCCGTTCGTGCCGTCGTCCCCGACCACCATGCTCGGCTACATCGCCGCCCGTACCGAGAAGCTGATCCTCTCCACCGCGACGACCCTGATCACCACCAACGACCCGGTGCGGATCGCCGAGGACTACGCGATGCTCCAGCACCTGGCCGACGGCCGGGTCGACCTGATGATGGGCCGCGGCAACACCGGCCCCGTCTACCCCTGGTTCGGGCAGGACATCCGGCAGGGCATCAACCTCGCCAAGGAGAACTACTCGCTGCTGCGCCGGCTGTGGCGGGAGGACGTCGTCGACTGGGAGGGCACGTTCCGTACGCCCTTGCAGGGGTTCACGTCCACGCCCCGGCCGCTCGACGGCGTGCCGCCGTTCGTGTGGCACGGCTCCATACGCTCACCCGAGATCGCCGAACAGGCGGCCTTCTACGGTGACGGCTTCTTCCACAACAACATCTTCTGGCCCGCCGACCACACCAGGCGAATGATCCAGCTGTACCGGCGGCGGTACGCCTTCCACGGTCACGGCCGGCCCGACGAGGCCATCGTGGGTCTCGGCGGGCAGGCGTTCATACGGAAGAATTCCCAGGACGCCGTACGGGAGTTCCGCCCCTACTTCGACAACGCGCCCGTCTACGGACACGGGCCGTCGCTGGAGGAGTTCACCGAGCAGACCCCGCTGACCGTGGGCTCGCCACAGCAGGTCATCGAGCGGACGCTGGCGTTCCGTGAGACCGTCGGCGACTACCAGCGGCAGCTGTTCCTGATGGACCACGCGGGGCTGCCCCTGAAGACCGTTCTGGAACAGCTCGACATCCTTGGCGAAGAGGTGGTGCCCGTGCTGCGCGAGGAGTTCAGGGTCGGCCGCCCGGCCAACGTGCCGGACGCTCCCACCCACCCGTCGTCGCGGGTCGTCCAGGAGGTGGCCGCCGCATGAGACTCGTCGCCGTCTCCGCGGGGCTGAGCTCCCCTTCCTCCACCCGTCTACTCGCTGACCGTCTCGCCGGGTCCGCCCGCGACGGTCTCGCTGCCGCGGGGCACGACGTGGAGACGGAGGTCATCGAGCTGCGGGAGCTGGCCGTTGCCGTCGCCAACCATCTCGTGACCGGGTTTCCCCCGCCCCCACTAGCCACCGCCATCGACGCGGTGACGCGCGCCGACGGGCTGATCGCCGTGAGCCCCGTCTTCACCGCCTCCTACAGCGGGCTGTTCAAGTCCTTCTTCGACCTGATCGACCCGGACGCCCTCACCGGAAAGCCGGTGCTCATCGCGGCCACCGGCGGCACGGCCCGCCACTCCCTGGTCCTCGAACACGCACTGCGCCCGCTCTTCGCGTACCTGCGCGCCACCGTCGCCCCCACCACGGTGTACGCGGCGTCCGAGGACTGGGGCACCGGCGGCGACGAGTACACCGCGGGCCTGCCCTCCCGCGTCCGGCGGGCGGCTGGCGAGCTGGCCGCCCTGATGGCCGCGCGACCGGCCCGGGAGACGCCGCTGGACGACGTCACCGCGCTCGAACGGCAGCTTTCCGACCTGCGCTTCGACTGAGACGAACCGGGCCGCCGGGCGTGCACATCCCCCCGCCTTGAGCGCGGACGTGGCCACCCGTCCGCCCTGGGGACCGAAGAGAGGGTCTCACCGCACCACGAGGACAGGTCCGGCCGGGCCGGGGGCGGGCGCTCACCGCCCCCGGCCCGGTCCACCAGGCGCGCACGGGTGACGCCGGCGAGACGCCTCGCGTACGGCCCCGCCCCCCCTGGCGGCGAGCAACCCTCACTCAGCCGGGCGCCGTTCGCCGGGCAGGCCGTGCAGCTGCCACTCGCGGGGCGATATGCCGTAAGCGGCACGGAACACACGACTGAAGTGGCTGGGGCTCAGGAAACCCCAGCGACGAGCGACGGCCGCCACCCCGGGCCCCTGGGCCGGGGACCGAAGAAGGTCCCGCCGGCACCGCTCCAGGCGCTGCGTGCGGATCCACTCCCCGGCGGTGGTCCCCTCCGACTGGAACAACTTGTGCAGGTAGCGCACCGAGATGAAGTGGGCGGCGGCGATCGCGGTGGGCGACAGGTCCGGGTTGGAGAGATTGCGCAGAACGTGGTCCTTCACCCGCACCATCATGGCCGCGGCCGTGTCGGGTGCCTGGGGCCTGGAGCGACCGCTCTGCTCGTCGATGAACAGTGCCAGCAGGTCAAGCCCGGTGGCGACAGCTTGACGGCCGATGGAGGCGTCGAAACCCGCTGCTTCGCGCGCCATGGACGTGAAATAGGTCGACACCAGAGCGGCGCTGCCGCCCTGGCCCGAGAACGACCTCGCGGTCAGCGCCCGGAGGTCCTCGTCCCTCACCCGAAGCTCCGTACGAGGGAACTGAAAGGAGGTGAAGCAGAAATCGCTGTGCACTTTCTTTCTGAACACGCGAGACGAATCGGAAACGGAGAACTCTCCCGGCTGTATGTGGCACTCTCTCCCGTCCTGTTCCTTGACGGCGCTGCCCCGGCGCTGAAGGGTGAGGATGACGAACTCCTTCCCGTCCCGCGCTATCAGGCGCTTGCTGCGCACCACCTCCTGTGAACCGGCCTGGACGTTCGACACCTGTGTGGAACCCCACTGGTAGGTGACGATGCGTCCCGGTGACGGCTCCGTCTCCAGGGTTTTGAAATCGAGCGGTATGAAGGTCTGGGACACCGCCTCATGCCAGCGCTCTACGCGGTCGGCCGCGGACAGCGACGCGGTGGAAAGGACGATGGACATCTGTCTCCCTTGGCATCCTGATCGACAGGCGTTTCGGACCCACCGGACGGCCCGATCGCGACAAGCCGGTGTGCTTCCAGAACACCGTGCCAGCCGGCTTGGGCCGGCACATCGCGTGAATCCGCTAGATCAGGAACGGCGGGCGGGCTCGCCCCGCGGGCGAGGGCTCCGCCGACGGCGCCCACGGCGACGTAACGCCGCCCCTGGTCAGGGCAGCGCGCGGAGCGGCGTGGGCACCTCATCCGCTCGCTCGACAGAGCGACCGGTCGCCGACCGGTCGCCGTCCTCCTCAGATGGACCGTCGCGACCGGTCGTCGCCGCCGTGACCGGTGCCCTGTGCCGTGGCTTCCCGGATCATCGCGGCCACGGCGTCGGGCTGGGACAGGACGACGGCGTGTGAGCCGTCCAGCACGTGTTCGGTGGCCGCCATGCGTTGTGCCATGAAGCGCTGAGCGGTGGGGCTGAGCATCCGGTCGGCGGTCGCGATGGCGTACCAGGACGGTTTGGAGGCCCATGCCGGCGGGCCGGATCTGCCGGTCAGCGCGCGGTGGGCGATCGGGCGCTGCGCCACGGACATCACGTTCCTCACGTGGAGCGGCAGATCGGCGGCGTACACCTGGGGGAACCGTCCCTCGCTGATGTGGACCTCGCTGTCCGGGCCGCCCACACGGTGCGCCGGCGAGTCGACGGTGCACGTCGCGTCGGCCGCCGGCGTGGGCGGAAATCGGCTCGTGATGTCCAGAACGCACTCGCCGGCGTCGAGGCCGAACGCCGCGACGTAACACAGCGCCACGACGTTGTCGGCGTCGGTGGCGGCGTGTGTGATGACCGCGCCGCCGTAGCCATGGCCCACCAGTACGACGGGCTCGTCGAGAGCGCGCACCACGTTCATGAGGGCGGCGGCGTCATGGGCCAGACCGCGCAGTGGGTTCGCCGGGGCGCGCACGGTGGAACCGGCGGCGTGCAGGAGGCTGCTGACCCCCGCCCAGGACGAGGCGTCGGTGAACGCCCCGTGCACGAGCACGATGGTGGGCGGTGGGGAGAGAGATGGCATGGCGGCGCCCTCCTAGTGGGTTCGCCGACCCAGCCAAGTGGGTCCGGGCACGGAGAGGCATCGCGTGAACGTACCAATCACTCACCGGTTCGCTCGGCGTCGGGCAGGGCCATGACCAGGTGGGCGAGCTGGACCCGGGAGTTGACCCCCAGCTTGCGGAAGGCGGAGGTCAGGTGGGTGTTGACGGTGTGCGGGGAGACGAAGAGCAGATCGGCGGCCGACCGGTTGGTGTGACCCTCGGCGATCAGACGCGCCACCTTCCTCTCCGAGGCCGTGAGGGCGTGCCATCCCTGGACGGGGCGCCGCTTGGCCACCCCCCGGCCGCCGCCGGCCCCCGCCCCGTCCAGGTCACGTTGCAGGCGGGCCGCCGCGGCGTGAGCGCCTGACTCGGCGAACATGCCCCGGGCCCGTGTCAGGGCGGCCACCGCCTGGCTGCCGCGATCCGCCGCCAGGAGTGCCTGTCCGAGATCGGCGTAGGCGGCGGCCTGGACCAGGGGGCGCGGGCTCGCCCTGAGCAGCGCCACGGACTCCTCCAGCAGGGCGAGGTCGTTTCTGACGAGCCCGAGGGCCTGCGCCGCGATGCCCGTGGCGGTCGGCACGGCAGGGTTACGCGCGGCGTGCGTCCGCGCCTGCGTGGCCAGGTCCTCGGCGAGTTCGTGGTCCGCTCCGCGCAGGGCCATGCGTACAGCGGACTCGACCCAGTCGCGCAACAGCCGCCAGCGCATGAAGGCACCCTGCTCCTGTACCTCTCGGAGCTTGTCGACGGCAAGCCGGATGTCCCCGTCGCTCTCGGCGTGGACGGCTTCCAGGAAGCGCACCGCGGCCGTGTTGCCCGGGTTCGGTTTGGCCTCCAGCCTCTGCCGCGCCGCGACCAGGTGCTCCCGCGCCGCTTCCCGGTCGCCGCGCAGCAGGGCGATCCGGGAGCGGATCACCCGAGCGTTGACCTGCTGGACGGGGACCTGTACGTCGTTCTCCAGGCGCTCCATGGTGGCGAAGTCGGCGTCGGCGTCGTCGAGCCGGCCGAGCCCCAGATCGTGTTGGCCCTGTGCCCACGACATCATCGCCTGACGCGTCGTCCCGGCGTTGTCCGCGGCGTGTAGGAGCAGCCGCCCGCCGGACGCGAAGTCGTCCATGTGCAGGTGCGCGACGATCTCCTCGGGGAGGAAAGCGGAATCGATGGTGCTGAGCCCGGCGAAGCGCTCCAGCGCGACGGCGTTCTCACCCGCGTTCTGCGCGATCTCACCGAGCCCGGACAGGGCCAGGACATGTGCCTCCCGGTCACCGATGGCGATGGCGGCCCGTAGCGCGGTCTCGCCGGCCTCACGCGCCGCGACCAGGTCATGCCCCCGGGACAGAGCCAGCGCCCGCAGGGCGGCCAGCCGCGCCGCGGCCTCTGGGTCGGCGCCCTCGATGGCGAGGGCGGCTTCGGTCCGGCGGCGCAGTTCCTCGGCGAGATCCATGTTCCACAGCGCACCGCCGAGGGCGGCCTGCAGCCGGCTGAGCACGTCCAGCGGGGGTCGCCAGGCCAACAGCCGGTCGCCGGTCGACAGCGCTTCTCGACTTCTGCCGGCCCGGGTCAGGTAGAGGATCAACTCTTCACCCACCTCGAACCGCAGCGGCGCGGCGGGCGGCACCAGCTCCAGGGCACGCGTCATCAGGTCGGCCGCCAGCCCCGGCGTGACCGGCAACACGTCCTCAGCCGCTCGCCGTAGCAGCGTCACGCACTCCTCGTCCCCGGGCTCGGCACCCCTGAGGATGTGCGGCACCGCGTCGATCGGCCGGCGGCCCGCGGCCACAAGGCGGCTGGCGGCCTCCCGGTGGAGGACCTTCCGGGCCGACGGTGTGATGTCGACGTAGACGGCTTGGCGCAGCAGATCATGCCGGAAGACGAGACCGTCACCGTCGTCGTCCAGAAGTCCGGCGCGCATCGCCTCTTCCAGCGCCGAGAGCAACGTGGCGGGCGGCTGGCCGCACAGAGCGGCGGCGTCGTAGAGGCTGAACCTGCGCCCGAGCACGGCTCCCATCTGCAGGAAGCGCAGGGTGCCGGGTTGCAGCGATCTGAGCCTGCCGCGCACCCCCACCACGAGCTTGGGGGGCACGAGATCACCCGGGGCATCGGCGTTACCCAGTCCCGCGAGCATCTCGACCGCGAGGAACGGGTTTCCGCCGGCCCCGTCGAGCAGGTCCCGTACCCGCTCGTCGACGACGGTCCCCAGGGTGTCGTCAGCCAGTTGACGGATGGCGGCGCCGGACAGCGGCCCCAGGGGCACGGTGACCGTCGGGAACGCCTCGGGCGTGGCCGCGAGGATCTCTTCCGCCGGGCCGGCGGGGTCCGGTCGCCCAGCCAGCAGCCACAGCACCGGCGAGGTCCGCAGCCGTGCCGGAAGCTGCCTCAGAACGAAGCGACTGAGCGGGTCCGCCCACTGCACGTCGTCCAGACCGATCAACAGCGGCGCACTGCCGGCCCTGGCTTCGATCGCCTCCGCCAGCCGTTCCACCAGCCAGATCCGCTGATCCTGATTCCGCGCGAGATCGGCGAAGGCATCGCCGGACAGCAACGGCCGCTCGCCGTGCAGGACGCAGGCGGCCAACGACGAGAGGGGAACGATGTGGTGCAGCTCATCAGCCTTGCCGAGGCCGACGGAGAAGCCCGCCGCCCTGGCCATGGTGACGGCCTCGGCGAGCAGCGTGGTCTTGCCGATGCCAGGTTCCCCCTGGATCAGGGCCAACCCGCCGCTTCCGGTACGGGGCACCGTGGTGATCAGTGCGTGAAGTTCCGCGAGTTCTCTCTCCCGGCCGCGCAGACCGCTACGGGTCAGCGATGCGCCCGACCCCACCACTCATGCACCTTTCCCACCCGCACCGTCCGTCGGAGCCGGGCCCACTCCATGCCGCCGAGTGACCGCACCCGTCGGTAGCAGACTGCCTCCCCCGAAGCGGCGATCCTGCCGAGGAACATCGGTCGCGCGCATCACAGGTGTTCGGCCGCCCGCGAGGGTGGCACGGCGCACGAGCCGGTCCCCCCTCGTGCGCGCGGACGACTGCCACGTGGGCGGCTTCGATCCGGGAGACGAGGCCGAGTGCGTGGCTGGGAGGAGGCGGACCGCGGAGGACCAGGTGAGTGGCGCCACAGCGGGCCATGGTACTTCACCCGCAAAACGACACCGTGCGTCGGTCGAGAGGTCTCCCGCGCACGGCGAGCCCGGTTGGCCACGGCCTGCCGGACACCAGCCAGCGTGACGGGCTCGCGGTATCCGGCCGCGCCACCGCGCACCCGCCACCCGGGCAGGCGCGGGGCGTGCCGTTCACCGCCAGACACCGCCGCGGTCCCCTCTGTGACCGACCCGGGCGCGGGGGCCCCGTCCCGTGCGCTTAGTCTGACCGGGTTGTCCCGGGACCCGGCCACCTGTCGGCTCCCGAGACGGACACACAGCTCACGCAAGCCGTTCGGGAACAGGCGCCACCATGATCTTTCCGGCCAGACCGCCGGCGCGGCGGCTCACCGCCCTCATCGCACTCGTCGCCCTGGCCCTGGCCGCGGGCGGATGCGGGGACGGAACCGACGACGGCTCCGGCACGGGCGAGGTCACGTCGATCACCGCACTCGACTACTACACCGACGAAGTCGAACACGCCCAGTGGAGCGCGCGGCTCAGCGAGTGCGGCGAGACCGTCGGCGTCAAGGTCAGGCACTCCAGCGTCCCCGGTCCGTCGCTCGTCCCCACGGTCCTGCGGCAGGCGTCGTCGCGGACCCTCCCCGACCTGTTGATGCTGGACAACCCGGACCTGCGGCAGATCGCGCAGACCGGTGCGCTGACCCCGCTGGACCAGTACGGCATCGACTCCAGCGGCTTCGCCGAAGGCATCCTCTCGGCCGGCACGCACGAGGGCAGGGTGTACGGGTTGGCGCCCACCGTCAGCACGATCGCCCTCGTCTACAACAAGGACATGCTCTCCGAGGCCGGTGTCGCGGTACCGAGGACCTGGGAGGAGCTCAGGGCGGCGGCGGCCAAGCTGACCCGCCCGGGGCGCTACGGCATGGCGGTCGACGCGAACGCCACCTTCGAGGGCAGCTGGCAGTTCCTGCCCTTCCTGTGGTCCAACGGCGGGGACGAGCGAGATCTGGACACCCCGCAGGCCGCGCGGGCACTCCAGCTGTGGGTCGACCTGGTCGAGAGCGGCTCGATGTCAAGGTCGGTGCTGAACTGGAACCAGGCCGATCTCCACGACCAGTTCGTCGCCGGCAGGGCGGCCATGATGCTCAACGGCCCCTGGCGGATCCCGGCCATGAACGAGACCGAGGGCCTGGACTGGGGAGTGGCCCCCGTCCCCGTTCCCCGGGCGGGGCAGACCCCCGTCACGCCGCTCGGCGGCGAGGTGTGGACCGTCCCGCGGAACACTTCCATGGCGAAGCAGAGGAAGGCCGCGCAGGTGGTCGCCTGTCTCAACGACCCCGCGAACATGCTCGCGCAGGCCGAGCAGAGGTTCACCGTGCCGTCCCGCGCCGCGGTGGCCGCCCGGTACGCCCAGCGGGTCCCGTCGATGGCGGCGTTCGTCAGAAGCGTCGAAAAGGCCCGGTCCCGGACCGGCGAGCTCGGCGTCACCTGGCCCAGGGCGGCGACCGGGATATACACCGCGATCCAGTCGGCGCTGACGGGCGAGCGGACACCGCGGGAGGCGCTGAGGCATGCCCAGCAGATCGCGACCGGTTCCTGAGAGGGGCGTGGGCGGCACCAGCCGGAGTGCCGCCCGCGCACGCCTGTGGGAGTCGTTCACGCGGTGGATGTTCATCGCGCCCGCCGGGGCGTACCTGCTGCTGTTCTTCGGTTACCCGGTCGTCAAGAACGTCGTGATGAGCTTCCAGCGGTACACGACCACGACCTTCTACACCGGTGCCGCGCCGTTCGTGGGACTGCGGAACTACGCGACGATCCTGTCGTCGGACCTGTTCTCCCAGACCCTGGTGACGACGGTCCTGTTCACGGCTGGCTCGATCACCGGGCAGTTCGTGCTCGGCCTGGCCCTGGCCCTCTTCTTCCAGCGCTGTTTTCCGCTCAGTGGCGTTCTGCGGTCGCTCCTGCTGCTGCCCTGGCTGTTGCCCCTGGTCGTCTCCGCCACGACGTGGAAGTGGATGCTCGACACCGACACGGGAGTCGTCAACGACGCACTGACCCGACTCCACCTCCTGTCGTCCGGCGTCCCGTGGCTCACCGGCACCTCCGAGGCGCTGGTGTCGGTGATCCTTGTCAACATCTGGGTGGGTGTCCCCTTCAACACCGCGATCCTGTACGGCGGACTGCGGGACATCCCGACCCATCTGTACGAGGCGGCGAAGCTGGACGGCGCGGGACCGGTGGCCTTGTTCCGCTACGTCACCTGGCCACTCCTGCGCCCTGTGGTCAACGTCGTGCTGGTGCTGGGTGTGGTCTACACGCTCAAGGTGCTGGACATCATCCTCGTGGTGACGGGGGGAGGACCGGCCGACGCCACCGAGACCCTCGCCACCCAGTCCTACGACCTGTCCTTCCAGCAGTTCGACTTCGGGCGCGGGGCTGCGATGAGCAACGTCCTCATCGTCATCTCGCTCGTTTTCGCCCTCGTCTACCTGCGCGCCCACCGGCGCGCCCAGCACACCTGAGGAGGAGTCCGTGAAGCGGGCACCGAGCCGTGGCTGGCCGTCCACGATCATCGGGATCCTCCTGCTCGCGGTGATGCTGTTTCCCGTCTACTGGATGGTGAACGCCTCCCTGCAGCCGGCGGGGAACACCCTGCGGGGAGGCTGGTTCCCCCTCCACCCGGACCTCAGCGGTTACGCCACCGCGCTGCGCGGTCAAGGCACCAACCTCGTCACCAGCCTGGTGGTGGCGCTCGGCAGTGTGGCACTCAGCCTCGGCCTGGCCGCGCCGGCGGCCTACGCGCTGGCCCACTTCCCCGTGCGAGGTACCAACCTCGTCCTCTTCGGCGTCCTGGTCACCCAGATGGTGCCAGGCATCGTCGTGGCGAACGCGCTCTACGGCGCCTACAACGACCTGGGGTTGCTGAACTCCTACCTCGGACTGATCCTCGCCGACTCGACCGCGGGGGTTCCCTTCGCGATCCTCCTCCTCCGTCCGTCCATGCACAGCATCCCGAAGGAGATCATCGAGGCCGCGCGGATCGACGGTGCGGGCAGGTGGCGTGCGTTCCGCTCCGTGGTGCTCCCGGTCAGCGCGAACTCGTTGATCACTGCCGGCGTCTTCACCTTTCTCTTCGCCTGGGGCGACTTCCTCTTCGCCCTCACGCTGACCACGACGGACACGGTGCGGCCAGTCACCCTGGGCATCTATCAGTACATCGGTGCGCACACGAACCGGTGGAACGCGGTGATGGCCACCGCGGTCCTGGCGTCCGCCCCGGCGGCCGTGCTGCTCGGCGTCGCTCAGCGCTACGTCGCCGCCGGAGCCACCAGTGGGGCCGTCAAGTGAGACGCGGGAAGACGCTCACACCGAGGGCCTCGGTCGTGACTCCAACTCCGTCTCCAGCCATCGCAGGGCCTCCGGGGTGACCGGGTCGGTGATGTCGTCGTACTCCTCGTGACGGGTCAGGTACGTGGCCACGTAGGGGCAGACCGGCACGACGCGCCTGCCCGTCGCGCGTACGTCGTCGAGTGCCTCCCGGACCAGTCGCGCGGCCAGGCCCTGGCCGGCGAAGGCGTCGTCGATCTCCGTGTGGAAGAAGACCCGCTGCTCACCGCGGTCGCGGTAGGCGGTCAGACCGACGCGTTGTCCGTCGACGAGGATGACGTACCGGTGCCGGTCGTCCACGCGCTCGACGGTGGGAGGGGCGGAAGGCTGGGTCATCGGGGTCCTTTCGGGTGGGTGCGGGTCAGCGGCGCGGTGGGTTCGCGCGCGGTGCGATGACGGCGTTCGGCAGGGCCGGGGCGGGGAGACGGCCGCCGTCGTAGCCCTCGACCGTGCCGAACCGGTCGGAGGCGTTCTGCCAGTCCTCCCGGGCCCGCACGATGTCCTGGTGGCTGCGGCCGATGAAGTTCCACCACATGACGATCCGTTCCTCGAACGGTGCCCCGCCGAGCAGGACGGCCCGAGCTGGGCCGTCCGATGCGTTGGTCAACGTCAGGGTGTCATCTCCCGGGCCGGCGTACCCCAGCTCCGCGGGTCGCAGGAGCGTGTCGGCCATGCGGACCGGTCCTGTGTCGACGAGCAGGCCGTGCTCGAAGCCGCGCTCGACGGCGAGCGTGACGGTCGCTCTGGGCCGTAGGGCGATCTCGGCACCGAGCAGGGGGGTGAAGGTCCGCACGGGGGACACGTCCCCGGCCAGGGAGCCCAGGAACACCCGGATCTCGGCCCCGGCGACGCGCACCGGTTCGGGCACGTGGTGCTGGAAGTCGCGTTCGGTGTGGCGGTGTCGTTCGGGCAGCGCCACCCACAGCTGCACGCCGTGCAGGATCGTGCCGCGCGCGGTCGAGACCTCCGAGTGACTGATGCCGTACCCGCCCGTCATGAGGTTCAGCTCACCCGGTCGTACGAGCGCGTGGCTGCCGAGGCTGTCCCGGTGCTCGATCTCGCCGCTGAACAGCCAGCTCACGGTCTGCAGCCCGGTGTGCGGGTGCGGGGCGACATCCATGCCGCCCGTGTCGGCGACATCGTCGGGGCCGTAGTGGTCGGCGAAGCACCAGGCGCCGATCAGGGTCCGGGCGCGCTGCGGCAGTGTGCGCCGTACCCGCATCGCCCGCGGGCCGCCGAGGGGGACGTCGCGTGGGGCGAGTACGTCGATGTGCGGGGCTCTCGTGCTGCGTCCGCCTTCGACCGGTACTCCGCCGTGTCGCTCGCTCGGCTCTGTTCCGACGTCGCTCACCGGGCGTCGTCTCCTCTCACCAGCTGGTTCGTTGTCCGCTCATCATGGCCCCCCACGCCACCCCGGCGCCCCGGGCCCGGCATCACGTGACCGTGTCTTCCGGAACGACCGGGCCCGAGGACGTGTCGAAGGCGTGAGTGACGTCCGGCGGGGTGCCGGGGACGAGGAGGCGGCGTGCCCGCTCCTCGTGCCGGCGGTCGGTGACGGTGAGCCGGTCACTGTGCTGGGCGAGATGCTCGGCCCAGGAGGCGACGAGGTAGCTCTCGATGAAGTGCCCGCCGTCCTGGCCGTCCTGGTACAGGCCCCAGGTGAGGGCTCCGGTGCGCCGTCGGGAACGGGCGACGTGCCGCATGCGCTCGCTGAAGGCGGTCACGTTTCCCGGGGCGACGCGGTAGGAGACGGTGACGAGCACGGGACCGGTGGTCGGTCCCGGTTCGAAGACCAGAGGGGGCACCGGCCAGTGCTCGGAAGGAGAGGGATCGACCCCCTCCGCTCCGTGCAGCGGCCAGCGACGCAGGCTGAGGGCGCTGATCAGCAGCAGCCCACTGCCGGCCAGCAGTGGGACGGCGAGTCCCAGCCGGTCGGCGAGGGCGCCCCACAGCGGTGCCGCCAGCCCCTGGCCACCCTGGAAGACGAGGAGGTAGACGGCGAGACCGCGGGCCCTGACCCAGCCGGGGAGCCGCGTCTGCATGGCCGTGTTGAGGGTGGACAGGACACCGATCCACGCGACCCCCGCGAACAGCAGCACCACCGCCACCAGCCAGGTGTTCCGTACGGTGACCAGGACCACCAGGACACCCGCGAAGACCAGGGCCCCGCTGGCCAGGGTGCCGTTGGCCCCGAGTACCCGGTTGCTGTGGGGCATGACGAACGCGCCCGCGACCGCTCCGGCGCCGACGGCGCCCAGGAGCAGTCCATAGCCGCCGGAGCCCAGGTGCAGGGAGCGGCTCGCGACGAGCGGCAGCAGCGCCCACAGGGCGGCGCCACCGGGGATGAACAGGGCCACACGCAGCAGGACCCGGCGGACGCCCGGTGCGTACCACACGTAGCGGCGACCCGCGTCGAGGGCGGTCAGCAGTTTCTCGTTGCCTGTCGCGGCGGTGACCGTCCGGGGGTGTCGCCAGAGCAGCAGGACGGCGGCGATGCCGAGGTAGGAGGCCGTGTTGAAGGCGAAGACCCACCCGGCGCCCGCCGCGGCCACGACCACCCCGCCAAGGGCCGGCCCGACGGCGCGGGCCAGGTTCATGTTCACGCCGCCGAGCGCGGCGGCCTGGCCCAGCTGGTGACGTTCCACCAGCTCCGGCTGGATCGCCTGCCAGGCCGGGCCCATCAGCGCGGTGCCGCACCCCAGCAGGAAGGTGAGGAGGAGTAGCGGCACCGGGGTGAGAGCGCCGGCGAACGCCAGCGCCGTCAGCGTGCCGGAGACCGCGAGCATGGCGAACTGCGCGGCCAGCAGCACGCTCCGACGCTCGTAACGGTCGGCGACCACGCCCGAGGGCAGGGCCAGGAGCACGACGGGCAGACTGGAGGCCGTCTGGATCAGCGTCACCAGTGCCGCGTCGTGCCCGATCAGCAGCCACTGGGCCCCGATCATCTGCATCCAGCTGCCGATGTTGGAGACCAGCTGGGCGATCCACAGGGCTCGGAAGAGACGTGTCGCCAGCGGCGCCCACGCTGAGCTCGACCTGGAGGGCCGTGGGGGCGGGGAGGGGGGTACGGGGCTCATGCTGGTCCATGCGGGGTGAGTGCGGACGCGTCGACTCCGGCAGGCGGCGCGGTGTGTCAGGCGGCTGTTGTCGTGGTCGAGCCGGGACCGGACCACCGGTGGCCGTCGCCTCTGGGCACACCGACATGGTCCGCGTCGGTACGGCCGGCCACCGGTGGCCCTCTACCGGGACTCGCGGCCCGCGGGGGTCGGGCGGTGCAGCACCCCGCGGGTGAGCAGGCCACTGGCCGGACCCATGACGATGGCGGCGACGCAGACCCACACCGGCCAGGGGGTGACGGTCAGCGCGTGGTCCACGGACCACCGCCCGGGCCCGGTGAGAGTCACCGCGGCGGAGGCGACGACCAGGACGAGGGGGTACTCGAAGCCGTCGTTCTGCACCCACAGCCCCTTGGGCCACTTGACGGTGCCGGCGACCGTCATCACGCCCATAGCGGCCATCGCGGCCAGGGGCGTGAGCAGGCCGGCGGCCAGGAACAGGCCGGAACCGATCTGGCTGGCTCCCGCGACGACGGCGGTCAGCCGACCGCCGCGGAACCCGTCGTGGCGGAACTCCTCGGTCCCGCCCGCGAGGCCGTTGCCCCCGAGCCGGAAGCTCACCTTCTGCACCCCGTGCCCGGCGATGAGCAGTCCCACCACCAGCCGGAGAACCAACAGTCCAGCGTCCATCGTTCCCACCTGTTCCTGACGTTCGCTTACCGGTACGTAGGTCAGCCGGCGGCGTGGGCGCCGATGACGGCCTGCGCGTAGACCATCCCGAGGCCGTAGGTGCCGCCGTGCGCCTTGACCACGTCGCCCACGGCCGCGTAGGTCTCTGTCCGGGCCCAGTCGCGCTGGAGCTCCAGCAGCACCTGCACCCAGGTGACCGGGACGGCCCCGGCCTGGATCATGCGCTGGACGGCGTGCTCGTGAGCCTGCGGACTGACACCACCGGACGCGTCGGTGACGACGTAGACCTCGTAGCCCTGGGCGATGGCGGACAGCGCGGGCAGCACGACGCAGACCTCGGTCCACAGACCCGCGATGACGAGCTTCTGACGGCCGGTCGCCTTGACCGCCTCGACGAAGTTCTCGTCCTCCCAGGCGTTCATCGTGCTGCGGTCCACGATTTGCTGCTCGGGGAAGACCTCGGCCAGCTGCGGCAGGAGCGGGCCGGAGAAGGTCTCGGCGGCCACGGTGCTCAGCACGACCGGCACGTCGAACGCCTTCGCGGACTTCGCCAGCCCCACGGTGGAGTTGATGATGGCGGTGCGGTCGCCGCTGCCGGTGCCGAAGAACATCTGCGGCTGGTGGTCGACGAACAGCACCGCGCAGTTGTCCGGGGTGAGCAGGTCGGGACTGGGGGCAGCGGTGACCTCTGCGATGTTGACCATGGTGGTGAGCCTTTCTCGGTAAGGGTGGCGCGGACCGCTGTCCGTGCCGTGGTGGGAAGAACCGTCCGTCGGGACGGAGTTGGTGGGTGGCGTCCCGGAAGGGGCGGTGTCCGTACCCTGCGGGGGGATCACAGGTCGAAGCAGGGATCGAAGGGGGTGCTCGTGGCCTCGGGGGCCAGGCCGCGCGCGACGCGCCACTGGCGGTGCCGCTCCGACTCGGCGACCGCCTGACCGAGCGACTCCGCTTGGCCGGCGCCGGAGAGGGCCCTTCGGCGGGGGGCCTGGTAGCCGCCGAAGTGCGCCACGGGGCTCCACGCGGGGCTGACGGGCGGAAGTTCCTCGTCGAGCCCCTCGTACTCGGCGGCGGCGTACACGATCCGGCCGCCGACCACCGTCAGCAGTGACTCGATGTGCGCGATGTCCGGCTCCGGCACGCTGAAGAAGTCCTCGGACAGCACCGCCAGATCCGCGTAACAGCCCGGCTTGAGAACGCCCTTGACCTTCTCCTCGCCGGTCAGTGCGGCGCCGGCGCGCGTGAACATCGCCAGCGCGGTCCCCCGGTCGACACGGTTCGCCGGCGGGCGCAGTGTCAGGTCACCGACCGAGCGACCGCTGACGAGCCAGTGCAGGGCGACCCAGGGGTTGTAGGAGGAGACCCGGGTGGCGTCGGTGCCGGCGCCCACGGTCAACCCCCGGTCCACCATGGCGCGTATCGGCGGGGCGTCCGCGGCGGCTCCGGGGCCGTAGCGTCGCAGAAACGCCTCGCCCTGGAAGGACAGTCGGTTCTGCACGGACATCGCCCCGCCGAGCGCGGCGACACGGTCGAGGCTGTCCGCGGAAACGGTCTCGGCATGGTCGAACAGCCACCGGTTCCCGGCCGGGAAGAGCCCTTCCGCGGCGAGCCTCTCGAACACCGCGAGGTCACGGCGGATGGTCTCGTCGTAGGTGGCGTGCAGCCGGAACACCCACCCGTTCTCCATGAGGAGGCGCACCGCCTTCGCGAACTCGACCTCGTAGTCCGAGGCGAGTTCCGGACGCGGTTCGGCGAAGTTCTCGAAATCGGCCGCTGACCAGGTGAGGTTCTCGCCCGCGCCGTTCAGCCGCAGCCACTCGTCCCCGTCCTCGGGGCGGGCCGTTTCGATCCAGCGGGTGAGATCGTCGATCTCCTGCCCCGGAGTCTGGGGAAAGAGGTGGTAGGCGATACGCAAGGACAGCTGACCGGCCTTGGCGAGTTCGACGACGGTCGCGTAGTTGTCGGGGAAGTTCTGGAATCCGCCGGCGGCGTCGATCGCCGAGGTGAGACCGAACCTGTTCAGCTCGCGCAGGAAGTGCCGTGTGGAGGTCTTCCTGTCCTCCTCGCTCGGCAGCACCGGCGCCTTGGCCAGGGTCGAGTAGAGGACGAGGGCGCTGGGCGCGGCCAGCAGCATGCCGGTGGGCTGTCCGTCCCGGCCCCGCACGATCTGCCCTCCCTTGGGGTCGGGCGTGTCCCTGGCGAAGCCGGCGGCCTTCAGCGCCGCCCGGTTCAGCACGGCCGACTGGTACAGGTGCAGGACGAACACCGGCGTGTCCGGGGCGGCGGCGTTCAGCTCGGCGACGGTCGGCAGCCGACGCTCGGCGAACTGCTCCGCCGACCAGCCCCCCACCACCCGCACCCACTGACCCTTCGGAGTGCGAGCGGCTTGCTCACGCAGCATCGCCAACGCCTGACGCAGGCTGCGCACCCCGTCCCAGCGCAGCTCCAGTACGTAGTTCAGGCCGCCTCGAATCACGTGCAGGTGGGTGTCGTTGAGGCCCGGGACCACCCGCCGCCCGAGCGCGTCGACCACCCTGGTGCCCGGGCCGATGTGCTCGGCCACATCCCTGTCGTCACCCACGACCGTGATGACGCTGTCGCGGACGGCCAGCGCCTCGGCATACGGGCGGCCCGGGTCCCCTGTGTGGATCTTCGCGTTGCGGACGACGAGGTCCGCGGCATTGTCGACGGCATGCGGGGCCAGCCCACCGACGGGCATTGTTGACATCTCGTGAGACTCTCTCTGGGAAGACGACTTCGATCCACGTCGCGAGCCGGAAGCTGGCGAACTCCGGCGATTCAGCCACGCTTGGATGCCCCGTGACCCGAAGGGAATCGAGTGGTCTTTCACCGGCATCGTCGCGCCTGGGAACGATGGCGGACTCTCTTCGCGAGGGGTCCTCGGTTGCTTCGCCATCACGATAGGCACGACGGACGCGCACCCTTATCCCGTCAGCGCACAGGACTTTGCCTCACCGCGCACCCACGCCGAGCGCTCGATCGCCACAGCGAACACCCGCACATGGCGGTGCGCCGTGAGGCCAGTGACGGTGCGCCCGCGGACCACGGCCGCGCGCCCGGGCGGCGGTCGTAGCGTCGCGGGGAGTGACGTCGGACGCCCTTCGCGCCGCCTTCGCCGCGGCCACCACCCATCCGCCCTACCTGTTCGAACTGCCCCCGGCGGAAGGCCGCGAGGCCGTCGACGAGGTACAGGCCGACGCGAGCACCGAGCCGGCGGTGGACTCCGCGCGGCGGTGTCGCCACCTCAGCGTCGCGCCCGCCCGGCCCGGTCGACCACCGTGACGACCACGACCAGGGCTGCCGCTGACAGACCGGCCACCAGAGCCGGTGCCGGGGAGAAGGCGGCCACCAGGACGGCGACCGCGCCGACGGGAATCGCGAACCGTGCGATCCCGCTCTGCCGATGCGGCCGGACATGTACGGCCCACACGGTCATCAGGAAGACCGCCAGCGGCAGGGTGACCGCCACACCCGCTGCCACCGACGGGGCATCGGCGCTCCGCGTGACCAACCCGGCGTACGCTGCCAGGCCGGCTCCCTCGGCTCCTGCCGAGGCGAAGACCAGGTAGTGGCCGTAGGCCCAGGTGAACCGCCTGCGATGGCCCTGGTGCGTGGTGGTGAGCAGGGTGTACGCCGGCCTGGCGAAGTACAGCCACCACATGGCGAAGACCATGAGCAGGCCGCCCGCGGCCAGCAGGTACAGCGCACCCGCGTGGTGGCCCTGGTCGAAGGCGCTGCGGACCGCCGCCGCGGCGGCGGCGACGGACTCACCGAGCACGATGAGGGTGAACAGCTCGTACCGTTCCGCGATGTGGTGGGGATGCCACGGGGTCATTCCGGCGGACTGCGCCCACACTGGGACGGAGATCTCGGTGACGATCAACACGATGATGGCCGGCAGTTGGGCCGGCTCGGGCAGCAGGAGCACCCCGATCCAGCCCAGCTGACAACCCGTCACCCCGGCGGCGAAGCGCAGTGCCGTCCGCCGTCGACCGGGGTCCGACCGCGCGGCACGCAGCCACAGGAAGGCCAGGGCCGAGCGCAGTACGGCGTATCCCAACGTGATGACACGCAGGTCACCTTCCTCGAACGCGCGGGGTACGCCGGCGGCGAGGATGAGGGAGCCCGTGATCTGGATCAGCACCACCAGCCGGTAGGGGATGTCGTCCGGGTCGTAGGCCGAGGCGAACCACGTGAAGTTCATCCACGCCCACCAGATGGTGAAGAACACCAGCGCGAAGCGTAGGAGGCCACTGACGTACTGCCCCTCGGTCACCGCCGTGCTCAGGCTCGCGGACACCTGCGCCACCGCTATGACGACGCACAGGTCGAAGAGGAGCTCCAGGGACGTGGCGGTCCTGTGCGGTTCACCGGGGTCCCGCCCCGGCATGCCGCCCCCCGGCCTCCTCTGCCATCGTCCGGGTCCCCGTACGCCTCGGGGCGAGTGATGGCCCGGTGCGGGGCCTACCGACTCCGTCTCGGTCCTTGCCGCGCACAGCCCGGCTCCGGCCAGCCGACCCTTCGCGTACGCGCCTCCGTGCCCCAGGCCGGGGATGGCCACGGCGCCCCGCTCGCTCACCTTCATGACATCTCCCTGCCGCTCGCCGGCTCACGCCGTCCGCGAGAGGCTAGAGGCGGCGAGGCACCGGGACGTGCCCGTCAGCGCACGCGGACTTGCCCGGGAACGAACCACGGGGCGCGGCCCCGTCCACTGTGCGCTGCCGCGCACCATCACATGCGCTCCCGGGCAACGAGACCTCCGCATCGGCGCCTAGCGTCATCCGCGCAGACAGAGACCAGATCGCAGGAGGCGCGGAACATGACCACCAGCTCGCGACACGGGAGCAGCCAGCCACGCTCGCATCAGAAGGGCGAGATCATCCAGGAGTTCGGGACGGTCAAGCAGTTCCCGCTCGGCCTGTCCCACGAAGCGCGTATGTACTCCTGTCAGCGGCTCAACAAGGTCCTGGCCGACACACAGATCCTCTACGGCCTCTACAAGAAGCACCACTGGTTGATGCGCGGGGCGACCTTCTACCAACTGCACCTGGTGCTGGACAAGCACGCGGGGGAGCAGCTGGAACTCGTCGACACCCTCGCCGAACGGGTCCAGACCCTGGGTGGTGTGGCGGTCGGGGACCCCCGGCACGTCGCCGAGATCACCTCGATTCCCCGGGCCCCGGACAGCGTGGAGGAGGTGCCCGCCATGCTCTCCCGGCTGCTGCGGGCCCATGAGGCCATCCTCGTCGAGGCCCACGAATCGGCCGAGCGCGTGGGGAAGTTGGGCGACGACGGCACCAACGATCTGCTGGTCTCCCAGGTGATCCGGACCGGCGAACTCCAGGCGTGGTTCCTGGCCGAGCACCTGGTGGACACTCCTTTGGTTCGTGCCTGAACAGGCATGAAGCGCGGTGCCGGCGGCCGCGATCGCGGCGGTGTGGCCACGGCTCAGCGTGAGCGAGACCGTGCCGAGCCGTCGCACGGCGGGTGCCCGCGGTGGGGGGAAGCCGCCCTCCCGGTGCCACAGCCCCTCGGTCTGGCAGGCCGGGTGCCGGATCTCCCTCGACGGCGCCACATCACCCCTCGCGACGCGTGCGTGTGGTGCGGGTGACGGGCGCTGCCAGCGGCTACGTCGACGGCACACGGAGCGGGCTGGACCACGCGAGGGAACGCCGGGCCACCGACCGGAAGAACACCGACGATGCCCCCGAGCGCCGCATGCCGGCTGTCGCGAGGATCGACGACCGCTCCCTTACGAGAACGACTGACAGGAGAGTCCACCATGCCAAGCAGTCCCGAGCCGCCTGCGGAGCAGGGCGTGCCGACAGGCCCGCACTTCGAACCGTCCCTGCGCCCGATGACACGCATCAACCTCCACCCCATCGCCTCCCCGATGCCGGTGGGCTTCTTCGCCGTGGCGATCGCCTCCGTCATCGTCGCCTGCCTCCAGTTGGGCTTCCTGGGCGACGAGGCTCATCGCGCCGTCGCCTTGACGATATTTCCGGCGTTCATCCTGCAACTGATCGTCAGCATCCTGGCGTTCGGAGCGCGGGACGTCCTCGCGGCGACACTCATGGCCTGTTTCTCCGGAACCTGGCTGGCGAGTTCCCTGGTGCTGGCCGTCGATCCGCCGTCGGGCTCGGAGGTGCTTGGCGTGCTCAACCTCGTGTTCGCCGTCTTCGCCCTGATGATGGCGACCGTCGCGACCCGCAAGCGCGTGATGTGGGTCGTGCTCTGCGTGGCGGTACCCCGCTTCGCCGTGGCCTCGCTCTCCAATCTCACCGGTGCCACATGGCTCGGCTACACGTCCGGAGCCTTCGGGCTGCTCCTCGCGGGGGTGGCCATGTACGCCGCGTTCGCGCTCCTGCTGGAGGACATGAGGGGCGAGGAGGTACTCCCGCTGGGACGTCGAGGCCCAGCCCACGACGCCGTGGTGGGGGACCTCTCGGTCCAGCTGAACAACCTCGAACGTCAGGCGGGCGTGAGACGGACCCTGTGAGCCGCCGAACGGGCCGGGGCGGGACGCGGTGAACAGTCGCGCGCGGAAGGCCGAACTCCCGGCGGAGACCGGCCTTCCCCTGGCCTCCCGCACGGCCCCGCCGATCCGTGTGCCCCTGCCCGGACACAACCGGACCGCCCGCGTCACCGACGACTCGCGGGACGTGCCCCTCGCATGGGTCCCCGGCTGCCAGACCAGGATGGAGAAGCCCGGAGCCACCGTCGTCGATGGCTGGCTCCCGGACCCGGTCGTGGCGGACGAGGTGGCCAACCTGGCGGATGAACGCGGCCTGACGGTCACGGGCTGAGCTGTCGGGCCACCGGGCGGGTGTCTCAGTGGCGCGCGCGACCGCGCGGGTTGATGTCATAGCGCGCCACTGGGCCACAGCCACGCGGTGTGACAAGCCCGCGGTCCTCAACGGGTAGCTGTGACCAGCACGTTCACAACGGGCCCTGGTCTGTGGTGAGGGTGGCCGTCAAGCGGGTCAGTAGCGTGGCGAGGTGCGCCGCTTCCTCGTCGCTGAGTCCGGCCAGGAGGTGGCGTTGGTTGGCCAGATGGGCGGTGATGAGGTCGTCGACCAGAGTGACGCCCTCGGCGGTGAGGGCGATGCGGCGGCTACGGGAGTCGCTCGCGGCGACGGACCGGCTGACCAGGCCGCGGGCTTCGAGGCGGTCGACCCGTTTGGTGATCGCGCCGGTGGTGACCAGCAGGGTGCGGCTGAGTTCGCCGGCGGGTAGCGCGTAGGGCTCGCCGGATCGGCGCAGCGCCGCGAGGACGTCGAAGTCGCCGTTGCCCAGGCCCGCGTCGGCGAAGGGCGGGCGCAGCCGCTCGTCGAGGAGGCCCGTGAGGCGGAAGAGGCGGCCGATGACCAGCATCGGTGTGGCGTCCAGGTCGGGGCGCTCGTGCTTCCACTGGTCGACGATGGCGGCGATGGCGTCGGTCTGCATGGCATTGATTCTATCTTCCGTGGAAGCTATCTTTCCCTTCCGTGGAAGATAAATTGTTGGTGCGACCCGCGCCGGTCGCCTGGCGTGTGGCTGAGGCGTGCCCCGCCGCCCGGAACGTCCCCCGAGGGCGGGCGGCGGGCACCCTGCCACCCCAGGCCGGGCAGGCTCGGGCCGAGCGCACTTCGGTCAGGGTGGCTCAGGTCGGGGTGGCGCGTCGCGTCGCGGGGCCCCGGGGGCTCACGTACGGGCGAGGTGCGCGTGTCGTCCGCTGAGGTCGGGAAGTCCACCGGCGTCGCGGAGTCCGCCGGCGTCGCGGCGCCCGTACGCCGCCGACTCATCTCCGCGAGCCTGGTCAGCTCGCTGGGCGACGGCATCTACGTCCCGCTGACCATGCTGTTCGTCCATACGCTCACCGGTCTGTCGCTGACGGAGATCGGTGCCGGCCTCACCGTCGCCGGGCTGTGCGCGCTGGCGGTGATGCCGGTCGTGGGTGTGGCCGTCGACCGGTGCGGGGCCAAGCCGGTCGTCGTCGCCTCGCTGCTGCTGCGGGCGGTGGGGTTCGCGGGGTACCTCGTCGCCGACTCCTATCCCGCGTTCCTGGCCGTCGCCCTGGTGGTGGCGGTGGGCATGTGGGCGTCCGCCCCCGGCCAGCAGGCGCTCATCGGCGAGATCGCCACGGGGGCGGCGCGTGACCGGCTCCTGGCCTGGGATCGCAGTCTGCGGAACGGGGGGATGGGCGCGGGCAGTCTGGCGGCGGCGGGCCTCCTCGCGCTGGGGGGCGGCGCCGGATTCGTCGCCGCCGCGGTGACGCTGGCCGTGCTGTTCGCCCTCGCCGCGGCGCTGGCGGCCGGCATCCCGACCGCGCGGGGCGACAGCGCGCCGCCGGACGCGGTGGGCGCGGGAGGCCGACGGGGCGCGGCGGCCGGGCGCGGCGCGGGAGGCGTGGGGAGGCAGGGTTACCGCCACGTGCTCGCCGACCGGCCCTACCTGCTCATCACCCTGGCCAACTTCCTGATCGCCTTCGGCTACACCACCCAGGCCATGGCCCTGCCGGTCTACCTCACCCGCGATGTCGGGCTTCCCGACGCCCTGGCGGGGGCGGTGTTCGCGCTCAACACCGTCCTGGTCGCCGCGCTCGGGGTGCCCGTCGCCCGGCTCACCCTGCGGGGCAGCCGCCCCCGCACCGCCGCGCTCGGCGCGGCCGTCTTCGCGCTCTCCTTCGCGGCCTTCGCCGTGCTGCCCCACCTGGTCAGCGACGCGTACGCACTGGCCGCCACGCTGGCCGTCGCGGTGCTCTACACCGCCGGCGAACTGGTGCACTCCGGGCCCGCGCAGAGCCTGTCGGTCCAGGCGGCGCCCGACCACCTGCGCGGGCGCTACCTGTCGGTCTACCAACTGTCCTGGTCGCTGTGCCGCACCGTCGCGCCGCTGCTGCTCGGCCTCCTGCTGGAGGCCGGGAGCTGGCCACTGTGGGCGGTGCTCGCGGTGCTGATGCTCGCCGGTGCGGCGGCCCTGTTGCGCGCCGGACCGGCGCTGCCGCCGCACGCCAGCCACGGCGGGACCGTGCCGGCGACCACCGGCGGTGCGGCACGTCCGCCGACGACCGGCCCCGAGCCGGCGCGGGGGCTGCCGCGCGCGAGGTCGTAGGGCGGGTCGGCGAGGTGTCGAGCGGACGGCCCGCAGGGCGAGGCGGACGGTCCTCGGACGCGGTGGCCTCGCCGCCACGGTCACGGCCGGGCGCGGCCGGGCCGCCCGCGCGCGGCGTGCCACCGGCCGGCTGCGGGCAGGGCGCCCCGTCCGCCGACGCGGCGGGCCCAGGTCAGCGCGCGGCGCTGGTGGTCGGCGCGTCGTCCCAGGCCAGTGAGGACATCCGCCAACCAGCCGGAGTGCGCAGGAACTGGGTGGTCTTGTGGCCGGAGCCCTCGAACCACGTGCCGTGGTGGTAGCCGGACTTGCGGTACTGGCTGAACCGGTGCGCGATCGAGCCGAAGATCTCGGTCCGCTCGGCCACCTCCCACTCGCGGAACTCGGTCAGCGTCCCGTCCGTGAGCATGCGCTGCCGGGGCTCGATGAACGCGTCCAGGTCGTAGATCACGGGCTCGTCCCCGACGTTCGCGATGATCCTGCCGCGCGGGACGAAGACGTCCCGGATGACCCCGAGGTCCGGCACGTGGGCGCCGGTGTTGTCGAAGGCGCCGACGAACACACCCATCAGGCGGTCGAGTTCGGCCTGGACGCCGGCCCGGGAGGCCGCCTCCTCGCCCGGCGGCCACTCGTCGGCGAGGACCGACCAGATCTCACTGTCCTGCCGTACGCCCCGGTGCGGGCGACGTTGCCGCAGTACGCCGTCCCGGACCATGCCCAACCGGCGCGCGGCGGCGACGCTACGGGCGTTGCCCGTCGCGGCCCACCACTCGACGCGACTCATCCCGCGCTCGCGGAACGCCCAGTCGATCAGCGCCCGACAGGCCCGGGTCACCAGGCCCCGGCCCTCGGCGGCCGGCTCCAGCCAGCAGCCGATCTCGCACACCCCGGACGCGCTGTCGAAGTGGGTGAACATCACACCGCCGACCAGGGTGTCCGCCAGCCAGATCCCGTAGATCCGACCGCCGTCCCCGGCGAGCCGGTCGGCGTAACCCTGGAGGGTGGCCGTGGCCGACGCGAGGTCGGTGCTGTAGGACGCCCACGGTATCCACACGTCCACCGAGGTGCGGGAGCGGTCGATGTGGGCGAGGAACTCCTCGGCCCGCCAGGGCTCCAGGGGACGGAGTTGGGCGTCGTCGCCGAGTGACAGGGTGAACACAGGTATCTCGCTCTCCGGGTGCATAACAAGCGTTCGGTACGTAGGCTGGCAGTATGCCGCCCGCACCCGGAGACCGTGAAGCCCGCCGCGAGGACGTGTCCGAGGCGGTGTGGCGCGTGCTCGCCGACCGGGGGTTCGGCGGGTTGACCCTGCGGGCCGTGGCCGCCGCGATGGGTGTCTCGACCGGGATGCTCACGCACTACTTCCCGTCCAAGCGGGCCCTGCTCACCCACGCCCTGGACCTGCTGGAGAAGCGCACCGCCGAGCGACCCCGCCGCGCGCGTCCCGCGCCGGGCCTGGCCACCGTGCGCGCCATGCTCCTGGACATCCTGCCGCTGACGCCGGGTGACACCGCCCGCAACCGCGTCTGGGTCAGCTCCTGGGACCTCTCGCTCGCCGACGACGGGCTGACCTCGGCACAGGCCGACCGCTACACGCGGCTGCGCGCGACACTCCGCCCCCACCTCGCCGACGCCCGCGACCTCGGCGAACTCCCCCCGGCCGCCGACCCGGACCAGCTCGCCGCCGGGGCCGTCGCCTTCACCCACGGCCTCGTCGTCCAGGCCCTGTTCGACCCCGACCGGTTCCCCCACGACGTACAGACCACCCTGCTGGATGACTTCCTCGCCTCGGTCGCGCTGCCGCGACCCGAGCGCGACGGCCGGCCGGCCCCCGGGACCGGCATACGGTCGTACTGACCGCGCACACCGGCCAAGGCGGTCGCCCGGGAGGACGCCCCCCGACTTCTCCCGAGCCCGCCCGGGTTCCGAACGAGGGAAAGCAGGAAGCAGTCGCATGCAGGACAACGCCCCCGCCGACGGGTACGACCTGTTGGTCGTCGGATCGGCCAACGCCGACCTGGTGATCGGTGTCGAGCGCCGCCCCGCGCCCGGCGAGACGGTCCTCGGTTCCGACCTGGCCGTCCACCCGGGCGGCAAGGGCGCCAACCAGGCGCTGGCCGCCGCCCGCCTCGGCGCGCGCACGGCGCTCCTGGCCCGGGTGGGCGACGACGAGCACGGACGGCTGCTGCTGGCCAGCCAGCGCGCGGCGGGCGTGGACACCGCCGGCGTGCTGGTCGGCGGGGCGCCCACGGGCGTCGCGCTGATCACCGTCGACCCCTCAGGTGACAACAGCATCGTGGTCTCGCCCGGTGCCAACGGGCGCCTGACCCCCGAGGACGTCCGGGCGGCGGCCCCGCTACTGGCCGCCGCCCGGGTCGTCTCCGTACAGCTGGAGATCCCGCTGGAGACGGTGGCCGAGACGGTACGCGGCCGGGCGCCGGGTGCCCGGCTGGTCCTCAACCCGTCCCCACCGGCCCCGCTCCCCGCCGAGGTGCTCGCCGCCTGCGATCCGCTGGTGGTCAACGAGCACGAGGCGCGGTACGTCCTGGGCGCGGACGCGGGCCGGACCCCGCGCGACTGGGCCCCGGCGCTGCTGGCGCTGGGCCCGCGCTCGGTCGTGATCACACTCGGCGCGCGGGGCGCCCTGGTGGCCGACAGCCGCACGGGCTCCCTGGAGCGTCTGGCCAGCCCCGAGGTCGACGCGGTGGACACCACCGGTGCCGGCGACGCGTTCACCGCGGCCCTGGCCTGGCGGCTGGGACGCGGTGACGACCTGCGCGCGGCGGCGGCGTTCGCGGTCCGGGTGGGCGCGGCGGCGGTCACGGCCCGTGGGGCGCAGGAGTCGTATCCGACGCTGGAGCGGGTCGCGGCGCTGTAAGGACGCGCGGGGCGCGCTGTCCGCCGCCCGTCGGGACTGCGGGACGGCGCGGTCGTCGGACGCGCCAGGGGCCCGGCGGCCCTCGCGGGCTGCCGGGCCCCTGACACGGTCGGTGGTCACGCGCGGTCGGCGCCTACCCGCGCCGCCCGTGGTTCACAGCCCGGCGAGCCGTTCGAAGGGGAACGGCGGCTGGGCCAGCGGGCGTACCGCGAGCCGGGTCAGCGGCAGGGCGTTGTCGTCGCCCGCCGTGCGGTTGGCGTGCAGGACACCACAGCCGGTGCAGCGGTGGATGATCACCCACTCGCCGTCCCCGCGCACGGTGATGGCCAGCGGTTCCATCCGGGCCCCGCAGTCGGCCGCCCGGTCGCCCGGGGTGGTGTCGAGGTGACGGCTCCACAGGCAGTGCGGACAGTGGTTGCGGTGGCTGGTACCCACGGCGCTGACGGGAATGTCGAGCCCGCAGTGCAGGCAGCGGAACGAGGTGGTGTTTCGGGCGCGGCCGGGTGTGGCGCGCTCCCGCTTGTTGGGGCGGGTCATCTGAGAAGGACTCCAGGCCAGATACGTCGCGTGCGGAGCGGGCCGTGCGCGCCGAAGCGCGACACGACACGAACGCGGACCGGTCCGGCCACGTCCGGCGGGTCTCGGGGACAGCGGTACGCCACGTCGGGCGGCGCCGTGCCGAAGATCGCCGGGTGTGACGCGTGATCGGGTCCGCCGGGCGGCCCAGGGGCCGCTACGGGGTACGCCGCTCGCGTACGGGGAGTCCGACGGGGCCGGTCAGCCGCGAAAGGACCGCGTGTGTCGGTCGTTCCGGAGCGTCACCGGTGCGGAGCGTCCTCGTACGCGAGATCCGTTCCGCCATGCCGTGGGCATACAACACCACCTCTTCGACCGGCCCGACCTGGTGTCGGCGCCGTTTCCCGCGCCCATGGAATCCGCTCCACCGCCCGGGCACAACCGAAATTCCGCGCGGTGGCCGGTCGGGGGCGCGCGCGGGCGGACCGGCACCCGGTCGGGCGCCGCCCTCGCGCCGACACAACCCCGTACGTGGTGGGGGCAGTTGGGCTCCCAGCCGTTACGCTCACTGCCACCGCCGGGCCGGGGGGCCGGGCGCGTGGTGCGCGCGACGGCGCACGCGGGTTGGGGGAGAAGCCGTGAAGGACGAGCACGAGGCCGCTGTGGCACGGGTGCTGACCATGGTCGACGCGTCGGCCGCCGTGGTGGCACCGGAGGAGCGGGACGACCTCTTCGACGAGTTCGCCGAGGACATGCGGGAGAGCGGGCGCGTACCGGGGGAGGACAGCGCCTGGGACGACGGCGCCGACGCGGACATCGCCGACGCACAGGTGTTCCTCGGCATCGGACTGACCCTCCTGGGCCAGATCGCGGTCAAGGTCGTCTCCGTGGCCACCGACATGGCGCTGGAGCGCGGCGTCCGGGACGCGGCCCGGTACGTGGTCGGGCTGGCCCGTGGCGAGCGCGACGGCGACGACGAGGACGCGACCCAGACCCCGGCGCCCACGGGCACGGCCCCACCCCCGCCCGACACACCCGCGACGGCCGGCACACCCCCTGTGACGGGCACACCCCAGGTGACTGGCGCGCCCGCCCACCCCGACGTGCCCTCGGTGACCGGCACACCCTCGAACGCCGGCCCGCCCGCCGTGGCCGGCACACCCCCCGACCCCGGCCCACCCTCCGACCCCGGCACACTCCCCGCGGCCGGCACACCCTCGGCCTCCGTCGGTGACCCCCCGGCGCCCTCCGTCGGGGCAGGTGCCGACGCGCCCCCGCCCGGCTCCGACACACCCCCGGTCGCGGCCGGCGCCGTACCCGCCGGGCAGCCCCGCGCGCTGGACGGGGAGTCCGTGCGGGCGATCGCGGACGCCGTGGCGAGCCGGTTGGCCCTGCCGGCCGACGTCGACCCCCAGACGCTCCGCGTCATCGTGGGCCTACAGCTCGCGGCCTGGGTCCGCGCCGAGGACCCGCGACCCGGGGCGCGGTAGGCGTCGTGTCGGCGCCGGGCGGCGGTCCGGGTGCGGCGTTCGGCGCGGTGCGCGCGGAACGGCTGCGTGTCCTCGGGCGCGCGCACCGCGTGTTGTGGGGCGTGGTGCTGGCCCCCTTCGCCCTGGTGGCGTTCGCCGTGGTGAGCATCGGCCACCTCGCCGACCCCGACACCCACCTGGGCTTCCTGCTGCTGGGCGGGACCCTGGTGGCCGCCGTGCCCCTGCTGTTCGTGCTGGGCCTGGCCGTCCAGAGCTGGGCCGAGCGCTCGTACGCGTACCGCCACAGCGGCACCAAGCTCCGCCCGGTGGACTGGTGTGACCCGGCGTGGGCCCAGGTGCGGGCGGCCTTCGTCGCCGCCGGCCTGGACCCGACCCGGCTCCACGCGGTCACCGTCTGGGACCGGGGCAACCTGCGCGCCCGGCACCTCGCCCGCCCCACCTCGCACCGGCTGATGCGACTGGGCGACCTGGCCGTGCCCCGGCAGCGGAAGCTGCTGGCCGTCGGCGGCACGCTCGGGCTCACGGCCGGTGTGTTCTCCGACCACCTGGCCACGGTCACCGACACGACGGCCTTCGCGGTGTTCGCGTGTGTGGTGCTCGCCGGGCTGTTCCCGGTCGCCTGGCACAACGGCACCCGGCAGATCCAGCTCAACCTGCGCGACCCCGACACGGTGCTGCTGATCCCCGCGCACTGGCGGCCCAGGCTGCGCCGCGACCCCGCCGCCACCGTGCAGCTGCTGCACGAGATCTCCCACATCCGCCACCAGGACCCCGGCCACCGACGACTGCTGGCCCTGTGCCCCGACATCGGACAGGCCCTGGCCTTCTTCGCCGCCGCCCCCGTGATGGCCGTCGCCGGACCGCCGTGGCCGGTCCTGGCGGCCTTCGTCGCCGTGGTGGCGCTCGGGGTGCTGGCCCTGCGGCGTGCCGTGCGGCTCATCCCCGTCGTCCACGAGGTACGCGCGGACGCGGAGGCGTGCCTGGACGCCGCCGCCACCGCTCACCTGCGGGAGTTCCTGACGGTGCTCCAGCGCACCGCGCCCACCCCGGAAAAGGAGCTGCGTCTGGCGTCGCTGGCGGGCGGCCCGACCCCGGCCGCCCTGCGCCGGGAGCTGACGCTGGCCACGGTCATGATGGCGGGCTACGTGCTGGCCGTCGCGGGCGTGGCGGTGGGCGCGCTGGTCGGCCTCGTGCCGGCGTCGGTCTGAGACCCCACCGCACCGCTCCGGCGTCGACCGTGCCCCGGCCTCCTCGCCGACCGGGGGACGGGTCACGCGCGGGCGCCCTTTGCCCTGGACGCACCTCCTTCCGTAGTGTGTAGCAGGTGAATACTGATACTGACCCTTACTCGCTGCGCTTCGGTCCGCCGTCCGTCGAGACCTACCTCCGACTGCGGGTGGCCTCGGGGCTGAGCGCGAGGACCGTGGCGGGAGCCGAGGCGGGCCTGCCGAACACCTGGCACGGCGTGACGGTGCTCCACGGTGACGAGCCGATCGGGATGGGCCGGGTCATCGGGGACGGCGGCTGCGTCTTCCAGGTGGTTGACATCTGCGTCACCCCCGAGCACCAGGGGCGGGGCCTGGGCAAGCGGATCATGGCGGAGCTGGTGGACGAGCTGGAGCGGCGGGCACCGGCCGGCGCCTATGTCTCGCTGATCGCCGACGGAGACGCGCGGTTCCTGTACGAGAAGTTCGGGTTCCGGCAGACGGCCCCGGCGTCGGTGGGCATGCACCGCACCGTCTGAGCCGCCCGCACCGTGCGAGCGGGCTGAGCCGACCGCGCGGACGGGCCGGTTGGGTGGGCCGGACCCGGTGGGGGCGCGGACGACACCGGCCCGCCGGGGTGCCGCTGCCCGGCGAGCCGATGTGCGGGGAGGAGGCGGGGGTTACCGCGTGCGGTAGGCCTCGTGGAGAGTCTGGTTCACCGTGTTGCCCTGCCTGTCGGTGGCCCGCGCCCGGAACGAGACGCTCCCGCCCGGTCCGGGGTTCTTCACCGATACCTTGCCGGCGGTGATGGCCAGCTTCTTCCAGTGCGCGCCGTTGTCGTCACTGACGTGCACGGTGAGGGACTTCAGGTTGTCGCCCGCGGCTGAGCCCCACACGGTGACCGGGACGCTGATCGTGGTTCCCGCCGTGGCGGTGCTGTCGGGCGCCAGGGTGGGGGTGAACCGCACCACCGAGGCCGGCAGCCGCACCTCGCCGGTGGTCCGTCGCGAGGAGAAGGTCCAGTCCGCGGTGACCCGGGTGGAGACACCGGCGGCCCTGGTGCGGCGGACGGTGGCGCTCAGCCGGTACTTCGCCGCCTCGGCGGGTACGGTGAACACTCCCTCGCCGGTCAGCGGGTCGGTGTTGGTGCCCAGCTGCTTGCCGTCGCGGTAGAGAGTGGTCCGTACGGCCTCGAACGTCGAGAAGCCGGAGTTGTTCGCGCCGTCCGCGACGAGCGGGAGCGAGCCGTACAGGGTGTCGCCGTCGCGGAAGACGCCGTCCCACGCGCCCAGCTTGGGGCCGAACACCCCGACGTTGAACCGCTGGGTGGAGGACGCGCCGGGCTTCAGGCGCAGTTCGTCGGTCTGGTAGCCGGCTTCGAGATCGCCCCGGTCGTCGTACTGCTCGAAGTCCAGCAGCCAGCGGGGGTCCTTGGCGCTGACGTAGAGCGTCGTGGTGTGCGGCAGCTCGCTGGGGACGCCGATCGTTCCGCTTCCCAGGTCGGCGATGCGGGGGAAGGCGTACAGGCCGCCGGTCTTCTTGGGCGCCGAGGCACCCAGCGTGGCGGTGACCTTGGCGAGGTCGGCGGGCTTGGCGTGCCGCACGAAGCCGGTGGGCGCCTTGGTGGTGGAGCCGCCGTAGGCCAGGTGGTACGAAGGGTGGTCGCCGGCGCGTTGGAGGACGTGGGTGAACTGCTGGAACAGCTCACCGGTCGAGACGGCCGGGCCGAGGTGCCCGATCCGGAACCCCTTGAAGGAGTCCAGTATCCAACCGTAGCCGACGGACCAGTCCTTGTTGGCGAGAGTGATGTCGGCACCGGCGGTCAGCGAGGTCGCCTTGGGGTCCGGGGCCGTCAGGTCGACCGGCTTCGTGGTGCGCGCGTCGACCGTCACCGTGGCCTTCCTGTCGACGACCAGCTTGGGTTGGACGACCCAGTCGGTGCTTCCGTCGTCGCCCTCGAACGAGCCGCTGAGCAGGTAGTGCCCCTTGGGAAGGCGGAGCTTGCCGTCCTTGCTGGTCTCGTCGACGCCCAGGTACTGGCCCTGGGCGGGGCCGCTGAACCCGACGATCCCACTGCTGAAGGTGCGCGCGGGCTTGCCGTCCCGGCCCAGGTGGCGGAACGTCACGTCGTACGACTCGACCTCGCGTTCCACGGCGGCGGCGGTCCGCACGGTCTGCCCGCCGGCTGTCGCGGTCACCTGTGCGCTGTACGCGCCGTCGAGGGTGCCGCCCCGTCGTGTGTCGACGGTGACCGAGGTGCTGGCCGTGCCGCCCGCCGGAACGGTGAGCCGCTGGTCGGCGGTGGTGAAGAAGCCGGCGGGGGCCGGCTTGCCGGTCGGGCCGGTGCCGGTCAGTGCCACCGTCACGGTGACGGGTTGGGTGCCCAGGTTGCGGTAGGTGAGGGTCCTGGTCTGTGGCGTGTCGTCGGTGTGCGGCCACAACTGCTTGTCGAAGGAGAGCGAGGCCGGTTCGGCGACCACGGTCTGGGTGATGGCCTGGCGCAGGTCGATGCGACCGGTGCCCTGCTCGAAGGCGGAGTAGGGGCCAGGGGTCGCCGAGGCGATCAGGGCGGCCTTGAGGCGCGCGCCGCTCCAGTCCGGGTGCCGCTGGGCCAGGATGGCGGCGGCGCCCGCGGCGTGGGGGGTGGCCATGGAGGTGCCGGAGATCGCCACGTAGCCGTCGGCGACGGGGGTGCCGGATTCCGCGACCTGGCTGCCGGGCGCGGCGGCGGCGCCGATGTCCACACCGGGGCCGGTGAGGTCGGGCTTGAGCGCTCCGTCGCCCACGCGGGGGCCCCTGCTGGAGAAGTCGGCCAGCTTGTCCGACGTGTCGACGGCGCCCACGGTCAGGGCGGCGTCCGCGCTGCCGGGGGAGCTGATGCTGCCGGGGCCGAGGATGCCCTCGTTGCCGGCCGCGATCGCGAAGAGGGTGCCGTGGTCGGCTGAGAGCTTGTTGACCGCGGCTTCCAGGGGGTCGATGTCGGGTGCGTCGCTCCCGCCCAGGCTGAGGTTGACCACGTTGGCCTTCTGGGCCACGGCCCACTGCGCGCCGGCGATGATGTCGGACTCCTGCCCGAAGCCGTCATCGTCCAGGACCTTGCCGTCCAGGATCCTGGCACCGGAGGCCACGCCCCGGTACCTGCCGCCGGACTTGGCGCCGGTGCCGGCCGCGATGGAGGCCACATGGGTGCCGTGCCCCACCCGGTCCCTGGCGTCGGGGGCCTGGGAGAAGTTCTTCTCGGCGATCTGCTGGCCGGCCAGGTCGGGGTGCGTCTGGTCGACACCGGTGTCCAACACCGCGATCCTGGCGCCCTTGCCGTCCAAGCCCGCCTGCCAGGCCGCGGGCGCACCGATCTGCGGCACGCTCCTGTCCAGGGTGGCCCTCCGCACACCGTCCAGCCAGACCCGGGCCACACCGGTGGCGGCCCGACGGTGCGCGGCATCGCGGGGTGCGTCGGTGAGCGCCTCCCAGGCGGCCTGGGCGTGTTCGCGCGGCGTCGTCACCGCGTCGGCCCCCAGCACCGGGAGCGTACGGCGCAGCGTCAGCCCCTCAGCGGCGCGAAGCTTCCCCCGGGCGGCGGGGCGCTCGCCCTGGTAGGCGACGATGAACCGCAACCCCGCACGCTGGCTGGCCACGTACTCCGGCCGGCTCAGCTCGGTCACGTCGAACAACCGCCGATCCACCACACCCCGGGCGACCAGGCGCCGCGCGTCACGCGGAATCACGTACGCCCGCGTGCCGCGACGCTCCACCTGTACGGGGATGTGCTCGCGACCCTTGGCCGGCCGGAAGGCCGCGGGGGGTGGCCCTTGGCGTCCACCGAGACCCGGTCACCGGTGATCAGGGTGACCCAGACACGGGCCGCGCCGGCCCGGTGGGTGTGCTCCGCGCGCTGGGTGTCGGCCGTGGCGCTGGGATGTTCCTGGGTCGCGACGGACGGGGTGGTCAGGCTCGCCACGAGCGCGGTGGCCGCGGTGACGGCCACGCCAGCGACTCGTAATGCCTGTCTGGCTGTACGCAACTTTCCCCCCAATGAGGACAGTTCACGAGAGGGGCCTCACGGGCCCCTCGCCTGCCGTGCGTGCGCGGAAAGTATGTGTCGACCCACGCTGCGCATCCAAGAGGGCTGGCAGGAACGTGAAGTCCCGTGAGAGCAGGGCAACTTGGGGGAGTTGGTACGCGTCGGGCGCGCTCGCCCCCCCGCCACGGCCCGCGCGGCGTCACGGGAGGGGCGGGCCGAGGTCGTCCGTTTCCGGGGGAGGCCACGGGCCGGGGGAGGCCGGCGGCCCGGGTGGGACCGGCCAACCCATCTCGACTCCCCCCGGCCGCCCGGGGCGAGCGCCCCCGCCCCGAGGGCCGCCGTGGCCGCCCCCGCCGCCGTCACCCCGGGTCGCGGTCGAACCGCGCGGTCGCCCAGCGGTGGCCGAGCGCGCTCAGGCCGGCGCACCAGGCGAGCGCGAGCCAGCCGTGGTGACCGATCCCGGTACCCAGCAGGAGGCCGCGAAGGGTCTCGATGGCGGGGGTGAAGGGTTGGTACTCGGCGATCGGCCGGAACCAGCCCGGCATCGTGTCGGCCGGGATGAACGCGCTGGAGACGAGGGGCAACAGGATCAGCGGCATGGCCGTGTTGCCGGCCGCCTCGGGGTTCGGGCTGGCCGCGCCCATCCCCACCGCGACCCAGGTCAGCGCCAGGGCGAACAGGGTGACCAGCCCGAGGGCCGCGACCCACTCCAACGCGCCGGCGTCCCTGGACCGGAAGCCCATGGCCACCCCGACGGCCCCGACCAGGACCACACTGGCCACGCACCGCAGCACACCACCGACGACATGGCCGACGAGCAGGGAACCCCGGTGGATGGCCATCGTGCGGAAGCGGGCGGTGAGGCCCTGGGTCAGGTCCGCGCACACGGAGACGGCGGTCCCAATCACGGTGCTGCCGACGGTCATCAGCAGCAGTCCGGGGACGAGGTAGGCGACGTAGTCGGAGCGGTCCGCGTCGTTGCCGCCGATGCCCGTGCTCATCACGTCGCCGAAGACGTAGACGAAGAGCAGCAGCATCATGATCGGCGTCAGGAGCAGGTTCAGGGTCGCGGACGGGTAGCGCCACGCGTGCAGGAGGTTGCGGCGCAGCATCGTGCGCGCGTCACGTACGGCGAGGGGCAGGGAGCTCATCGGGCGCTCTCCTTCGACGGGCGGGAAGTACGGGCTGGGCTGGTCAGGGCGAGGAACACGTCGTCGAGGTCGGGGGTGTGGACGGTCAGTTCGTCCGCCTCGACGCCAACGGAGTCGAGCCAGTCGAGAACAGAGCGCAGTGCGCGCTGACTGCCGTCGCTGGGGACGGTCAGCGACAGGGTGTCGTCGTCCCGGGTGGTCTCGCGCGGCGCGTCGGCGGCGCGCCGGTAGGCGACCGGATCGGTGAAGCGGAGCCGGACGTGCCCGCCCGGGACGAGCCGCTTGAGCTCCTCCACGGTCCCCTCGGCGACGATCCGGCCGTCGTCCAACACCGCCACCCGGTCCGCGAGTTCCTCGGCCTCGTCCAGGTACTGGGTAGTGAGCAGGACGGTGACGCCGTCGGCGACGAGGTCCCGGACGATGCCCCACATGGTGTGGCGGCTGCGGGGGTCGAGCCCGGTGGTGGGCTCGTCGAGGAAGATGATCCGAGGGCTGCCGACCAGCGTCATCGCGAGGTCGAGACGGCGTCTCATGCCGCCGGAGTAGGACGCGGCGGGCTTCTTCGCGGCGGTCACCAGGTCGAAGCGCTCCAGGAGTTCGGCGCTGACCCGCCGTCCCTCGTTCCGCGACAGGTGGTGCAGGTCAGCCATTAGGCGCATGTTCTCCTCGCCCGTGAGCAGTCCGTCGACGGCGGAGAACTGTCCGGTGACGCCGATGGCGGCGCGCACCGCCCGTGGGTCGGTGGCCACGTCGTGTCCGGCGACGCGCAGGTCACCGGCGTCGGGGTGGACGAGTGTGGAGAGGATCCTGACGGTGGTGGTCTTGCCGGCGCCGTTCGGACCGAGCAGCGCGAACACCGACCCGGCCGGAACGCGCAGGTCGACGCCGTCCAGGACGCGCTTGTCGCCGTAGGACTTGCGTAGTCCACGGACCTGGACGGCGCTGGGCGCGCTACGACTGTCACCGCGCCTGGATGTGGGCATGACAGATGAAGGCATGACGGCTTCCTTACGGAGACATGGGGAGGGCAGGGCCGGGGCGCGCCGGCCCGACCGGAGGGGAGCCTGTCCGCGCGGCGGACGCGTCGTCCGGGGGCGGTGGCGAACGGCCCGTCGCCGGCGGCCCGCACGGCGGAGCCGTGAGTGGGCCGGGGGCGTGAGTGGGCCGGGGGCGTGAGTGGGCCCGGGCGCGAGTGGGCCGGCGGTGTAGCGGGCCGGGGGCGCGGGGAGTTCAGGCGGGGCGGGCGGGGCGGGCCGGAGTGGGCGCGCCTCGGGTGGTCGGGTGCGCGGTGGTTGGCCGGGCGGTGGGGCGTGCCGTGCCGGGCGGGAGGGGGCCGCGCGTGCGGGGCGGCACGCCCGCCGCGCGAGCGGGGGTTACGGCGCGGTCGGGCCGGCCTTCGGGTTGGCGGACTCCTGGTAGCGGTCCGCGTAGGTGGGGGTGTCCTTGATCAGGTTGTCGCAGAACGCGGCGACGTCGTCGCCGACGAGCTCCAGGACACCCCTGCCCGTGGCGGCACCCTCCTCGAAGAAGTCGACGATCCCGGGCAGCAGGGGCCCGTCGTGCAGGTCGATCGGGCCGACCTTGAACAGGTACGTGCGCATCTCCTTGTAGACGATCTGGTAGTCCGGCGGGAGCGCCCTGACCCGGGCCTGGTGGGCCCGCCACTGCTTCTTGCCCTCGATGATGTCCCGGATTCCCATGTCAGCCTCCCAGCCCGTTCAGTTTCCTGGCCACGTTCCTGTTCAACTGCTCGCGCCACCGGTCGCGGTAGGTCCGGGCCTCCTTGCCGCCGGCCAGCGCCGTGCAGAAGCCCCGGACGTCGTCGCCGAGTACCTCGTGGGCGCTCTGCCCGTCCGCCGCCGTCTCCTCCAGCAGCCCCAGGGCGGCGTCCAGGATCGGGGTCAGGTTGCGGCCGGTGAAGTCGCCGTGGGGCATCAGGTGGACCTTGATCTGCTCCCATGCCGCCCGGTGGTCGTCCGGCAGGGCCTGGGCCCGTACCTCGAACGCCTTCCATTCCCGGGTGAGATCGCTGCCGGTGATGGTCTCCCAGAAGTTCATCTCCCGCCCTTCCTGAGTGTGTCGATGCGTGATGAGACGTACTGCCACTTCGTCCAGAACCGCGCGAGTTCCTGGCGTCCGGCGTCGTTGAGCGCGTAGAACTTGCGCGGCGGGCCGACACCGGAGGGGCGCTTCGTCACCTGGACGAGCTTGTTCCGCTCCAGCCGCAGCAAGATGGTGTACACCGTCCCCTCGACGACGTCGGCGAAGCCGAGTTCGTTGAGTCGGCGGGTGATGGCGTAGCCGTAGGTTTCCTCGTTGTCGATGATTTCGAGCACGCACCCTTCGAGCGTGCCCTTCAGCATCTCCGTCAGGTCGTCCATCGGGAGTTCTCCTCGGTCCTCGCGGTACTGCGTGGTGCTGAGTACCACTATACGGTATCACCGAGTAGTGGCGACAGTCCGTGCGACGGCCCCGCCTGCCGGGGTTTGGAGTGAGCCCCGCCGCACCACCCTGAACAAGAGGGGGACGTGTCGTGGGCGGGGCCTGTCGGTGGCGGCCACGGCGGTGTCCCGGACGGTCAGGGCCTCGCACCGGGGAGACAGGGAGCGGCTGACGCATGGGTGAGCACCGGTCGGAGAGTGGGGCGTGGCCCCGTCCCGCGACGTACGGGGGCCTCGAACGCCCGTCACCCGACGCGGCGGGGCGCCAGGGTGTGCCGGCTCCCCGCCCCGCGCCCGCCGTGCTGCCCGTGGCCTTGCGCGGGTGGCTCGGGCTGGTCGCGGCCCTGGCCGCGCTGGTGGTCGGCGGGCTCGGGGTCGGGTACGCCGGGGACGGCGAGCCGGGCGGGGCGGACGCGCGGAGCTGGGTGGCGGCGGAGGACGGCTCGCCGTGGCGCTCGCTCGCCCTGGCCACGGACTTCTGGGGGGAGCCCGTCGGCGCGGCGACGCTGGTCGCGGTGGTGGTGGCGGGGTGCCTGCTGCTGCGACGGCCGCGCGCGGTGGTCTTCGTGGTGGCCGGCACCGGCCTGCCGGTGGGGGTGACGATGCTGCTCAAGCCGCTGGTGGGACGCACCATTCACGATGGCAGCCTGTCCTACCCGAGCGGGCACACCGCCTTCCTGACCGCGCTGGCTCTGGCGGTGGCGCTGCTCGTGGCCGGCCGGCTCGACCTCGGTCGGGCGGCCGGCGCGTCCCTGACGTTCACCGTGGCGCTGGTCGCCGGCGCCGCCATGGCGTGGGCCCAGGTGGCCCTGGACGCGCACTACCCGACAGACACCCTGGGCGGCTGGTGCACGGCGCTGGCGGTGGTGCCGGCGACCGGCTGGCTGGTCGACCGCACGGCCGACCGCGCCACCCGCCGGTTGGTCAACTCGCCTGATGCAAAGCATCATTGACGGGGGCTCACGACCTCTCACGCCCGGCGACGGAAGACGGGCTTGACCGGTCGACCCGCCAGCCAGTGCGTGGGGTCGCCGGCGTCCAGCGCCTTGCGGTACACCGCGCACGCCTGGGCCACCACCTCGACGGTCTGGTCGATGTCGGTGTCCGTCAGCGCACTGCTGACCACGAACGAGGGGGCCAGCACCCCGCCCGCCAGCAGCTGGCGCAGGAACAGGGTGCGGTAGGGCTGTGACGGGCGTCGGTGCTCGTCGAGGGTGGCGAAGACCAGGTTGCTGGCCCGGCCCCGGACCAGGACGTGGTCGCCGACGCCCGCACCGTCCGCCGCCGCCCGGACGCCGACGGCCAGCCGCTCCCCGAGGGTGTGCAGCCGGGCGGTGATCCCCTCCTCGACGTACGTGTCGAGCACGGCCATCGCGGCGGCCAGCGAGTGGGTCTCCGCGCCGTGTGTGGTGGACAGCAGGAACACCCGGTCGTGGGCGTGGCGCAGCCCGCCGCGCTCCATCAGGTCGCGGCGGCCGGCCAGCGCGGAGACGGCACACCCGTTGCCCAGTGCCTTGCCGAACGTGGAGAGGTCGGGGCTGACGCCGTACAGACCCTGGGCCCCCGCCTCGGACCAGCGGAAACCGGTGATCATCTCGTCGAAGACCAGGACACAGCCGTGTCGGTGGGCCAGCGCGCGCAGTCCGGCGAGGTACGCGGACGTGGGGTCGTCCCCGCCGGCCGGATGCCCTCCGGCCACGGGGCGGGGGAGGGGAGCGGGCTGGGTGGGGCCGACCGGTTCGAGGATCAGACAGGCGATCTCCCCCGGGTACCGGCGGAACATCTCCTCGGTGGCGGCCAGGTCGCCGTACGGGAACGTCACGGTGAGGTCGGTGGTCGCCGTCGGGACGCCGGCCGACATCGGCGTGGTGCCGATGAACCAGTCGTCCACGGAGAAGAACGGGTGGTCGGCGCAGAGGGCCACCCGTGGCCGCCCGGTGACGGCGCGGGCCAGGCGCACGGCGGCGGTGGTGGCGTCGGAGCCGTTCTTCGCGAACTTCACCATCTCGGCGGTCGGCACCGTGGCCAGGAAGCGCTCCGCCGCCTGGAGCTCCACGACGGACGGGCGGACGAAGTTGGCGCCCCGGTCGAGTTCGCGCCGCACCGCCTCGGTCACGCGCGGGTGGGCGTGGCCCAGGCTGACCGACCGCAGGCCGGAACCGTACTCGAGGTACCGGTTGCCGTCGACGTCCCAGACATGGGCGCCCCGGCCGTGGCTGATGACCGGGGCCAGGTGCTCGGGGTACTGGTCGTCGCCCTTGGCGTAGGTGTGGGCGCCGCCGGGGATCAGGGCGTGCAGCCGCTCGTTGGCCGCGCGCGAGCGGGGCAGGCGGAACTCTCCGGTCTCTTCGGTGGGCACGCTGATGTCAGCTCTCCTTCTGCTTCAGCGCCTCGGCGAGTCCGGGCGCCTCCCGGTCCCGCCGGGACATCGCGGTGGCCGGCAGCGGCCACGGGACGGCCAACTCCGGGTCGTCGAAGGCGATCGTCACGTCCTCGGTCGGGTCGTGCGGCCGGTCGATGCGGTACGACACGTCGGCGGGTTCGGTCAGCGCCTGGAAGCCGTGCGCACACCCCGCCGGGACGTACAGGGTCGTCTGCGTCTGCCCGGACAGCTCGAAGGTGGCCACGTTGCGGTAGGTGGGCGAGTCGGCCCGCAGGTCCACGACCACGTCGAAGACCCTGCCGTACGAGCAGCGCACCAGCTTGGCCTCGCCGGCCCCCGCGCGCAGGTGCAGCCCGCGCAGCACGCCCCGGGCCGAGCGGGAGAGGCTGTCCTGGGCGAAGGCGTGCGGGTCCAGGCCCACCGAGCGGAGCACGTCGGCGTCGAAGGTGCGGCAGAAGAAGCCGCGTTCGTCGACGTGGGGGGTGGGCACGAACAGGTACGCGCCGGCGATCGCCGGGACGTCGGTCACCTTCACGGAGCCTCCCGCAGGGTGTGGGTGTGAGTGTGAGTGGGGTCGGTCGCCGGGAACAGGGCCCGGGTCAGGGCGGCGAACTGGTGCTCCAGACGTCGGGCGACGACCTGGTTGCGCTCGGCCAGGGTGTGGCGCACCCGGACCGCATCGCGCTCCAACGCCCGGAACTGGTCCAGCAGACGGTCCGCGTCCACCTCGCGGGCCGGGTGGCGGTACGCGGCCAGGCCCATGTGCGCCATGAGGGTGTCGCTCTTGGGGGCGTAGCTGAGGGCGAGGGTGGGTGTGCCGACCTTCAGCGCGCAGACCAGGTTGTGGTAGCGGGTGGCCACCACGGCGTCGGCAGCGGCCATCTCGCGCATCAGGTCGGCCAGCGAATCCGTCCGAGCGGCGGTGACCAGCGGCGAGTTCACCGCCGCGCGGATAGCCGCGACAACCGGCGCGTCGACCCCGTCGCCGGTCAGCAGCCGCACCGGCCGTCCGTCGGCGACCAGGGCGCGCACGAAGCGGATCGTCCCGGCCAGGTAGCGCCGGTGGATCTCCTCGGCTCTGGCCCGGTCGTCGTCGCCGCCGTGGAAGGCCATCACCCCCACGCAGACGGTGCCCGGCGCACCGGCGGGGGCGCTCGCCGGGGGGCGTGGCGTCGGCAGGGCGAACGCGAGGTCGGGGTAGACCTCGTCGCGCGCGGACTCCACGCCCATCGCCCGCATCGCCTCGCGCGAGGGCTCGTCGCGGTACGACCGGTAGTCGGCCCACCGCGCCGCCCAGCGCACCAGGGTCCGGGTGGGGCGGCTGGTGATCGCGCCGGCGCCGACGCTGACCAGCGCGACCCGGGTGCGCGAGAGCCGGCCACCCACGCCGAGCAGGAACAACGCGTACGGGAAGCCCCACGGCCGCAGCGGCAACGTGGCTTCCAGGACGCCCATGCCCGGCACGATCACCACGTCGTGCCGGCGCGCCCAGGCCACGGTGCGGAAGGCGTCGACGAGTTTGCCGAGCCCCTTCGCGGCGATCGCGCCCGCCCGCGAGGCGGTCCGGTACTCCCCCCGGTACCAGTGCAGCCGGGTCGCGGGGATGCCGTACCGGGCCGTGACGACCTCCGGGCCGCCGCACCGCGCGTCCACCACCGCCTCCGGGTGCGTGGCACGCAGGTACCCGAGCACGGCTTCCAGGGACCCGTCGTTGCCGAGGTTGCCGGAGCCGAGCAGGCCGAACACCCCGACACGCACCGGGGCGTGGCCGCCCCGCGTCACGCCCGTCGCCCCTCGCGGCCGGCGACCAGGTCGTCCACGGAGACGGTGAGCTGGGCCGGGTCGACCGGGGCGCGGTCCTCGACCCGCTCGCCGGCGCCCGGCCGGGAGCGGCTGGCCAGCCACGCGGACAGGTGCCCGTAGCACGCGCGCCGGTCGGCCGCGGACAACGGGGCCCGCCGGATGGCCGCGACGAAGCCCCACACGTACTCGGCCAGCAGCCTGGGCGTCGGGTGCAGCGGGCCCGCCCGGCGCGGGTCGAGGTTGACACACCGCGAGCGCTTGGAGGGGTTGGCCCGCTCGGCCCGAGTGGGGTGGTCGCGGCGGAAGTACAGCAGCTCCGGCACCTGGTGGAAGGGCCCGTGCAGGCCGATCTCGGCGACGAACGTGCGGTCCGCGTGGTGGTAGCTGTCGTGCGGCCTGACCCGGCGCAGCACCTCGGCCCGGATCACGCCGTAGAAGTCGTCGCCGCCGGGCTCGAAGAGCATGCTGCGAAAGCGCACCGGCGCCTGGGGCGAGGCGGTGGCCAGGCCGTACTCGTACGGGACCGTCACCTGGCCCGCCCCGTCGATGACGGCCTGGTCGGCGTGGGCCAGGATGACCTCCGGCCGCTCGTCCAGCGCCTCGACGCAGCGGCGCAACAGGTCCCGGGCGTACAGGTCGTCGTGCGAGGCCCACTTGAAGAGTTCGCCCCGGCACTGCCTGAACACGTGGTTGTGGTTGGGGGCGGCGCCGATGTTGCGCGGCAGCCGCAGGTAGCGCACGCGCGGGTCCCGCGCGACGTAGCGGCGGCAGATGTCGCGGGTGCCGTCGGTCGAGGCGTTGTCGGAGATGACCAGCTCGAAGTCCTCGTAGGTCTGGCCCAGCAGCGCGTCGAGCGCCTCGGCCAGGTACTCCTCGCCGTTGTACACGGGCAGTCCGATGCTCAGCCGGGGTTGGCGGCGGGATGCGGTCACGGTGTCCTCACTTCGGGCAGGGGGCGGTGGTGGTGCTCGCGCAGGGCGGCGTGCAGCTCCAGCCACCACACGGCCGAGCTGGCGAGAGTCGCGGCGGCGACGCCCCAGGCCGAGCCGACCGTGCCGGCCACGGCCGCCCCGCCGAGCCCGCCGCCGACATAGCAGGTGGAGGCGATGAGTTGGCAGCGCAGGCTGCGCCGGGCGGCGGCCAGCGCGCGCAGCCCGGCCGCCGCGCCGACGCCCAGGCTGGCGCCCGCGACACCGAGGGTGGCGGGCACGACGAGCCGCGACGCCTGGTGCCAGACGTCGCCGAGCACGAGCGCGCCGGCCCGGTCGGGCACCAGCAGTAGCGCCGCGCCCCACACCAGCGCGCCGACGGCCTGGCCGCCGCCGAGCAGGAGACAGAAGGACCGCAGCCGGTGCGGGGCCTGCCGTAGGACCCGGGCGGCCTCGGCGACGGTGACCAGCGACAGGCCCATCAGCACGGCGAGGAAGGGGCCGAGCAGCAGTTCGGCGCCCCGGACCACGCCCACCGCGCCGACCCCGACGATCACACCGAGCCCGTAGGCCCGCAGTTGGGCCGCGCCGCTGACGCCGACGTTCTCGACCAGGTACCGGTAGCCCAGGTCGCGGTGTTCGCGCAGCCAGGTGCGCGCCCCCCGTACCCGGGGCCGGATGCCGGACTGGAGGCAGCCGTAGCCGGCGGCTACCGCCGCCGCCGAACCCCAGGCCAGGACGAAGACGGCCACACCGCCCACCCGGGCCGCCACCACCATGGCCGGGACGAGCGCCAGGCCCCCCAACAGGTCGTTGACGAACGCCTTGCGCCCGGCGCCGGCGGCGAAGAACGAGAACCGCCAGGCGTCCTGGAGCAGCAGCCCCGGCAGCACCACGCCCAGGCCCGCGAACGCGGACCCCACCTGACCGCCGAGCGCGAGGCCGACCAGCACGGACACTGTGCCGACGACGGTCGCGACGCCGAGCGCGGTGCCCGTCGAACGGGCCGCCGCCGCGCGCCAGGACGCCTCCGGTACGCCGCTGAAACGCACCACCAGCGGGTCGGTGGCCAGCCCACGGGAGACGCCGAGCACCACGCCGTACGTCACCCAGACCAGGCTGAACACACCGAAGGCGGCCAACCCCAGCGAGCGGGCCACGTAGACGCCCACCGCGAAGTTGGTCATGCTGCACACCGCCTGGTCGGCCAGGCCCCAGGAGAGCCGGCCGAGCATGGACCGGGTCGCCGCGCGACCGGCGCCCTCGGTGTCGGGCGCCGGCTCCCTCGCCCTCTCCCGCTCGGTGGTCACCGGCCTCACGCCCCCAGCAGGTCGGCGTCGCGCAGGGCGTCGGCCGCGGCGACCACGGCCGAGAACGGCAGCCCGGAGCGCTCGGCGACGTCCAACAGGCTGTGGTCGCCGTCGGCGAGACTGAGCACCCACAACATGGCCATCTCGGCCTGTTTCGCGTCGCTGCGCCCGCCGAGCGAGTCGTACAACCCCCGCCGGCCCAGCTGCGGTTCGCCGTACGGGCTGAGGTTGACGTAGCGCCGGTTGCCGTCCAGGACGGTGAACGCCTCCCGGCACAGCGCGAGGGTGTCCGCCATCGCCTCCGGGGAGACGAAGTCCAGGTCGTCCGCCGAGGTGTGGTACTCGGGATAGCCGGCGTAGGGGGTGCGGCTGAGCGAGCCCACGCCGAGGTCGAACCCGGGGGAGCAGTACTGTCGCTCGTCGTACCCGTACGGGGTGAACTCGGTGACGCGGTGCGGGCGCCCGGAGGCGGTCAGCACGTGCCGCAGTACCCGGTCGATCTCCGCGTCGCCACGCCTGCTCCGCTTGTACGTCACCTGGCCCGGGTCGCCGGCACAGGCCAGCACGAGCCCGTGCCGCACCCGCTGGACCCGTTCCGCGTTACGCGCCAGCCAGGTGATCGCGCCGATGGTGCCGGGCGCGTAGATGAACCGGTAGGTGTAGTACGGCCGCTGCTCGGCCAGCGACCGGGCCAGGAAGGTGGCCACCGCGATGCCGGCCAGGTTGTCGTTGGCCAGCGACGGGTGACAGGTGTGGCAGGAGACGATCACCTCGTCGCTGACCTGCCCGGGGACCACGTGCTCGGCGTAGGTCAGGTGCCCGTCGGTCAGCGTGGAGTCGATCCGCACCTGGTAGTCGCCCTCGGGCAGCGCGTCCAGGGTCTCCTGGGCCAGGCAGAAGCCCCACCGGGGCGTGTAGTAGCTGGTGCGGTACGGCACCAGGGACGGCTGGTCGGGCAGGGTGTACAGGTGCTCGCGCAGCTCGCTCAGCGGCAGGGTCGCCGACACCGGCACGCTGTAGCCGAGCACGTGCAGGTTGGAGTCGGCGAAGTCGACCACCCGGTTGCCGGCGGCGTCGGCGACGTACGCGTCGCGGATGTTCCACTCCTGGGGCACCGTCCAGTCCAGCACCGGGGTCCCGGTGGGCACCTCGTGTGTCTGGAGCGGCAGGTACTCCCCGATGATCCGCAGGGTCTCGCGCACCCCGTCGCCGGTGATGCTCCGGCACACCGGGTACAGCCGCTCCACCAGCTCGTACATCTGCTTGCCGAGGTCGGTCACCCTCGCCGCCGCAGGGTCTCGTCGACGGTGCCGGCCTCGGACGCCGCGCGCAGCACGGCCAGCCGGGTGAAGCGCCGCTCGAAGTTCTCCCGGGTCAGCCCGTGTTGCCGGTAGGCGTCGGCGAGTTCGAGGGCGCCCCGCTTGAGCGTCCACGCGATGTCGAAGCCGGGAATCGCGGCACGGAAGCGGGAGAAGTCCACCCGGTAGGAGCGCGGGTCGGCGCCGGTCTCGCCGGTGATCACCACGCGCGAGCCGGGCACCGCCTCGGCGACCTGCCCGGCGATCTCGGCGACCGTCACGTTGTTGGCCTCGCCACCGATGTTGAACGCCTGCTCGTGCACCGCCTCGCGCGGGGCGACCAGCGCGGCGGCGAAGGCCCGGGCGATGTCGGCGGCGTGCACCAGCGGGCGCCAGGGTGTGCCGTCGGACAGGACCAGGACCTGGCCGGACAGCAGCGCGTGGCCCACCAGGTTGTTGAGCACGATGTCGGCGCGCAGCCGCGGCGAGTAGCCGAAGGCGGTGGCGTTGCGCAGGAACACCGGGCTGAAGTCGTCGTCGGCCAGCGCGCGCAGGTCGTCCTCCACCCGCACCTTGGACTCCGCGTAGGGCGTCACCGGGCGCAGCGGGGCGTCCTCGGACACCAGGTCGTCCCCGCCGGCGGCGCCGTAGACCGAGCACGTCGAGGCGTACAGGAAGCGTGTGACCCCGGCGTCGCGGGCCAGTTGGGCCAGGCGGACGGACGCGTGGTGATTGATGTCGTAGGTCAGGTCCGGGGCCAGCGCGCCCAGCGGGTCGTTGGAGAGCGCGGCCAGGTGGATCACGGCGTCCACGCCGGCCACGTGCTCGGCCGTGACGTCGCGCAGGTCCACGCGGTGGCCGCGCGGGTCGGTGGGCGGCGGGCCCAGGACGCAGTCGGCGAACAGGCCCGAGTCCAGGCCGACGACCTCGTGTCCGGCGTCGGCGAGCACCGGGGCCATGACCGTGCCCAGATAGCCCTGGTGTCCGGTCAGCAGTACGCGCACGGTTCATTCCCCCAGGTCGAGAGTGAGTTTGGTGACGGCGAACGCCTCGGCGTACCGCGCGTGGCATTCGATTCCGCGAATACGGGCCAGGCCCAGGAACGCCTCCCGGTCGTACCAGGGCCGGTGCCGCTGGGAGGGGTAGTGCTCCGCCAGCAGCCGCACCTTCTCCTCGGCGACGTGCGGCGACAGCGGCTGGTAGGCGACCGGGCGGCCCAGGTCGCCGTCCCACTTGACGATCTCGTAGCCCAGGACGAGGTGGTCGCGGAAGGCGGTGGAGACCAGCTTCGCCAGGCCACGGTGGTCCTGGTGGGCGTCCTCGGAGCGCGGGGCCAGCACCAGGTCCGGCTCCGTGCGCCCGCGCAGCTCCTCGATCGCGGACTTGGCCTCCTCCCACCGCGCGGGCAGCCGGCCGTCCGGCAGTTTCAGGACGGTCAGCCGCAGGTCGGCACCCGGGCAGAAGGCGGCCAGCGCGGCCCGCTCCTCGCGCTCGCGCTCACCGCCACCGCCGGAGAGCACCAGCGCGTCCACCCGCAGGCCCGGCCGGGCCGCGCAGGCCGTCAGCAGGGTGCCGCCGGCGCCGATGGCGATGTCGTCACAGTGCGCGCCCACCGCCACCAGGCGCTCCAGCGGGCCGGTCCCGAGCCGGATCACGCGGACCCCGCCCCGGCCGCGACGCCGCCCGCCGGCACGCCGTCCCGCTCCCACAGGGCCCACGGGCGCTCGCCCCGGACGTAGGCGGCGTCCAGCGCGGCCCGCTCCTTGACGGTGTCGGTCGGTTTCCAGAAGCCCCGGTGCTGGTGGGCCACCAGCCGGCCACGCTTGGCCAGCTCGGCGCAGCCGTCGGCGACCAGGTCGCCGCCCTCGGGTATGTGGTCGAAGATCTCCTGCCGGAGCACGAAGTAGCCGCCGTTCTCCCACAGCGGCAGCTCGCTGACCGCCGTGATGCCGCCCACCAGGCCGTCCTCGCCCAGGTCCACGCAGTGGAACGAGGACTGCGGCGGCACCACCATCATCGACGCCCCGGCGTCCCGCCGCGCGAAGGAGTCGATCATCTGCGGCAGTGGGGCGTCGGTGAGCACGTCGGCGTAGTTGGCCAGGAACATCTCGTCGCCGTCCAGGTGGTGTCGCACCCGGCGCAGCCGTTCCCCGATCGGCGACTCGATGCCGGTCTGCGCGAACGTGATGGTCCAGTCGGCGATGTCGGTGGACAGCAGCTCGGTCCGCCCGCCCCGCAGCACGAAGTCGTTGGACGTCGTCTCCTCGTAGTGCAGGAAGAAGTCCTTGATGTGGTGGGCCCCGTACCCCAGGCACAGGATGAACTCGGTGTGCCCGAAGTGCGCGTAGTAGCGCATGACGTGCCAGATCAGCGGCCGGGGGCCGACCATCGCCATCGGCTTGGGCAGGTCGTCGGAGGCGCCGCTGCGCATCCGCAGGCCGTAGCCGCCGCAGAACAGTACGACCTTCATGACTTGACCTCGACAATGCTCAGTTCGGGGATGGGGAAGACCAGCCGGCCGCCCCACTCGTGGATGAAGGAGAGCTGTTCGACCAGCTCGGCCCGCAGGTTCCAGGGCAGCACCAGGACGTAGTCCGGCCGGTCGGCGGCGATCCGCTCGGGCGCCAGGATCGGGACGCGGGTGCCCGGGGTGAACCTGCCGTGCTTGTAGGGGTTGCGGTCGACCGTGTACGCGAGCAGGTCGGGCCGGATGCCGCAGTGGTTGAGCAGGGTGTTGCCCTTGCCGGGGGCGCCGTAGCCGACGACCCGCTCGCCGCGCTCGGCCGCCCCCACCAGGAACGCCAGGAGGTCGCGGCGCACCGTGGCCACCCGGGCGGAGAACTCCGCGTACCCGGACAGCTCCCGCAGCCCGGCGGCCTTCTCCCGGTCCAGCAGGTCCGCCACCCGCTGGGAGGGCTCGCCGGCCGCCTCGGCGGGCCGGGCCCACAGCCGGATCGAGCCACCGTGGGTGGGCAGCGACTCGACGTCCACCAGGGCGAGCCCGCCGCTGGCCAGCGCCCGGATCGCCGAGGCGACCGTGTAGTACTGGAAGTGCTCGTGGTAGATCGTGTCGTACTGGTTGTGCTCGATCAGTGTCAGCAGGTGCTGCACCTCGATGGAGACCCAGCCGTCGTCGGCGACCAGGGCCCGCAGCCCCCGCGTGAAGCCGACCACGTCGGGGATGTGCGCGTACACGTTGTTGGCCACCACCAGGTCGGCCGGGCCGTGCTCGGCGCGCACGGCCGCGCCGGTGTCCGGGTCCAGGAACGCGGTGTGCGTGGGCACCCCCGCCTCCCGCGCCGCCGCGCCGACGTTGACCGACGGCTCGATGCCCAGGCAGCGCATCCCCCGGTCCACCACGTGCCGCAACAGGTAGCCGTCGTTGCTGGCCACCTCCACCACGAAGGAGTCGGGGCCCAGCGCCAGCCGCCGCGTGGCGTCGGAGACGAAGGCGCGCGCGTGTTCCACCCAGGACGTCGAGAACGAGGAGAAGTACGCGTACTCGCTGAACGTCTCCTCCGGCGTGATCAGCGGCGGGATCTGCGCGAGCCAGCAGTCGACGCACACCCGCAGGTGCAGCGGGTACGTCGGCTCCGGCTCGTCCAGTTGGTCCGCGGCGAGAAAGCTCTCACACGGCGGGGTCGCCCCCAGGTCGACGACGCTCGCCAGCGCCGTCGAGCCGCAGAGTCGGCAACGTGTCATCTACTGCCCCCATCCCCGCTCGCGCGGGCGTCCCGCCGCGAGCCGGTGCGTTGATCCCCGACCGGCGGCGGGCCGTCCCCGCCGCCGGGACCGCCCGCGATCGCGGAGCGGTACTCCTCCACCAGGCGCCTCAGCCCGACCCTCGGGCTGAAGTCCCGTTCGTAACGGCGCCGGCCCGCCCGCCCCATCTCCCGGTTGCGCCCCGGATCGGCGGTGACCTGGCGCACGCGGGCCGCGAGGGAGGTCGCGTCGCCCGGCCGGTGCAGCAGGCCGCTCACCCCGTCCTCGACCAGTTCGACGAAGGCCCCGTGCCCGGCGGCCACCGTCGGCACCCCGGCCGCCATCGCCTCCACCACCACCAGGCCGAACGTCTCCAGCGACAGGGAGGGAGCCACCACGGCCACCGCCCGCGCGATGGCCCGCTCGCACTGGGCCGGGTCGTACAGGCCGACGTAGCGCACGTCGTCCCGACCCGCCGCCCAGGCCGCCACCTCCCGCTCCAACGGCCCCGCCCCGGCGAGCACCAGCGGCACCCCCACCCCGCCGCTCGCGGCCAGTTCGTCCCACGCGGCCATCAGCAGCCGCACGCCCTTGGTCTCCGCGAGCCGGCCCAGGAACAGCACGTGCTCGCCCTCGCCCACCCGGCGCGCCGACGGTTCGGGGACGAAGTTGTGCTTGACCGCCAGCCGCTCGGCGGGCATGCCGGAGCGCACCAGGACATCGCGCTGTGCGGCGGAGATGCAGAAGAAGCGCCGCACCCCGGACCACCACCGCCGCCGGTTGACCGCCAGGCTCAGGGCGAGCGGCACCGTCGCCAGCCGCGAGTCCCGGTAGCAGCCGTGCCGCACGGCGGGCAGCGGCAGCGCCGGGCCGACGCACTCGGTGCACAGGTGACCGTCGCGCTGCAACGTGCCCGGCGGGCAGACCTGCGTGTAGTTGTGCAGCGTGGCCACGGCCGGCACCCCGGCGTCGGCACAGGCGGCCAGCACCGCGGGCGACAACAGGGGGAAGACGTTGTGGACGTGCACCACGTCCGGCCGCTCGGCCCGCAGCCGGGCGGCCAGCTCCCGGCGCACCGCCGGGTTCCACGGCACCAGCACCGGCACCGTGGCCTTGCCCCACAGCGGCCGGGCGGCGATGTCGTCGCTGCGCCGCTCGAAGACCTCGACCCGGTGGCCGGCCGCGCGCAACAGCTCCACCTCCTGGTCGACGACCCTGTTCTCGCCACTCGGCTGCGCCGACGAGTAGCGGTTGTGCACCACGAGGACGTGCATGCGGTTGGTCACCTCCGGTCCTGGGCCCAGCTCGGAACGCGCCGGCGCACGCGCGCGGGCGACAGGGGGGACGGGGCCGTGGCGGGCGCCGTCAACAGCGAGGCGGCCACGGCCAGGTGCAGCAGATAGGGCGAGGCGTCACCCAGCCCGGCCTCGGTGTACGAGGAGATCGCGCAGTAGCTGATCAGGAAGATCGCGCAGGCCCTCGGCAGCGACGGAGGCCGCAGCAGCGCGACGCCGCCGAGCACCAACAGGATCGCCGCCACCAGCACGATGCCGGTCAGTCCCTGCTCGTGGTAGACGGCCAGCCAGCTGTTGTCGATGGGCAGCCCGCCGAACGACTTGTCACCCAGGCCCGTGCCCAGCGCCCGCTCGGTCGTCGAGCGCGGCTGCGCCAGCAGGGCGTCCCACACCTTGGCCCGGCCGGTGAGGCTGGAGAAGTTCTCCTGGCTCTGCCCGCGCAGGAACCAGGCCCGCAGCGCGGGCGCGAACCCCACCGCCGCCACCGTGGCGCACACCACCGCCCAGGTGAAGAAGCGGCGGGCGGCGGCGCTGGTCAGCACGAGCGAGCCGATCGCCAGTGCCAACCCGATGAGCAGGCCGATGGTGGCCGTACGGGTGTGGGTCAGCGCGAGCAGCACGAGCGTGGGCACGATGACCAGCGCCGCGCTGCCGCCGGTGGTGTGCCGGCCCAGCACGAGCAGCACGGTCAGTCCGATGACCACGGCGGCGTACTGGCCGATCTGCGGCGGGGTCAGCGGCCACAGCGCGCCGACCAGCCGCCCGCCGTACAACTCGGGCATGGCCGCGCCGGGCGAGATGGCCAGCCCGGCCGCCGCCGTCCCCAACACCGCGAAGTACAGCCGGATATGGCTGCGGACGAACGCGAGGCCGCCGTCCCACCAGCGGCTGAGCAGCCACAGCGTGCCGACGAAGAGGCCCAGCCGGGTGCAGCGGAACAGCGCGCCCAGCCCCGGCCCCGCCTGCACGCTGGCGATCAGGCTCGGCACCAGCAGCAGCGTGAGTAGCAGCAGGAAGGCGCTGGCGCGCACGCGCAGCCGCGGGTTGAGCGCCAGGGCCAGCGCGAACGCGGCGACCAGCGCGCCCATGGTCACCATCTGGATCAGGGAACGGGGCAGCGGGAGGATGGTCTTCGCGCCGGCGGAGCCGAGCGTGTTGAGGACCAGCAACCCCCACACGACGCCGACGAGCCTGGGTGTGCCGGCGGTGCCGGCGCCGGCCTGGGCGTCGGGTCCCGTCGCTCCGCCGGGCGGCGCGCTCTCACGCGGGTCAGCGTCCACCGTCACCACCGGCCCGGGTGTCCAGGGTGCTGCCCGCGTCCTGCTCGTAGGGCGCGCCCCGCCACCGCGCGAAGTCCAGCACCCGGCTCGTGTCGTGGGCGACGAACCGCCACGGGCCCAGGTAGGCGTTGTCGTGCCAGCGGTTGCCCTGCCGGTGGGTGATCGCCTGGGCCACCCGCTGCCCCTGGTACGGGGACCAGTCCGGGTAGGTGCCGTAGTTGGCCAACACCGCCATCCGGTCGCACCCCCGCTCGCACCGCAGGACGGAGGGGTCGAGCACGAAGCGGTTGTCGTGGATGTCCACCCGCTGGGTGCGCCACCGGCAGTCGGCGTACAGCGGCGCGGAGGCGATGCCCGGCCGCGCGCAGCGCTCGGTGCGCGGCACCAGCAGCGTGCAGTCGCCGAAGGAGGTGTTGGCCGGGCTGTTGCAGAACCGGTCGGCGTTCTCCCACAGGGTGATGCCGGACCAGTTGTTCTCCAGCACGTTCCGGGAGACCTCGACCTTGTCCGTGCGGGCCCGGACCCGTGGTTCGCCGCCGGACTCGGACAGGTAGAGCGTCCCGTACGGGAAGTCGTCGCCACGCTCGGCCCCCCGACGGCCCTCGACCCAGTTGTTGCGCCGGATCGTGTTGCCCCGGATGACCGCGTTGTAGCTGGTCTCGTAGATCAGCGCGGCGCCGTCGTTGGCGTCGAGCACGTTGCCCTCGATGCGGAAGTCGTTGTTGTTGGTGTCCGCCCACAGGCCGGTTCCCCGGTTGTCGTGCACCCAGTTGCCCCGGATGTCGGCGCCGTCCACGGCCCAGAACTTGGCGCCGCCGGTGCAGCCGCAGCCCGGCCGCCGCCGCTCCCAGTCGTCGGTGTTGTTGCCCACGATCTCGTTGCCCTCGACCACCAGGTCCCGGATGGAGTCACCGGCCTTGTACGCGTTGAGCCCGTACTGCCCGTTGGCCCGCAGACAGGTGGCGCGCACCCGCTGGCGGGCGCCGGCCATCAGCCCGGCACCGGAGTTGTGCTCGACTCTCGCGTGCTCGATCACCCACCCGTCCGCCGAGTCGTGGTTGACCACACCCTCGTCGTGCGGCGCGACGAAACGCCGCACGGTCAGATGGCCGATGGTGACGTCACGGGCGGTGCCGCCGAACGCGTACTGGTTGGTCCGACGCCCGTCCAGCACCGCGCCCGGCGCGCCCAGATAGCGGTTCCCCTCCTTGGGCACCACCTGGGCGTAGCGGTGCGGTTCGAGCCGGTGGGTGCCCGGACGCAGCCAGAACGTGGTGTGCGGCGGGCTGTTCCGGGTCTTGGCGGCCAGGTCGTCCACCACCGCGGGATCCACGGTCACCGCGCCCGCCGGCGCCTTCGCCGGCCCGGCCACCGGCCGCGCGCACACCCGGGCCAGGGACCCGGGCGCGGTCGGCGACGGCGCGCCGGTCGGTTCCGCCGGAGCGTCGGAGGTGCCCACACAGCCGGCGGTCAGCAGGCCCAGCGCCACCAGTGGCACGGCCCGACTTCGCCAGGTGATCCCCACGCGACCCCCTAGCCGTGGAACCTGAGCACGGTGGTGAACCCGCCCGACAGCGCGGCGCCACCGGTCAGGCCGGTGCCGACCAGGGTGGTGGCGGGTTCCTTGCGCCCGAAGCCGGCGGAGTACCAGCCCAGCGGCGGGTCGCTCTCGCCACGGTGCGCCCGCCAGCTCAGCTGTGCCGGCAGGTCGAGCACGGCGGAGCGGTCCACCCCGTCCCGGGTCCAGCCGAGCACCGCCCGATGGCCCTCCAGACGGGCGGTGACGGTCGGCCCGAGGTGGAAGGCGAGCCGCGCGGCCCGGGGCGGTCCGCTCACCTCGTCCAGCACGCGCAACTCCCCGCTGCTGGAGTCCAGTTCGACCCGGCGGCGGTGAACGCAACCCTGGTACCCGTCGTGCTCGGCACACCAGCGGGAGGTCCCCCCGGTGGCGGCGCCCGAGGTGTCCGCGACCAGGACCCGGCTGCGAGCCTGCCGGGTCCACAGGAACGGGCCGCCGGAGACGGACTGGTCGAGACCGTCCAGGGACAGGGTGTTGTGGCCGAGGGTGGAGCGGAAGTACCGCCGCCACTCGGGCTGCCCGTGGTAGCAGTACGTCCCCGGGTCGGCGAGCACGTCGACGCCCTCGTGCCGGACCTCCACGGACAGCGCGTCCGCGTGGGCGTGCGCGGCGATGGACAGGAAGCCGTGCGGGCCACCGTCACAGCGGCACCAGATGCCACCCGGGCCGCGCAGCACGGTCAGCCCCGCGTCGGCGAAGTGGGCCGGCCGGCTGGCCGGGCGCAGCACCGACGGCGCGATGCCCTCGCGCGCGCGGGAGCGTACGAGCGCGGCCAGCAGCGGGGTGCGCACATCGGTACCGGTCACCGCCGGCCACCAGGCCAGCCGGCCGAACACGGCGTCCCCGGTGGCCAGCAGTGAGCCCCAGCGGTCGGTGCCGGCGCCGTCCACGACCAGGCCGTGCCCGTCGTCCGCGTCCCCCTGGCGCGGCGGGCGCAGCCGCTCGTCCACGACGGCCGCCAGCGCGTCGGTCATGCGCAGCAGCACCAGGTGGGTGGAGGCGGGCACCGGCACGCCGGCGACGTCCGCCTCGGCCACCGCGGCCAGGCCCAGCTCCAGCACGAGCCCGTGGTACTCGGTGGCCAGCTCGCGGTTGAGGCCACTGGCGAAGGTGTTGGTCCGCAGGTGTCGGTCCAGCGAGCGCAGCGCGTCCCGCCGCCAGCGCGCCGAGGCCGGGAACCAGTCGAACGCGCAGGCCGCGGCGAACTGCCCGGCGGCCTCGGCGATGACGTGGTTGTTCGCCGACGACCCCCGGCTGGGAAAGGCGGCCAGCCAGCGCTGGTGGTGCCAGATCTGCCCGAGCGCCACCGGGTTGGCCTCGAACAGCCCGGCCACGCCCGGCCAGGTGTGCAGCAGCCGGCGAATCCACACCCAGGACAGCAGCCGGATGCCCAGCTCGATGCCGCTGACCCAGTGCACCCCGCGCAACGGAGGGTTGGCCGCCCACCACGACCGCAGATGCGCGGCCACGCGCTCGGCGTACCGCTCGTCCTCGGTGATCGCGTAGGCGGCGGCCAGGATGGTCAGGTACTGGTGCCGGGACGGCTCCCAGAGCTGCTTGACGTCCCCGACCGCGTCCTCGCTGCGGTACGGCACGTCGAAGGCGTAACCCGAGGGGGCGCGGCGCCCGGTCTTCGGGTCGTACGACCAGTCCGGGTCGACGAGGTCGTCGCGAGCCACCCCGAAGAACTCCGCGTGTCCGGCCAGCAGTCGGTCCGCCTCGGCGACCAGCCGCTTCGCGGCGTCCGGCGGCACGGCGGCCAGCGTCCCGGCGGGCAGGGCCGCGGTGAACCGGGCGTCGCTCACGCGCGGGGCGGCGGGCAGCGCCGCGCGCCACCGCCGCCGACGCACCGTGTCACCCACCCGGCCGCCGACCTCGCGCGGCCCCATCCGGGACAGCCGCCGCAGGTACCAGCCCGCGCTGCCCGAGCGCACCGTCATCGCGTCCTCGCAAGCGTCACCGGCGCGCCGCCGACCAGGCTGGCCCGCACCGCGAGGGTGGCCGCCGTGGTGGCGGTCAGCGACTCCAGCGACACCGGCATCGGCCCGCCGGTGCGCACGGCCCGCACGAAGGCGGCCAGTTGGGCCGCCTGGCCCTTGTCCCGGGCCTTGGGCAGCCGCGAACTGACCCACCGCCGGTCGGCGTAGACCGAGGCGCGGACGAAGTCGTCCAGCCGCAGCACCCTGCCGTCGGCGACCAGGTCGAGGGTCTCCTTGGGGAAGCCGGCCGCGCCGGTGGTGACGTAGCTGACGGTGGCGGTGGACCCGTCCGGGTAGCGCAGCACGATCTGCAGGTCCTCGCTGCCGGGCGGGGCCACGGCGTACACCGAGATCGGGTCGGCCGCCAGCAGCCAGCTCACCGTGTCGAGGAAGTGGCCGCCCTCGCCGGCGAACCGCGTGCCCTCGGTGCGCTCCTTGAGGTACCAGCTGCCGTGCTCCAGGCGTCCCGCGTTGATCAGGTAGCGCACGCTGGCCGGGCCGCCGCGGGCGCCGAAGCGCGTTCTGGCCTCCTGGAGCAGCGGCGCGAAGCGGCGGTTGAAGCCCACCTGGAGTCGGTCGTTGCCGGACTCCTCCACCGCCGCGAGCACGCCGGCCAACTCGTCCTCGGTGAGCGCCAGTGGCTTCTCCACGAACACCGCCTTGCCGGCCAGCAGCGCCCTGCGGGTCAGTTCGGCGTGCGAGCTGTGCCGGGTGACCACGAACACCGCGTCGATGGCCGGGTCGTCCAGTGCCGCGTCGAGGTCGGTGGAGGCCGCGGTGAAGCCGAACTTGCGCTTGGCGTTGGCGGCGGACAGCGCCGTGGTGGTCACGACCCGGGCCAACTCGACGCCCGCGCGCTGGGCCAGGTGCGGCAGCAGCATCGACGTGGCGTAGTTGCCTGCGCCGACGAACGCCAGCCGCACCGTCGACCTGACCGGTCGGGCCGGGCCGGCGGCCGGGCCGGTGCGCCGCACCGCGGGCACGGCCACCGTCGCGGGCGGCTTTGCCTCGGCCCGGCCGGGCCGGTCGTCCTGGCCGGGGTAGCGGAACAGCACCGCCACGGCCTTCAGTTCGCCCTCACCCAGGCGCTGGTAGGTGTCGACCGCGTCGTCGAAGTCGGCTACGTGGGAGACCAGGGGCTCCACGTCGACGCGGCCCCGGGCCAGCAGGTCCAGGAAGCACGCCAGGTTGCGGCGCTCGGTCCAGCGCACGTAGCCGATCGGGTAGTCCCGCCCCTCCAGCTCGTACTCCGGGTCGTAGCGCCCGGGGCCGTAGCTGCGGGAGAAGCGGACGTCCAGCTCCTTCTCGTAGTACGCGTTCCACGGCAGGTCCAGGCGGGTCTTGCCGATGTCGACGACCCGGCCCCGGTCGCGGCTGAGCCGGGCGGCCAGCTCGACGGGCTGGTTGCTGTCACCACCGGCGGCCAGGTACACCTGATCCACCCCGTGCCCGTCGGTCAGCTCGGCCACCGCGCTGGCCACGGCCGCGGACGCCGGATCGTCGCAGGCCGTGGCGCCCAGCCGGGTGGCCAGCTCGCAGCGCGCCGGGTCGGGGTCGACGCCCACCACGCGCACCCCCGAGGCGACCAGCAGCTGGACCACCAGCTGCCCGATCAGGCCCAGCCCGATGACCAGCGCCACGTCACCCAGCTGGGACTCGCCCCGGCGCACACCCTGCATCGCGATCGACCCGACGGTGCCGAAGGCCGCGTGCCGTGGCGCGAGACCGTCCGGCACCCGGGCGTAGAGGTTCTGGGGCACCCAGTTCAGCTCGGCGTGCAGCGCGTGCTCGTTGCCGGCACAGGCCACCAGGTCGCCGACGGCCACGTCGTCGACCCCGGCGCCGACCTGCTCGACCACCCCGCACAGCGAGTAACCCAACGGCGTGTACGAGTCCAGCTTGCCCATCACCTTGCGGTAGGTGGCGGGTACCCCGTTGGTGGCCACGCTCTGCATGACCTTGGCCACCTGGTCCGGTCGCGAACGGGCCTTGCCCACCATCGACATGCCCGCCTCGGACACCTTCATCAGCTCGGTCCCGGTGGAGATCAGCGAGTACGCGCTGCGGACCAGCACCCCACCGGGCTTGCACCCCGGCACCGGCACGTCGAGCAGCGCCAGCTCGCCGCTCTTGTAGTTCTGCACAACCTGTTTCACCCGAGCTCCTCGTGATGTCTTCGCTGTCAGGCCGACTGGCTCCGGCCGCTGCCGGAGATCGCGCCGCGGTACCAGTACTCAAGGGTCAGCACGTGCCACAGATGTTTGGAGAAGTCCCGCTGCCCGGCCGCGTCCTCGGCGACCATCCGCGCCAGCGCCTCGCGGCGCAGCAGCCCGGAGCGGACCAGTTCGCCGTCGTGCACCACCTCGCGCACCAGCGGCGCCAGGTCCCGACTCATCCAGGCCCGCAACGGGGCGCTGAACAGGCCCTTGGGCCGGTAGACGATCTCCCGGGGCAGCACCGAGGTGGCCGCCTCCTTCAGAACGGCCTTGCCCTGCCGGCCGACGATCTTGCGATCGCCGGGCACGGCGAACGCCGCCCTGACCACCTCCACGTCCACGTACGGAACGCGTACCTCCGTCGAGGCGGCCATGCTGGAGCGGTCGGTGTACGCGAGGTTCAGGCCCGGCAGGAACATCCGCGCGTCGCCCAGGCACATCCGGTTGACGAAGTCGTCGAGGTCGTTGTCCGCGTAGAGGTCCGCGTGTTCCGTCAGCACCTCGTCGACCGCCGGGGCCAGGTCCGGGTTGACCAGCCCCAGCAGCTCGCCCCGGTCGTACATGGTGTAGCTGCGTCGGAACGCGGTCTCCTCGGGCAGGTCGGCGAAGGACAGGAACCGCTTGGCGAACCGCACCGACCGCAGCCCCCGGCGGGAGGTGGCGACCGGCAGCCGGTCCACCACGCGCGACAGGCCGCGCCGCAGGGGGCGCGGCACGCGCTGGTAGCGCAGCGCGAGCAGGTTGGCCAGGTGCTTGCGGTAGCCGGCGAACAACTCGTCCGCGCCCATCCCCGAGAGCATCACCTTCACCCCGGCCTGGCGGGCGGCCGAGCAGATCAGGAAGGTGTTGATGGCGGCCGGGTCACCGATCGGCTCGTCCAGCTGGTGCGTCATCCGGGGCAGCAGGTCCAGGACGTCCGGCGCGATCTCGATCTCCTTCAGGTCGACGCCGAACCGCTCGGCCACCCGTCGGGCGTAGCGCAGGTCGTCCGGCATCGCCTCGAACCTGGCGTCCTCGGCGCGGAACCCGATCGTGTACGCGGAGATGCCGGGCCGCTCGCGGGCGGCCAGCGCGGTCAGATAGCTGGAGTCCAGGCCGCCGGAGAGGAAGGTCGCCACCGGCACGTCGGAGACCAGGTGCCGCCGGTTGGACTCCTCGACCACGGCCGCCACGTCCGGCAGCTCGCCGCTACGGGCCCGCTCGCGGCCCTCGCTGGCCACCTGCCGCAGGTCCCAGAACCGGCCGCGCTCCACCCGGCCGTCGGCCCGGCACCGCAGCCAGCTCCCCGGCGGCAGCTTCTCCGCCTCGCGGAAGGCGCACCGCGAGTCCGGCACCCAGTAGTAGAGCAGCGAGGCCACCATGGCCGCGTGGTCCACCTCCAGCGTCCCGCCGCTGACCCCGGCCAGCGCCTTGAGCTCGGAGGCGAACATCAGGCCCCCGCCGCGCCGCAGCAGGAACAGCGGCTTGATGCCGAGCTGGTCACGTACGAGCACCAGGTCCCCGGTGCGCTCGTCGAAGACCGCGAAGGCGAACATGCCGCGCAGCCGGGGCAGGCAGTCGGTGCCCCAGCGCCGCCAGGCCGCCAACAGCACCTCGGTGTCGGAGGTGCCCCGGAAGCGCGCGCCGCCCGCCGCCAGCTCGGCGCGCAGCTCGGGCGCGTTGTACAGCTCGCCGTTGTACGTGAGCGAGAGGCCGTCGGAGACCATCGGCTGGGCGCCGGTCTCGGAAAGGTCGATGACGGCCAGCCGACGGTGTCCCAGGTGCACCTCGCCGTCGCCGGCGGGGTGGCTGTAGCGGCCGGCCCCGTCCGGGCCCCGGTGGGCGAGGAGGTCGGTGAGCCGGTCGGTCACGACCTTGCCGTCCGGCCACCGGTACGTACCTGCGATGCCACACATGTCTACCGCGCCTCCTGGTCGCTGTCCGGGACCCGAGCGGCCGGCATCGACGGCCGCTCCGCCCGGGGTGGGCCCGCCCTGTTCGGTCGGGCCAGCCGCCTGGTGCGGGGCCGGCCCGACTCGCTGTCGCGGGCCGGTGGTTCGAGGTGGCCGCGCAGCGCGGTGTGGAGCCCGTCCCACAGCGTGCCGTCGGTCCGATCCCCCGGGTCGGGGTCGATCAGCACCACACCCAGCACCGGAATGTGCTGGTCGGCGAGTTGCCGGGCCACGGTGTGCAGCCAGGCCGCGCTGCCGTGCCCGGCCCGTACGACGAGCACGGTCTGCTCGCCGAGGTAGCGCAGGTCGGTCCACGCCGTGCCGGGGGCGACCGAGCCGACGCCGATCCGGCGCACCTGGTCCGACACGGTCTCCGCCCGCTCGCCGCTGACCACGCTCACGTCCCGCGGCGGCTGGGCGCCGTGCGCGAGGTGCTGGCCGGGCAGGCCGTCGACGACGACCACCGGGCCCTCCGTCGCCAGGGCCTGGCCGACGGCGAGGGCGATGGCACCGGTGCTGCGCGCACAGCCGAGTTCCAGCAGCGACACGGGTTCGGCCGCGCCGCGCACGGCGCGGGCCACGGTCGCGGTCAGCCGGTCGCGCGCGGCCCGGGTGGCGCGGCGCTCCCAGCGCCCGCGCGCACGGCGGGGCGTACGGCGCCCCTCGGCGATCACCGAGGCGCCCAGGTTCGCCGCGATCTCCCGGCGCAGCACGGGGCGGTCCGCCACCACCGTGCCGACCGTGGCCAGCGCGAGCCCCAGGACGAGCCCGAGGACGAGGCCGATTCCGGCGTTGGTGACCAGGGCCCTGGACAGGGAGTACGGCACCGCGCGCGGGGCGTCCACGACCTGCGTGCCGGCGATGAGTCGGGGAGTGCCGGTGCGTGCCTCGGCGGCGCGCTGGTCGAAGTCGGCGATGCGTGAGTTGAGTTCGGAGCGGCGGGCGAACAGGGACTCGACGCTGGCCGACGCCTTGGGGTCGCTCTGCGGCGACCGGTCCCCGATCGTCTTGTTGACCTGGGCGAGCTCCGTGCGCAGGCGGTCCCGCTGGTCGAGGAGGGCCTTGGCCTCGGCCTGCGCGGCCTCCCGTATCCGTCGTACGTGGTCGGCGACGAACGCGTCGGCCAGCGCCCGGGCGCGGGCCACCGCCTCGGCCTCGCTGGCACCGCTCACGTCGATCTGGAGCAGGTTGTTGGTCAGACCGGTGCCCCGGTAGTCCCGCATGAAGTCCTCCGGTCTGGCCGTGGAGTCCAGGGACTTCAGGGCCGCGCCGGCGATCCGGGTGGTGTTCAGCAGCGCGACGTCGGTGCGGATCAGGGTTCCCATGTCGTTCGGCTGGTCCTCCCGGTGGACGACCAGCACCTTGGTCACCGCGGCCGGCGCCGGCGGCATCAAAACCGTCGCCACCGCGCCGACCAGCAGTCCGAGGAGGGCCAGGCAGACCCACAGGCGACGCCGTCTGCGGACGGCCACCACCAGCACCTGGAGGTCGAGCAGCGGAGTGGCCTGGGAGGACTCCGCGGTCGTGCTCGTGCTCACGCCGACCCTCCCGTCGCGTGACCGCGCACCGCGAGCGCCAGGGTGGCGCTGTCCGGGGGCTGGTCGCCCGACCGCGTCGGGCGGGCGCGGACCACACCGGCGACGACGACGCCGACGACCTCGTGCCCGCCGTCGGCGCACGCCCCGGCGATGCCGGCGAGCTCGCCCGCCGTGTGAGCGCCCGCGCCGAGCACGACCAGGGCACCGGTCTCGGTGTCCCGGTCGGGCACCACGGGCCGCGCCGCCGACACCTCCACCACCCGCAGCGCGGGCTGCCCGCCGCCGGACGCGCCGGTGGCCGGTTCGTTCCTGGCCTCGGCCACGAGCAGCCCGGCCGCCACCCGGGCGACCGCGTCACCCTCCGGCACGACCACCAACAGCCTTCGAGGTGAGGGCAGTTGGTCGCGAAGTCGGACGCACACCCGTCGGTAGCGCAGCCGTCTGCTGGCCTCGTCGCCGGAGGTCTGCGGGGCCGGTACGTCCCACCGCGCGTCCACGCCGAGCAGCCGGCGCACCCGGGCTCGCGGGCCGCCACCGCCCGCCCGGCCCGTGGCCTCCTGGGCGGGTACGTCGACGCTGCCCAGCGGGGGAGCGCCCAGCGCCGTGGCGATCTCCGCCTCGGTGCGCGGGCGACGGTTGGCCCGCGCGGCGGCCAGGTGCCCGACGGAGGCGAGCGCGAAGGCCAACAGCGCGCCGCCGATGACGAGGTGGGTCCTGGTCGGTGGCGCCGCACCGGTGGGACGGGTCGCCGGTCCCATGACGACCATGCCGGTCTTGTGGCTGGCCGGGTCGGCCTGGTCCAGCTTCTTCATGGCCTCCTCCAGCGCCGTACGCAGCTTCTCCAGCGCCGTGCGGGCCTGCACGCTCTCCACGGTGCGGCCCGGGTTCGCCGCGGTGGCCAGTTCGGTGATGCGACGGCTGGTCTGCGCGACCTTCTCGCGCAGCGCCTCGGGCCCGCTCGCCGTCTCGGTGCCGTCACCCGCCAGCCGGGCGGCGAACGCGACGAACTGCCGCGCCATCTGGTCGGCGAGCCGTTGCGCGCGCTCGGGCGAGCCGGCCGTCCCCGAGATCCTGATGATGTTGCCGTCGGTGACCTTGGCGCTCACCTGACCCCGCAGGTCACCACCGCTGACACCGGACCAGCCCAGCGCGGTGGCCGTCTGGTCGACCACCGTCGAACTGGTCACGATGTACGCCTGGGTCAGCAGTTCGCGCTCCTCCCACTGCCCCGGCAGCAGCACCGAGGCCGAGGCCGTGTAGCGCGGGGGGAACAGCACCGAGACGCCGTACCCCACCAGCGCGCCCAGCAGCGCCAGCAGGGTCAGCAGCCGCCAGCGCCGCTGGAACATCCGCCCGATCGTGACCAGGCGTATCGTGTCGTCGCTCAACGGTGCGGCCTCTTCCCGGCCCGGACCGGCGCGCGGCGCGCCACCGGGGTGTGGTCACGGCAGGCGGCGTCGTAGGCGGCGAGCAGCGAGCGTTGGGAGTTGCTCCAGGACAGCGGTCCGCTGATCCGCGCGCGGCCGATCTCGCCCATCCGGGCCCGCTGGTCCGGGTCGTCCAGCAGCAGCGCGATCAGCCGGGCGAACTCGGCCTCGTCGTTGGCCGGCGCGTAGTGGGCGGCGTCCCCGGCGGAGACGCGCGCCTCCCGCAGGTCGAACGAGACGACCGGTCGCCCCATGGCCATGTACTCCAGGACCTTGTTCATGGTGGACACGTCGTTGAGCGGGTTGCGCGGGTCGGGGGACAGGCACACGTCCGCGGTGGACAGGTAGCGCACCAGATCGGCGTCGGGAACGCGCCCGGTGAAGTGCACCTGGTCGGTCAGGCGGAGTCGCCGGGACAGCTCCACCATCGCCTCGAAGGCGTCCCCGGAGCCGACGAACACCGCGTGCCAGTCGGTCCGCCCCAGCTCGTCGCGCAGCCTGGCCAGGGCCCGCAGCGCGTAGTCGACGCCGTCCTGCGGGCCCATGACACCCAGATAGCACAGCAGATGCGGCTTGCCGCGCTTCAACTCGGGCTCTGGTGGGACGAGTTGGAACCGGTCGAGCTGCGGCGCGCTGCGCACCACGAAGACGTCATCGGGCCGCTTGCCGCCCCGGCTTACCGCCACCTCCCGGTAGCTCTCGTTGGTGGCGAGCACGATGTCCGCGGCCCGGTAGGTCAGCCGCTCCAGGGCGCGTACGGCGCGGTAGAGCAGGTCCTCGCCCCGGTCGAACCGCGACAGGTACAGCTCGGGCACCAGGTCGTGCTGGTCGAAGACGAACCGCGCCCCGCGCCGCTTGAGCCACAGGGCGGGCAGGAACAGCAGGTCGGGCGGGTTGCAGGCGTGCACGACGTCCACCGGGCCCACCCTGCGGGCCAGGCGAGCCGTGTGCCACAGCGCCGCCCCGTACTCCCGCAGGTAGCCGGCCGGGCCGCCGGTGGCCGCCCGCAGCGGGTAGCGGTGGACGTGTACCCCCTCGATCTCCGCCTCCGGCTCGGTGTCCCGCTTGCTGCCCTGCGGGCAGATGACGTGGACGTCCCAGCCGGCGTCGCGCAGCGTCGTGCACTCCTGCCACACCCGCCGGTCGAAGGGCACCGACAGGTTCTCCACCAGGATCAGCGCGCGTCGGCCCGGCCGCGCGGCGCCGGTCTGTTCACCAGGCAAGGCCCACGTACCCCGGCTCGGCCCGGCGCGCGTCGGCGTCGGGAAGGTGGACGAGGTCGATGAGCGCCGGGCCACCGCCGCGCGGCAGCGCCGCGAGGACGGCCGGGTCGCTGGTGCCCACCAGGCACACCTCGGCGTGCTCCAGCACCTCGGCGACGGAGTCCGCCAGGAGTTGCGCCAGGTGCGGCAGCCGGGTCTCGATGTACTCGCGGTTGGCGCCGAGCAGTCGGGACAGGCTGACGTTCGCGTCATGGATGCGCAGGTCGTACCCCTTGCCGAAGAGCCGCTCGGCCAGCTCGACCAGCGGGCTCTCCCGCAGGTCGTCGGTGCCGGGCTTGAAGGACAGCCCCAACAGGCCCACCCGGCGTTTGCCGGCCCGCTCCACCAGCTCCACCGCGCGTTGCAGATGCGCGGAGTTGGACGGCAGCACGTGGGAGAGGATGGGCACCGCGACGTCGGCCCGTTGCGCCGCGTGGACCAGGCTGCGCAGGTCCTTGGGCAGGCAGGAGCCGCCGAAGGCGAAACCGGGTCGCAGGTAGGCGGGGCTGATGTTCAGCTTGCGGTCGGCCATGAACACGTCCATGACCTGGTGCGAGTCCACCCCGAGTGCCTGGCACACCGCGCCCAGCTCGTTCGCGAAGCCGATCTTGAGGCCGTGGAAGGCGTTGTCCGCGTACTTGATGGCCTCGGCCGTGGGGATCGGCACTCGGAACACCTCGCCGGGTAAGTCCTCGTACAGCGCGCGCACCACGTCGCCGCTGGCCGTGTCGATCTCGCCGATGACGGTCTTGGGCGGGTCGAAGAAGTCCCGCACACTGGTGCCCTCGCGCAGGAACTCCGGGTTGACCGCGACCCCGAGGTCCACCCCGGCCGTGCCGCCGACGTACTTCTCCAGGATCGGCACCAACAGGTTCAGGCAGGTGCCCGGGAGCATGGTGGAGCGGAACACGACGGTGTGCCGGCCGCGCCGCTCGGCCAGCACGGCGCCGATCTCCTCGGTGACCCGTTCCAGGTAGGTGGTGGACAGGCTGCCGTTGGGCGCCGACGGCGTGCCCACGCAGACCAGCGACACCTCGCTGCCCGCGATCGCCTCGCTCACGTCGCTGGTGGCGCGCAGCGCCCCGCTGCCCACGACCTCGGCGATGAGTTCGCCGATCCGCTCCTCGACCACCGGGGCCTTGCCGTCGTTGACCAGGTCGACCTTCACCTGGTTCACGTCCACCCCGATGACCTGGTGTCCCATGCTGGCCAGGCACGCGGCCGACACGCAGCCCACGTAGCCGAGCCCGAAAACGCTGACCCTCATGACTCGTCCCTCCCCCCAGGCAGGCCCCGTGGGCCCGCGGTCCACGCGCTGGTCAAACGACCCCCGCGCATCAGTACGCCCCTTGTCCGTGCAGTACCGCCCGCAGCGTCTTCCACAAGATCACCGTGTCCAGGGCGAGCGACCAGTCCTCCACGTACCGCAGGTCGAGGCGGACCGCCTCCTCCCACGGCAGGTCGCTGCGCCCGCTGATCTGCCACAGGCCGGTGAGCCCGGGTTTGACCAGCAACCGCCGCCGGATGTCCGGTCCGTACGCGGCGGACTCCTCCGGCAGCGGGGGCCGTGGGCCCACGAGCGACATCGACCCGGCGAGCACGTTGACGAGCTGGGGCAGCTCGTCGATCGAGTAGCGGCGCAGGACCGTGCCGATCCGGGTCACCCGCGGGTCCCGGCGCAGCTTGAACAGCAACCCCGCGCCCTCGTTGCGATCCGCCAGCTCGGCGCGGGCCCGGTCGGCCCCGGCGACCATGGTGCGGAACTTGTAGAGGGTGAACTCGCGGCCGTCCTTGCCCACCCGGCGCTGGCGGTAGAACGCCCCGCCACGGCTGTCGACCAGGACGAGCAATCCGACCAGCACCATCAGGGGCGCGAACAGCAGCAGCAGGATCGCCGCGCCCAGCCGGTCGACGACCTCCTTGACCGCCCGCCGCCCCCCGGTGAAGGCCGGCATGCTCACCCGCAGCAGCGGCAGCCCGAGCACGGTGTCCACATGCAGCCTGGGCCCGGCCACCTCCATCAGCACGGGGGCCACGACCATCTCGGCGTCGCTGCCCTCCAGGTTCCAGGCCAGCCGTTGCAGGCGGTCCGGCGACCAGTGCGGGTCGGGTGTGACGGCGACGACGCGGTAGCCGTCGCGCCGGACGTGGTCGGCGACGTCCGTCAGCCGACCGACGACCGTCACCCCGTCCAGCTGGCCACCGTCGGCGCCGGTGCCCCGCGTCGTGCACACCGCGTCCACCCGCCAACCCAGGTGCGGGAACTTGCGGGTGCGGGTGATCAGGTCGTGCACGGTGGCCGGGCTCCCGGCGGCGAGCACCGGTCGCAGGCAGCGACCCTCCTTGCGCTGTCGGTGCAGCCACAGGCGCAGCAGATAGCGCGCGGTCAGGGTGGTGAGCGCGATCGCGGGGACCGCGACGAAGATCCAGAGCTTGATGTTGCGCGAGGTCAGGGCGATGCCGCCGAGCGCCAGGACGACGGTCGCGGTGAACAGCGCCCGCCCGAGCCGGCGGAACTCCTCGGCACCCTGGCCGAGCACGGCCGGCGCCCACGAGCGGCCCACGGCCAGCGCGCCCAGCACCAGGAGTTCGGTGCCGAAGGCGAGGATGCCCCACTTCTCGTGCCAGTTGGCCGCGTCCCGGGCCCCGAAGAAGTTGCCGATCGCCGCCACCACGAACGCGGTGGCCACGGTGTCACTGATGATCACGGTACGGCGGTACCGCTGCTCCCATTCGATCGCGGGTTGGCTGACTGTCCCGTTCGCCAGACGCCCGTGCGCTGGCGGAAACGGGCTGACTAACTCCCCCTGCCGCACAGAACCCCCCCAGGTCCCCAGTGGTGAGACGTGATCGCCTAAGACCGTTGCTCCGCTGGAGGCCCCCGCCCCCGCTGCTCTCCCTCTCGGAAGGCCCCCGCCTTCCGCGCATGACGATTCGGATCTTTCACCGGCACGTGAACAACCCGCTCCGACGGCAGTGGGCTCATGAGCCCTGCCGGACTCCCACGGTGGAACGAGACCTGTCGACACCCTGGGTGCTCCCCGCCCCGGGGTCCCGCTCAGGCTCCAAGAACTGATCACCCCGACGAGTGGCCCCGGGGACGACTGCTGCGGTCCGTGACGTCGGACCCATAGATCATTATTTGTCGCTTCGTGTCCGAACATCTGAAGCACGGTCAATCTAGAGCATCGGAGCCACGATGGAGAGGGGATGTGTGCAACTTGTGCGCGAGTTTTGAAACTGCACCATCAGATGTTGACCTTCCATGGGTTTAGTGGGATGGAAGTCAACTCCTGTGACGTGTGTGACGACTGTGCTGCCCTGACGCCCCCGTGCGCCCCGTAACGCCACCCGGACCGGAGCGCCACACGCCCCCAGCGCCGTCCCGCCCCCCGAGAACGCCAACCACCGCCCCAGCGTGCGGGGTTCGTCCCCGCGTGCCCGATCGGTCCCACCCTGCCGAGGCTCGGTCGCCGGGTCGGGTGGTCTCCGGCGATTGGCCGCTTTCCATGCACGGAGGCTGTCGCCGCCGGGAAGGGTGGGGGAGAGGTGGGGGAACAGTGAATCCGAGGCGGGTGGTGGGTGGGTGGAGCGGGAGGGGGACGTGAGGGTGGGTCGCCCTCCGCGCCGTGCGACCCGCACGTTCCCACGTGCTCACACCCGCTTACGCACCGCGATCGGCGCGGCTGGAACACAACTGTGCCTGGCGGGAGTTCCGACCCGTTGTGCCAGTTCAGCGGCGTTGTCGGCAGCGAGTCAGTCGATGCGGGTGGCGCGAAAATGCCCATAAGGGGGAGAGGAAGGGGGCACTCCGGTCGAACTGCCGCCGCGTCCGCTGCCGTTCGCGCCTCCGTGGCCCCCTGGCGTTCTGTTCCACCCGCCAGCGCAACCTGTGCTCGTGATCGTGGGCCAGTCCGTCGGCGGTACGGGGAACCGTGGGGACGCACACGCGTGAACGGGCCACTCCCCGTACCGGAGTCCGCCGGCGCCGTGTGTCCCGACGCCCCCTCCGCCGACCACTCGCGCGTCATCGAAGGGACCTGATCCGTGGATATCAGCAGACGTCGCCTGATCGGTGCCGCCGGTGTGACCGGTGCCGCACTCGGCCTGTTCAGCGCCGGTCTGAGCACCGGCGCGGCCTGGGCCGCCCCCCGCTACAAGGGCGACCCGTACCGTCTGGGCGTCGCCTCCGGCGACCCCGCCCCCGACGGCTTCGTCCTGTGGACCCGACTGGCCCCCGACCCGCTGGCCGTGGACAGCCGGGGTGGCATGCCCGAACGCAAGGTCGCCGTCGAGTGGCAGGTGGCCACCGACGAGCGGTTCCGTCACATCGTCCGCGTCGGCCTCGCCTGGGCCGTACCCGAACTCGCGCACTCCGTCCACGCCGAGGTCCACGGACTGCGCCCGGGTCGGGAGTACTTCTACCGCTTCCGCACCGGCGGCGCGATCAGCCCGGTCGGCCGCGCCCGCACCGCCCCCAACCCCTTCGGTTCCGGCCGGGGCTCCGAGGTGAAGTTCGCCTTCGCCTCCTGTCAGTGCTGGTACGAGGGCTTCTACACGGCCTACCGGCACATGGCCGCCGAGGACCTGGACTTCGTCGCGTTCCTCGGCGACTACCTGTACGAGGGGGGCGTGGGCGCCAACGCCGGTGTCCGTGACATGCAGTTGGACCCCTCGTACCAGCGCGAGACGTACACCCTCCCCGAGTACCGCAACCGCTACGCCCTCACCAAGCTGGACGTCGACCTCCAGGCCGCGCACGCCGCCTTCGCGTGGATCGTCACCTGGGACGACCACGAGATCGAGAACAACTGGGCCGGCGACATCGCCCAGGTCGACAAGGACGGCTTCCCTGACGACGACATCCCCTCCTTCCGCGCCCGCAAGGCGCGCGCCATGCAGGCGTACTACGAGCACCAGCCGCTGCGGCTGCCGCAGAAACCCCGGGGTCACCGCACCCGCATGTACCGGCGCCTGAACTTCGGCTCCGTCCTTGACCTGCACGTCCTGGACACCCGCGGCTACCGCGACGACCAGGTGGGCGGCGACGGCACCAAGCCCGGCTTCGACAAGGAGCGGCGCGAGAAGTCGCGCACCATGCTCGGCGCGGAGCAGGAGCGCTGGTTGCTGGGCGGCGCCGGCCGGTCCCACGCGACGTGGAACGTGCTCGCCAACCAGACCCTCATCGCCCAGGTCGACCAGGACCCTGACCCCGCGGTCCTCTCCTCCGGCCTGGACATGTGGGACGGCTACACGGCCGCCCGCGACCGGCTGCTCACCGGCTTCCACCGACGGGGTGTGAACAACCCGGTGGTGCTCACCGGCGACATCCACCGCAGCGTGGTCGCCGACCTCAAGCTGGACTTCGACAACCCCAAGTCACCCACCGTCGCCACGGAGTTCGCCGGTACGTCCATCACCTCTGGCAAGGACGGCGCCGCCATGGACAAGGTGGGCCGCGACTGGATGACGGAGGGTGTCAACCCGCACCTGAAGTGGCACAACGCCCAGCGCGGGTACACCCGGGTCCAGCTCAACCACCGTGAACTGCGGGCCGACTATCGCGTACTGCCGTTCGTGACCAAGCCGGGCGCGCCGGTGGAGACCGCCGCGTCGTTCCTGGTCAAGGCGGGTCGCCCCGGAGCCCAGCAGCTCTGACCCCCGGCACCGGGCGCCCCCGCCAGGCGGCGGTGCCCACACGGCGCGACGGGTGGGCCGTCTCCCACGGCCACCCGTCGCGCCGTCGCGTCCCCACCCGCCGCGGGCACCCCCGTACGCCAGCCGTCCAGCGCCCCGTACGCGCCTCGCGCCGAGTCACCCACCCCGCGTGGCGTACGCCGGACACCCCGCCCGGCCGCACCGCACCCTCCGCCCGGCTGTCGCTCCGCCCGGCCGCACCGCACCCCGCCGCACCCCCCGCCGCTCGGCGGCCCGGACCCGGCTTGGCCCGTCCGACCCGGCCGGGCGCGCACCGCCACCCGTCGCCTGGCCGCAGCGTCCAACTCCCGCGCCACGTGACCCCGTTGGGGGAGGCGGCCAGCCGGTCACCGCTGCCGCCTACGCGGGCCGCGTGTCGGGTGTGTCGCGGTCGTGTTGCCGGGACTTGGCGCCCACATGACCGCTCTTGTCCGCCCGTGAACGGACCTTGTGCGTCATGTGAACAACCACCCCGCCTATCGCCCTACACCGGACAGTCCCGTCATTTGGGGGCGTGACATGTGCGCGTCGCTCCGGGAACGTCATGCCTCGGCAAGGCCCTGACGCTCGTACGCCGGGCAGCACTCCAGCCGCCCGGCCTTCCCCACAGCCATGAGGAGATCAGCCGTGTCCGCCAACCCTCGCACCTCCTCCCGCGCCGCCCGCCGCAGAGGCCGCACGCTCGCCTTCTCCGGCGGCGCCGCCGCTCTCGCCGCCGCGCTCCTCGCCACCGGCGTCACCACCGGCACCGCGGGCGCCGCCACCAGCCACGCCACGGACACCGGGGCGTCGCGCACCGCCACCGTGCTCGGCCTGGGCGAGCGGGAGCAGCTCGTCGTCACGGACACCATCACCGACCGCGACGGCACCACGCACACCCGCTACGAGCGCACCTACGCCGGGCTCCCGGTGCTCGGCGGCGACCTGGTGGTGCACCGCGCCGCCGACGGCACCGTCACCGGCTCCACCCGGGCGACCAACCGCACCATCGCGGTCGACAGCCTCACCCCCAAGGTGACCCCGACCGCCGCCACCTCCCGCGCGCTGCGGGTGGCCAAGGCCGACCGCACGGCGCCCGGCGCCAAGAGCGACACCCCGCGCAAGGTGATCTGGGCCGCGACGGGCAAGCCCGTCCTCGCCTACGAGACCGTCGTACGCGGCGTCCAGGCCGACGGCACCCCCAGCCGGCTGCACGTGGTCACCGACGCCACCACCGGCCAGGAGCTCCACCGCTACCAGGCCATCCACAACGGCACCGGCACCAGCCAGTACAGCGGCAAGGTCCCGCTCACCACGCGCAAGTCGGGCAGCACCTACCAGCTCACCGACACCGCGCGCGGCGACCACAACACCTACGACCTCAAGGGCGGCACCAGCGGCCGAGGCACCCTGTTCACCGACGCCGACGACGTCTGGGGTGACGGCACGCCCGCCAACCGGCAGACCGCCGCCGTGGACGCCGCCTTCGGCGCGGCCACCACCTGGGACTTCTACAAGAACACCTTCGGCCGCAACGGCATCAAGAACGACGGCAAGGCCGCCTACAGCCGGGTCCACTACGGCAACAGCTACGTCAACGCCTTCTGGGACGACCAGGCGTTCGCCATCACCTACGGCGACGGCCAGGGCAACAAGAAGCCGCTGACCTCGCTGGACGTCGCGGGCCACGAGTTCAGCCACGGCGTCACCTCGGCCACGGCCGGCCTGCGGTACAGCGGCGAGTCCGGCGGTCTCAACGAGGCGACCTCCGACATCTTCGGCACCGGCGTCGAGTACGCCGCCAAGAACGCCAACGACCCGGGTGACTACCTGATCGGCGAGAAGATCGACATCCGGGGCGACGGCTCCCCGCTGCGCTACCAGGACAAGCCGAGCCGGGACGGCAGGTCCGCCGACTACTGGACCCCCGACGTCGGCAAGCTCGACGTGCACTACTCCTCCGGGGTCGCCAACCACTTCTTCTTCCTGCTCGCCGAGGGCAGCGGCAAGCGGGTCGTCGACGGCGTCTCCTACGACAGCCCCACCAAGGACGGCTCCACCATCACCGGCATCGGCCGGGACAAGGCCCTGCGGATCTGGTACAAGGCGCTGACCACGTACTTCACCTCCACCACCGACTACCGGGCGGCCCGCGCGGGCACCATCAAGGCCGCCAACGACCTCTACGGCGCAGGCGGTGTCGAGGCCAAGACCGTGGCCGCGGCCTGGACGGCCGTGGACGTCAAGGGCTGACCCACCACCGCGGCGCGCCCGCCAGGGGAGGCGCGCCGCGGGCAACCCCGCTCCGGGTGGCGGTGGGTCGACGGGCCCGCCGCCACCCGGTTACGGCGAGTCCACCTCCCCGCGGAGCGCGTTGATCCGCGGGGCGGCGGTGGCACCCCGTTCGCGAGCACCACCCCAGTCCCCCCGGTCGAACCCGGACCGGGGGGACCGCGCGCCACCCGCCTCGCGTCTGCCCTCGACCCGCACACCCGCCGGGTCGACCTCGTACGCCGGGCCGCCGACGCGCTCGGGCCCGCGCATGCCACGGTCGAGCACGTCGTCGCCGTAGGCCTCGCGCAACCACTGCGGGTGGTAGATCGTCTCCAGGTAGCGCTCGCCGAGGTCCGGGGCGATGGCCACCGAGGTCAGGTCGTGCGCGTCGTGCTGGTCGAGCCAGCGCTGCGCGCCACTGACCACCGTCCCGGTGGAGCCGCCGAACAGGAAGCCGCGCCGGGCCAGCCGGTGACAGGCCCGGATGGTGTCCGGCTCCTCGACGAGCACCACGTCATCCACGTACGACTCGTCGAGCAGCGCCGGGCGGACACTGGTGCCCAGGCCCGGGATCATCCGACGGCCCGACTCGCCGCCGAAGGTCACCGACCCCACGCTGTCCACCGCCACCACCCGCACCCGCCGGTTCAGCTTGCGGAAGTAGCGCGCGCAGCCCATCAGCGTCCCGGTGGTGCCGGCGCCGACGAACAGCACGTCCAGGCCCGGGAACTCGCGGGCGATGGCCGGCGCCGTCGTCCGGTAGTGGGCCTTCCAGTTGTCCGGGTTGGCGTACTGGTTGAGCCACACGTACCGGTCGTCGGCCGCGCACAGCTCCCGTACGTGGGCGATCCGCGCGCCCAACAGGCCGTTGCTGCTGGCGGGTTCGGCGATGACGTGCACCTGGCCGCCCAGCGCCTCGATGCTGCGGCGGGCCGACAGGTTGCAGCGGGCGTCGGTCACGCACACGAAGTCGTAACCCTTGCTCGCGGCGATGATGCTCAGCGCCACCCCCAGGTTCCCCGACGAGGACTCGACCAGGATGGACCCCGGTTTGAGCTGGCCGCTCCACTCGGCGGCCTCCACCATCTCCGTCGCCGCCTTCAGCTTGATCGACCCGGCGAAGTTGAAGCCCTCGCACTTCAGGAAGAGCGCGTGCCCCACGCTCGACTGGAGATCGACGTACAGCCCCTCCTCGTTGAAGTCGACCGGAGCAGAGATGACCGTCATGCCGCCCCCCTCGTCGTCAGGCGTGCTCGCGCGCGCTCAGCCATGGCCGCGCGGATCGTGTCGGCCGTCGATGGCGCAGGACCCACCGGTCACCTCGCGCTCACCTCGATCGTCGGCGAGCAGTCGGCCAGCCGCACCGGGTCGGCCATGCCCACCAGCACCTCGCGCGGCCCCTCGAAGGGGGCCCGGCTGTGGGCGGTGCGGATGTTGTCCACGACCAGGAGGTCCCCGTCCTGCCACGGCTCGCGCGCCGTGTGGGCGTCGTAGACACCGTTGAGCCGCTCGACGACGTCCGCGCCGATCGGTTCGCCGTCGCCGAAGAAGGTGTTGAACGGCAACCCGTCAGCGCCGTAGCTGTCCACCAGGAACTCGCGGACCTCGGGGTCGATCGTCCACTCGTTGAGGAAGGCGACCTGGTTGAACCAGCAGCGCCGGCCGGTGACCGGATGGCGGACCACGGCGCTACGCCGCTGGCGGGTACGGAGCGAGCCGTCGGGCTGCCACTGGTACGCGATGGCGTTGGCCCGGCAGTAGCCCTCCACGCTCGCGCGGTCGTCGGTGCCGAACGCCTCGGCCACCGACGCGCCGATCTCGTCGCTGTAGGTGCGCGTCAACAGCCAGCCCTGCCGCTCGAACCGCTTGACCAGCCGGCGGGGCAGCGCGTCCAGCACCCGCGACCCGTCGGCCACCCCGGTCTCCCCGCCCCCGGCGGGCGCCGTCAGGCAGGCGAAGAGCATCAGCCCGGGGAAGTCCAGCGTGTAACTGAGCTCGTGGTGCATGCACATCGGCTGGTTGCGCGGCCACTTCGAGGCGGAGAACACCCCGTCGGAGTGGACCCGCCGAGGCGCGAAGCTCTCCCGGTCGGCCCCCATCAGGCCGTGCGAGACGGCCCGGAAGACCGCCTCCACCCCGGCCACGTCACGCAGACCCAGGCCCCGGACCAGCAGGGAGCCGTGCTCGGCGACGACGGCGCGCACGGCGTCGCGATGCCGAACCGTCCAGGCGGCCGGATCGTCGCAGGAGCTGATCCGCAGCACCGGCGGACTGTCGGGCCGTAACACCACGTCCAGCGGTGACGTCACAGAGTGCGATCGCATGTCCAGTACCCCGATTCCTCTCGTGTGGTCGCGGTTCACGTCGACGCCGACGCGTGCGAGGTGCCCAGCACCGCTCGGGCCGCCTCGGCCGGTCGGGTGCGCGGGAAGTAGTGCCCGCCGTCGGGGAGTTCGCGCAGGTCGACCCGGTCGGCCAGCAGCTCCCAGGCGTGGTGGCGCCGCTGGGCGTCGGCGGTGCTCGCGTCGTCGGCCGCGACGACCACCGTCAGCGGAGCGGCCAGCCGCACCGCCGGCGGGTCCGTCAGCAGGTCCACGAAGTAGCGGTGCGCGCCGGCGCAGTCGTGCCGGTAGGCGGCACCGATGTGGTCGCCGTGCCGCGCGCCCAGGTCGCCCAGGGCGCTGTACCCACTGTCCGCGCTCAGTTCCTTGGCGAGCTGCGCGTCGCCGCGCGACGCCAACTCACCCAGCGCGGCTGCCCGTTCGGCCACATCCCCCAGGAGCTGCGCGCCGACGAACACCCGGTCCACGGGCACCCCCCGGGCCTGGAGGGCGCGGGCGGTCGCGACGGCCAGGGCGGCCCCCGAGGAGTGGCCCCACAGCCACAGGCGGGCGGGCCGTGGCCGGTCGAGTTCGGCCACGACCCGCTCGACCACCCACTCCAGCGACGCGAACGGCGCGCGCTCGGCGGCCAGGTCGTGACCGGGCAGCTCGACGGCGCTGACCGCCAGCCCACCGGCCCGCAGCGCGGCGGCCATCGGCTGGAAGTTGACCGCGTTGCCCCCGGCGTACGGAAAGCACACCAGCAGGCCGGTGGGCTCGCCCGCCGGCTCACCCAGCGGCTGCAACAGCCCCGACCGGCGCTTGGAACGCCCGTCGACCAGCGCGGCCAGATCGGCCAGCACCGGATTGCGGGTGAGGTCGTTCAGGGAGACCGCGCGGTCCAGCGCGATGGCCAGCTTCACGGCCGCCAGCGAGGTGCCCCCCAGGTCGAAGAAGTGATCACCGCGCCCGATCCGCTCCGCCGGCACCCCCAGGGCCGCCGCCCACGCCGTCGCCAGCCGCCGCTCGGTGGGCGTGCGCGGCTCCCGACGGTCGCCCTCGACGGCGGCCGGCTCGGCGGCCAGCGCCGTCAGCGCCTTCTTGTCGACCTTGCCGTTGGCCGTCAGCGGCAGCGGGTCGCGCCAGTGGAAGGCGGTGGGCACCATGTACGGGGGCAGCGCCTGGGCCAACCGGTCCCGCAGAACCGCCGCCTCCAGGGGCCGGGGCCCGGAGCAGAAGGCCACCAGATGCCGGGCCTGCCCCTCCCGCCCGGCCACCACGACCGCCCCGTCCCGCACCCCGGGCACCCGCGACAGCGCGCTCTCGATGTCCCCGATCTCGATCCGGAACCCACGGATCTTGACCTGGGCGTCCCGGCGCCCCAGGAACTCCAGCTTGCCACCGGGCAACCACCGGCCGAAGTCCCCGCCCCGGTACAGGCGCTCACCCGGCCGGTGCGGATCGTCCCCGAACGCCGCCCGGGTGCGCTCGGGATCGTTGACGTAGCCACGGCCGACACACACCCCGGAGAACACGATCTCGCCCGGCGCGCCCAGCGGCACCGGAGCCAGCCGCTCGTCCACCACGTAGACCCGTACGTTGTTCACACACGGGCCCAGCGGCACCCGCTCGCCCGTCGGCGCGCGGTCCATGACCTCGTGGTTGGTGTCGTCGGAGGTCTCCGTCAGACCGTACGCGTTGACCAGCCTGATCCCCGGCTGGACCGCGAACCAGCGCCGGGCCAACTCCATCCGCAGCGCCTCGCCGGTGACCGACACGCACCGCAGGTCCGGCAGCGCGCGCGGGCGCCGCTCCAGATCGGACAGGACGGCCTCCAGATAGGACGGGACGACCTGGAGCACACCCACCCGGCCCTCCACGAGCGTGTCGACGAACCGCTGGACGTCCAGGACCACCCGCTGCTCCACCAGCCGGGTGCGCCCGCCGACCAACAGGGCGGAGACCAGCTGCCACAGGGAGATGTCGAAGCTGAGGGGAGCGGTCTGGGCCACCACCTGTCCGAAGCGGACACCCAGGTCCTCGATCTTGGCGTACAGATGGTTGAGCATGCCCGCGTGCTCGCACATGGCCCCCTTCGGCTCGCCCGTGGAGCCGGAGGTGAAGTAGATGTAGGCGAGCTGGTCCGCCGTGACCTCGACGCCGAGGTCGCCGTCGGCGTGCTCCTCCGCGACGGCCTCGCCGACCAGGAGCGTCCGCACCCCCGGCAGCTCCGCCGTGACCTGGTCGAGCACGGCGATGCCGGGGCTGGTCAGGGCGAGCGTGCACCGCGCCCGGGAGAGCATGGCCGCGACCCGGTCGGCCGGGAAGCGCGGCTCGACGGGCAGGTAGGCGCCACCGGCCTTGAAGACGGCCAGGACGGCGGTCATCCAGTCCAGGTCGCGCTCGGTGACCACGGCCACCACCTGTTCGCGCGCCAGCCCACGCGCCAGCAGGGCCCGCCCCAACCGGTTGGCGCGGGCGTTCAGCTCCCGGTACGTCCACCGCCGCTCGCCGTACTCGACGGCGACGGCCTCCGGATGGGCCCGGGCCCGCTCCTCGAACAGCTCGTGGAAACGCCGGTCGGGCAGCGGACGCGACGCGCCCGCCAACCCCTCAAGCTGGAAGCGGAGTTCGGCGGCCGACAGCAGAGCGTGCCCCGCGTGCTCGGCGTCCGGCTCCTCGACCAGCCGCGCCAGCGCGCTCCGGTGGTAGCCGGCGACCCGGTTGGCGTACTCGGCGTCCAGTACGTCACCGCGGTAGCGCAGCCGCAGCGCGAGCCGCCCGCCCCGCCACCGGGCCGCCACCCGCAACACCGTGCTCGGGGCGAGATCACCGCCCACGTCCCGGGGGTCGACCTCGGTCTCGAACAGGGCCCGGTCCGGGCCCCGCTCGCCCCCGAGACCGGCCAGCGCACCTGCCTGGTGCGCCAGCAACCCGTCCCGAACGCCGGCGGCCTCGACCACCAGCGCGCGCCAGGTGGCCGGCGCGGTCGTCACCCGGCAGGGCAGCACCGGCCCCGTCGACGAGGCGACGTACCCCGTGCCCACCTCCCGCTCACCGGCCAACGCCGACAACACCCTGGCGTGCGCGGCCAGCAGCACCGCCTCCCACGGCACCCCCATCTCCTCCACCCGTCGGCGCAGGGTCGTCGCGAGTTCGTCGGGCACCCACACCACCCGTTCGGCGACCCCCGCCACCGGTCGCGGGGCCCACCGTGGGATCGCCGTGAATCCGCCCGCCTCCCGCACCGTGCGCCAAAACTCCCGGTCATCGTCCGTCGAGTCGCTCACCGAGCCTCCTTCCTCGCCCTGCCCTGGCGCCGCTGGTCACTGGTCGCGGACCTGCCGCGACGCGGCGATGGATCGTGCTGTGCCGGCCGGCCGTACGCCCCGCGCCGGGTCCGTGCCCGGCCGTGGCGGTGGTCGCCCTCACCGCGCCGCGCCCTTGGTGACGGCCGTGCCGTCCGGCGCGGGTCGCGCCACCAGCGGCGGGCCGACCACCCGTGGGGAGATCGCCGGCGCGGCCGGCGACGCCAGCCGGTGCTGTGGGTCGCGTGCCTCGGCGGCCGGGTTGCCCGCCCACCGCGCGGCGGCGGGCACCTCCTCGCCCTTCATCAGGAAGGAGTCGGCGGCCAGCACCGCCCCCGCGCCCATGGTCACGCCGTAGTGGACCAGCGCGCCGACGCCCAGGGTGCATCCCGCGCCCAGCGTGCTGCGGTCGGACTTGAACGTGCCGTCCTCCTGCGAATGGCACTGGATGGCGCTGGCCGTGTTGAGCGTGCAGTCGTCCCCGATCGTGGTGAGCGTGCGCTCGGAGAGGTCACAGCCGTCGTCGAAGACCCGCCGCCCCAGCCGTACGCCCAGCATCCGCCAGAACACGTTCTTGAACGGGGTGCCGTTGAGCGCCTGGAGATGGGCGTAGGGCACCTTCCACAGTCGCTCGTGGTGCCAGAAGTACGGGTCGTAGATGGAGCACACCGTCGGTTCCAGCGCCCTGAAGCGCGTCATGCACCGCTCGACCAGCACGTAGTACAGCGCCGTGAAGGTGAAGACCGCCACCAGCAGCGCGGCCTCCATCAGCTGCCCGACCGTGTCGTACCGGTCGACGGTGGCCAGGCTCAGCAGGGTGAGCACGAAGACGTGCGGCCACCGCAGCAGCAGGACCACACCCATCGTGCGGAGGTTGTAGCGGTTCTTCGCGGCCAGGCCCCGGCGCAGCCCCTCGCCGCCGCGCAGGTGGTCGAAGCGCGTGTCGCGCTCCACCGTGCGCGGGATCTCGAAGCTGGGCGAGCCGAGCAGCCCCGTCCCCGAGCGGACCTCGCCGTCCAGCGGGACCATCACCTTCGTCGCCAGCAGACAGTCCTCACCCGTGCGACCACCGGGCGGGTAGACGATGTGGTTGCCCAGGAAGCTGGTTCCGCCGATCGAGGTGCGGGTGAGCCGGAAGGAGGTGCTGGAGATGTCGGCGTTGATGATGGACAGCCCGTCGGCGACCATCGTGCCGCTGCCCACGGAGCTCAGGTACGGGGACTCGTGCCGCACGCGCACCCCGAAGTTCGAGCCGGTCTGCTCGACCCGCGACAGGTCGTACCCCAGCGCCTGGAGGTAGTGGACGACGTACGAGCTGTCGCCGAAGAGCCACAGGAAGAACCGGGCGTTGGTCATCCGCTCGACCGTGCGGTGCAGCGAGTAGCGGAAGCCGTACAGCGGATAGACCCGGTCCGGCGGCACGGCCAGGCTCAGCAGGCGCGGCACGGTGAACAGCACGAGCGGGCTCAGTACGAGGAACCCGGCGAACAGCACGAGGGAGAGAACCAGCCCTTCCACGTAGAACGCCGCCGACGTGACCGCCTCGGGGCCCGACGCGTGCGATCCGGCCAGCGGGCGTATCCAGCTCAACGCCAGCTCCACGACCGCCATCGCCAGCGGCACGACCACCAGGAACGTCTTGAGCGGGCCGGCGAGACCGAAGGCGAACCGGCGCAGCGTGCCGCACCTGGCCGGCGCGACGCGGAGGTAGTCGACCTCGGTGCGCTGCGCCGGCGAGCCGTGCCACCGCTGGTCGGCGGGCACGACCATGTCGCTGTGCAGCGCCGAGGCGTGACCGAGCTGCGAGCCATCGCCCATCGACGTCCGGATGTCGAGCACGGTGCGCTCACCGATGAACACGTCCCGACCGATGGTGACCGGCCCGGTCTGAATCCGCCCGGCATGGGCGCGATAGCAGAGGAAGAACGCCTCCTTGCGGACCACCGTGCCGGCGCCGATGGTGAGCAGATCGGCGCAGACCGGGACCCTGCGGGAGAGGATCGTGACGTGCCGCCCGACCTTCGCGCCCAGGGCCCGCAGGTAGAGCGCGTACGCGGGGCTGCCGACGAAGAGCACCATCGGGCTCGTGTGGACGAGCGTCCTGACCACCCAGAACCGCAGATAGGTCGGCCCCCAGACCGGAAACTCACGCGGCGTCCACCGGCCGATCAGAAGCCACTTGGCCACGATCGGCAAGGCACACAGACCGATGAAGTCCGCGCATCCGAAGAGTGCGGCCCGGCCGTAGCTCTCCACCGGCCCGGAGGCGTCCGAGACCCACCCGAAGCCCCGCACCGTGACCAGGGTGACGAGGTAGGCGTAGCCGAGGAAGAAGAGGAGCTGCAGCGCGCCGCACGTCACGTAGCGCCCGGTGCCGCTCGGCGCCGGTACGTCCTGCGACGGGCTGGCCGGGCCGCCGGGGGCGGAGACGGCGGGGGCGGGCGCCGGGACGGCGTCCGCGAGCTCCCGTGCCAGGGTGCTGATGGTGGGGCACCTGTAGATGTCCTTCATCGACGCCGACGGAAGCTCCGGCCGCTTCCTGAGGCGGGCGCAGAAATGCGCCATCACCAGGGAGTCCGCGCCGAGGTCGGCGAAGAAGTGGCTGTCGGGCGACACGCTGTCAACGCCGACGACCTCGGCCAGCAGCTCGGCGAGTTCCCGCGCCAAGTGACTTTCCGGACTCGCGCTTTCCGGTGACGTTCCCGTGCCTTCCCCCGTGCCTTCCCCCGCGTCGCCGTTCGCTGATTCGGTGGGTTCTCGCGCCATATGAACTCCCTGAGAGTCGGACGCACCTGGCTGGTGGCTACACGCAGTTCCCGAGACCCCTTCCACGCGCTCATTCCCACGCGGATCGAGAACGCCCGCGGCGTCGTGTCGCGACGACGACCGGGTGATTCCGCACCTCAGACGGCGCCGTCACGGACGTGCCGTACGGACGCGGGTGGCCTCGTGCCGCCGCGGCCCCCAGACGGCTGTCGTGATCCTTTATCCGGCGCTACGGGTCGTACTCCGCCGGGGAGGCGGCGACCAGGTGGTCCGCCGGAACGGCCACGTCCCCGGAAAGTGGGTGCGTTGAACATCGCTGTACGCCCCACGAACCCGATTTCCACCGCTGAAGCACGCGGAGTGTCGGATTCGATTCCGCAGGTCGCGAGGTCATGACGAGGCGCCGCGGCCGGAACGGCGATGGGCGTGGTCGTAGCGGGATCAGGCTGCCTGTCTCCGCTGCGAGCCAGAACCATAAAGCACTGGTATGGCGGCGGCAAGGTGTCGTAATGCCGGCCAATGGCTTAACTGGCCACGTCGTAGGTGTCCTGGTCGTTGCGTGGTACCGGCAGCTAAGTATGTGTCTTTTGCAGGAGATTCGTGAACTTGCTTCGTTCTATCCCATGCCATGAGCCCACTGGACACGTGTTGTCCGCCGGCGGCGGCCGACATCCGGATCGGTGCGGTATCCGCCCCTCGCCAATCCCTGTCGGTGACACCGTGATTCGGCTCGTGGGATTCGGATTGCGCTGTGTCGGGTGCTGGAAGGCGCAGGTCGTCGCCGTCCGGGCGGTATTTCGACGCCCCGGTGGCCGTGACCGGATAGCCGGAGTGTTGAGGGGATTTGGCAGTCATATCCGCCGCAGGGGCTCTTTGTGCCCCGAAAGCGCCTCGAATATCGACGATCGGGCCGCGCCACCCGACTCCTCGGTAATGTTATGGGTCCCGGCACGGACCGGGGTCCGGGACCAGCCACCGAATCGGCGCGACGATGGCGCACCTTCGCCTTCACCACCGCCGCCCGCGCGGCCGAAGCCGCCCCCGGTGCGGCCGTATACGCGGCGTCTGTCGGGCTCTGTGTGCCTGTGTGCCCCCTGCGGCGTGACGTCGCGTTGGTGCCACCCCCCCGCCGCCCGGACCCGATGCGCGCGAGGGGCCGACGATTACCACCACCCCACCCGCCCCCGCCTCGTCCAGCGCGGCCTCGCCCCACCCCACCCGGCCCCGGCTCGGTCCCGTACCGGCCTCTCCCTCGGTACGAGCGCCCGCCGAGCGGACCGTCCGCCCGGACGCCGTGCGTCGGGCCCGCCGCACTGTGCCGACCCCGCGCGTCCCGTGCCTGCGCCCGCGCCCTCCTCCGTGCCTGCGCTCGTGCCTGTGCCCGTGTCCGTGCCCCGTGTGACGCGGGCGCCGCGTGCCGGCCGCCCCGCGTCCCACTCGCCCGAGGTGGCGTGCGCCCCGCGCGTCGGGTCGCCACCGCGCGGACCGCGAACCGCCGCGCCGCCGCCCGTCGGGCGTCCTGGGCCGGGCTCGACGTCGGGCCCCTCGGGCGTGTGGTCCCGGAGGTGATGCGGTGTGCAGGTCCGGGCTGGCCTGGGGCGGGGTGCCGGCGATCGGGCGTTCGCGGTCAGGGGAGTCGTTCAAGCGGGCGAATTGAGCATCGCGTCACGGATGAGCTCGGCTGTTCCTCCCCTGGTGGTCCGCGCCGCATATTTGCCAAGTGAAGCCGTGTTGATCCCGGACGGCACCAGCGGACTCCCGTCTGCCCGGTCCGGCGAGGCGGATCGCTCGGCGTCGGAATTTGCGGCTGCGGCTTTGCAATTTTCCCATTCGCACGCGACGCGGCGGAGGGACGTGATGATTCCTCTTGTGTGCGTCCGGAGTGAGTCGGGCGGAAGCCTCGGCAGGCGCTCTCGTCAGGGAGGTTGTCAAAAGTAGCGCCCTATCGATCAGGATGTGACGGCGGAACTCGATCACTCTCAGAGGAAAAGGCAAAGGATCCGATGGGAAGAGATCGGTGAATGATCTCCCCGGATCGCCGCGTCGAGGGATTGCAAGATAGACGGCCTTGCATGGCGGGAAAGTCGCGATCGCAGATCGATAGGCGTCTCTGACGATATGGTGGAATGGTTAACGCAGCCGGCCGATGGCGGGCTGGAAATGGGAGTGGCCCCGGGCTGCCACCCGAGGCCACTTGACGGGTCGTCGACAATCACAGAAAGGACTGGCCGTGACCCATGGAGAAGGCCGGGAGCAGGCAATTGCTACCTCGGCGATTCCCCTCGACATTATCCCTGCCCCGGACAACCGCGAAACGCGGGGCCTCGTAAAGAACACCTCGTGGACGCGTGCGACCGTGCGCCTCCCCCTCGACGGGCGGACGACCGCCGCCCCCCTGCGACCCGCCGCGCGCCTCGCGCCGCCCCAGGCCGCCGAGCCACGGCCGGGCCGGGGCTCCCGCACGCCACCGGCCACAGCCACATCGCCCCAACCGGGCGCGCCGCGTGGCCCGTTGCCCCTGCCACGTCCGCTGGCGTGTCCGGCGGGCGGCTCCGACCGTCACCCTCACCACGTCCGTCGTGCGGGTCACCCTCGCGCGGGTCTCGCCCCGCTCACGGCTGGCCGGGCTCGCGCGGCACGCCCCCGCCGGTGACCGCTGGAGCCCCTCGGCGCGGCGGGCAACCACATGTGGGTCGGCGAAGGGAGTTCCCATGGCAGCGTTAGGACCAGAGGCGCGGTGCGCGTACTGCGGAAAGGCACTCCAGCGCTCCGAAGGGGGCGGGCGGCCACGGGACTACTGCGGTGTGCCGTGTCGTCGCAGGGCGCAGCGGCGACGCGACCACGGCCGGGGCGGTTCGATGCCGCCACGCGACGCCTGGGACGCGATCGTGGCCGACCTCGCCGCACGCGCACGGGAGTTGCGGGCCATCCACATCGAGCAGCTCGCCGCCGCGTTGGAGTTGGCCGAGGGGATTCGCGAGGACGCGGACTGTCTGGCCGCCGTCGCCGTGGACGCGGCGCGCCATCGCGGGCGTACCTGGGGTGAGATCGCGCCCGAGCTCGGTGTGAGCGAGGCGTCAGCCCGGGCCCGGTGGGGCGGTGTGCGGGTCTCCCGCATGGTGGCGGCGCGCGTCCCCCGGGTCCCGACGCAACCGACGTACCCGGCCCACCCAAAGGCCCCGCGCCCACCCTCCCGTGCCACGCCCGGCCAGCGGTCCGCGTCACCGGAGGCGGGTGCGGCCGTCGAGGCCCTCGGCACCGCCCTGCGCGACCTAGGCGAGGCGTTGCGAGGTGCCCAGCAGGCGGCACGGCACATCGAGGTGACAGCGGGTTCGCTGCCCCACTCCGACGCGGCTGACCTGCGGGCCCTCGTCGAGGGGCGGGCGGTGCCGGACTGGCCACCGCTGCGGGACCTCCTGATCGGGCTGGGGGTCGAACCGAAGCGCCCCGGGCCCTCGGACGAGGCCACGCGAGCCGGGCGGCCCGTCACCGGAGAGGAGGAGGACCGGTCGTGACCGACCACCGCCGCGGCGTGTCCCGCCCGCCCGCGCGCGAACTGGAGTTGACCGCCTTCCGCGAAGCACACCGCGACGCCTACCTCCGCTACGCGCAGGCCAGGATCGACGACCAGGCCCAGGCGCGGGCCTGCGTGGACGCCGTCTTCGACGCGTTGGCGGCACACTGGCTCGCGGTGCTCGGCAGCGCCTGTCCGGCAGCCCGGGTGTGGGCGGGGTTGCGTGGCGCGACCGAGCACCGGATGTGGCGCGAGCGGGTGCGGGCGGGGGAGTACCACACGGTTCTCCGTGGCGACCAGGCCGACATCATGCTGTTGCGCCACCGGCTCCGGATGCCCGTCGACCAGGCTGCCAGCCTGATGGGCCTGACCGGACACGACGGGCGCGCCCTGCTGCGCGGGGCCGAGCGGGATTTCGGGAGAACGCTGGGTCATTGAGAAGGGGGGACGTGACCGGCGCACTCCGCCCTGGCGGGGGGCGTGCGCCGGATCCCTCGAGGCATACACGCACACGGGTAACTGGCCTTCCTGGTGGCCCCTTTGAGTGACTAGCCGACTGCCGCACGGACTCCTAAGATGGGCCCCTACATCCAGGACACCCAGCCCGTACCGGGCCTCACAGGAGTGTGCATGGCCGAGGAGAAACCTCAAACTCGCTTCATCGACACCAGCAATGCCAGCGCCGCTCGCATGTACGACTGGCTTTTGGGGGGCACGGAGAACTACGAAGTCGACCGCGACGCGTGCACCGAACTGCTGAGGATCGCGCCCAGTACCCAGCAACTCGCGCGTACGAACAGGGATTTCCTCCGGCGTGTGGTGCGCATTCTGGCCACCGAGAAGAACATCTCCCAGTTCCTCGACCACGGCTCCGGGTTGCCCACCCAGGACAACGTCCACGAGGTGGCGCAGCGGGCCCGGCCGGGTTCCAAGGTTGTCTACGTGGACAACGACCCGATGGTCCTCGCCCATGCGTACACGGCGCTGGACGACAACGAGGACACCATGGTCCTCGACTACGACATGCGGCGCACGCACGACATCAAGCAGGCCACCGCGGAGTTCCTCGACTGGAACAAGCCCATCGCGGTCCTCTTCGTGTCCGTGCTGCACTGTCTGCCCGACACCGACGACGAACGCGACCCCGCCGCCCTGATACGGACCGTCGCCAGCCACCTCGTCCCCGGCAGCTACATGGTCATCTGCCAACTGGTCAGTGACGACGCCGCCGTACGACAGGGCGTCACCCAGCTCATGGAGGGCGCCACCCAGGGGAACTGGGGGCGGGTCCGGGAGCCGCACGAGGTGCGACGGTACTTCGAGACCCTGGAGATCCAGGAGCCGGGGTTGGTCGACGTGATCGACTGGCGGCCGGACTCACCGCCGCCTCCCCCGCACCTGCGTCCCACCGACTGGGTGGAGTGGGGTGGCGTCGGGCGCGTACCCGGGTGAGCCGACGGCACGGAAGCCGTCGCGCGGTGGTTCCGGTTCACGGTGCCGTGGGACCAGACTGCTTCTCGACGGCTTCGTGCTCCCAGTGATCGAGGGCTTCCATCAGCGATAACGTGCTGTTCTTCCGGTCGTAGGCGTTGGCTCGCACGTTGAGAAGCAGCTTGCGGTACTTGTCGAGCTGGCGCTTCTGGGTGACGTAGTTCGCCCCGTCGAGATGCTCCACGTAGGCCAGCTCCTGGAAGTCCCCGTCGGCGAACGACAGGTGGAAGATCGGGTAGGGCGGGGTCAGTGCGCCCTTGGGGACGATGCGGATGTTGAACCGGGTCGTCTGGGTGACCTTCAGCAGCAGGCGGATCTGTTCCGCCATCGCCTCCGGCGAGCCGTACCCCCGGAGCAGTACCTCCTCCGCGATGAGCGCGTCCAGGGCGCGGCCCCCCTGCTCGACGGCGAGCTGGCGTTGCATGCGCAGGCTGACCACGCGCTCGATGTCGGCGTCCGGGAGCCCGATCTCCATCATCCGCACCAACGCCCGCGCGTACGACTCGGTCTGGAGCAACCCTGGCACCACGTGCGGGTCGAAGACCGAGATCCTGTCCGCCGCGGCTTCCAGGCGGATCAGGCGCTTGAGGAAGTTGGGGGTGACGTCCGCGAAGCGGGCGTACAGGTCGGCGTTGCCGGCCTGGGCGAGGAGTTGGTCGATCTGGCTGCGCTGCTCGCGGGTGAGGCCGTAGAAGACCGTGAGGTCGTGTACGTCCCGGGGCTTGGCCGGGCTCTCGCCCCGCTCCAGTCGGCTCACCTTGGAGGTGGAGGCCCGGATCGCGCGTGCCGCGTCGGCGAGGGTGTAGCCGAGGCGTTCACGGTGGTAGCGCAGCTCGTCGCCCAGGAGTCGACCGGCGGGGCGCTGCTCGTCCGAGGTCTGTATCCGGATGACGGACGCGTCAGAAGCGGGTTGGGCCTTGCGAGCGGCGGACATACCAACTCCGAGTACTCAAGAGGCATATTAATGGCCCCCAGAGTGCCGGGCGTACGTCCGCCGCCGCAAACTATGGCCAGAGCGTAGCTCTGTGTTCTGCCGTTAGCGGGCGAGCTGGTCGAATTCCGAGCCCTTCGCGCCGTCCAGGAAGGCACGCAGCTCAGCCCTGGTGAAGATCAGCGCCGGGCCCTCGGGGTGCCGCGAATTCCGCACGGCGACCTCTCCCCCTGGCAGGCCGGCCATCTCCACGCACTCGCCCATGCCGACGCTCGCCTGCGCCTTCAGCCAGGTCACGCCCTTGATCTCACCCGCTGGGGTGCCGTTCTCGATCGTCATTGCTCCCTCGCTCATGTCTGGTCGTGCTAGCCGAACGACGGTGCACACGATTCCCGTATGGGAATCGGCCGCACCGTCCATGCAAGCATAGGTACCCGGTATCGCCTCAACAGACGCCCAAAAGAGTGGAGTTGGAGATCAGGTGGCGGGGTAGAGCTCGATGCCCTTTCCTGGAAAGCGCCTCAACGTGTGGACGTAGCGCGGTTGTTGAGCGTCAAATCGATCCTCTGGCGAGTCATGTGACTCATCGGGTCGTGAACTGCGGGACCGGGTGGCGCGGCGACGGTCGGCGGGTGTGCGGGTTGTCCGGTTCGCAGGGAAGGCCGCCGGGCCCGCTGCCACAATGCCGGGATTCGTCCCGGGGAGAGGTGCGTGGTGGTGGAAGCTGCGGTGTTACGACTGAGCGGAACGGTGGTCAACGCGGCGGCCCAGTTGTGGCTGGGTGGCCGGCGCGAGAAACAGGAACGCCTGCTGGAGATGGACGAGCTGGTGCGGGTGCGGGTGCCCGGGCTCCGGTTCCAGCGCGAGGTGCGGCAGCAGTTCGAGCAGATCACCAACGCGGTGTACGACCGCTTGGAGCCGCACCTGCGGCATGCGTTCCAGCGGCTGGACGAGGGTGGCCAACAGGCGGTGCTGGACGGTGTGGTCGACACGCTGTCCCAGGCCGACCTGACGGACGGCGAACTGCTCGCCGTCAACGTCCAACCGGCGGCGCTGGTACGCCGCATCGTCCGCGCCGTCAGCCCGCCGGTCGGACTGAGCGAGGCGGAGTCCAGACTGTACGAGGCGCTCTTCGCCGAGTGCGTCGAGTACTACGTGCGCATCGTGCGCAACCTGCCGGTCTTCGAGGGGCGGGCCGCGGCGGAGCTACTGGCCCGCACGGCGACCCTGGGGGCGGAGGTGGCGCGCATCCTGGAGCGCCTGCCCGACCGTTCGCTGTTCGCCCCGGAGGGCACGGACCACGACACGGACTTCCGGCGCCGGTACCTGGAGCTGGTCAGCCGGGACCTGGACGAGGTGGAGCTGTTCCGCCGCACGACCGACCAGGCGAGCGCGCCGAGCGTCCGGCTGTCTGTGGCGTACGTCAGCCTACGGACCACCGGGGGTGACGGCGGGCAGCGGAGCGCGGTCCGCGCGTTGCTCCCGCTCCGGCCCGACATGAGCCGGTGGGAGGACGGGGGCGATGTCGGGAGCGCCGGACAGCGGGTCGAGGCCGCGTTGAGTGGCGGGGCGAAGGTGTTGCTGCGCGGTGAGGCGGGCTCGGGGAAGACCACCCTGCTGCGCTGGCTGGCTGTCATGGCCGCGCGGGGTTCCTTCCACGGAGAGCTGGCCGCGTGGAACGGACTCACCCCGATTCTCATCAAGCTACGTGAGTACAGCGGCGGCGCGCTGCCCGGCCCTGAGGGGATGGTGGACGGTGTCGCCGGTCCCATCAGTGGAGTCATGCCGAGGGGGTGGGTGGAACGCCAGCTCGACGGTGGTGGCGTGCTGTTGCTGATCGACGGCGTGGACGAACTGCTCGACCGCGAACGACGGGCAGTACGGGTGTGGCTGCGCAAGTTGCTCGACGCGTACGAGGGCGTACGGGTGGTCGTCACCTCGCGCCCCGCCGCGGCCGGCGCGGACTGGCTGCGTCGCGAGGGCTTCACCTCGCTCCACCTGGACCGCATGACGCCGCCGGACCTGGCCGCCTTCGTACGGCAGTGGCACCAGGCCGTACGCGAGCTGGGCGACGAGCTGCCGATCCCGGTCGAGGAGGTGCCACGGTACGAGCAGGCGTTGCTGGCCAGCCTCAAGGACCGGGCACACCTCCAGTCGCTGGCCGGCACACCCCTGCTGGCCGCCATGCTGTGCGCCATGCACCTCAACCGGGGGCGCCAGCTTCCGAGGGACCGGATGGAGCTGTACCGCAACGCCCTGCACACCCTGGTACACGAGCGGGACGCGGACCGCAACGTACCGAGCGCCGTGGACAGCACGCTCAGCCTCGGCGACAAGCTGGTCATCCTGCGGGACCTCGCCTGGCGCCTTTCGGACAACAACCGCAGCGAGATCGACGTGGCGAAGGCGGCCGGCTACGTGTCGGCGAAGCTGCGGACGATGCGACACCTGGACGCACTCGACGGCGAACAGGTCCTGGAACAGCTGCGCCACCGCTCCGGGATTCTGCGTTCCCCCGCCCAGGGGCGGCTGGACTTCGTGCACCGCACGTTCCAGGAGTACCTCGCGGCCAAGGAGGCCACGGAGGAGGACCGCATCGGCAACCTCGTCGGCCGGGCCCATCTGGACCTGTGGCGGGAGACCCTCATCATGGTCGCGGGCCACGCCACCACCCGCCAGCGTGAGGAACTGCTCGGCGGCATCCTCGACCGGGCCGAGCGGGAACCCCGGCACGCGCGCCGGCTCCGACTGCTCGCGGCATCCTGCCAGGAGACGCTGCCCGCCATGTCGGAGGAGCTGGCGGGGCGGGTCGACCAGGCGGTGAAGCGGGTGCTCCCGGCGCGACGTATGACGGACCCGCCGGCGTTGGCGGCGGTGGGGACGAGTCTGCTGCGCTGGCTGCCTCGGTCGCTGGCCGGGCTGACGGAGAAGTCCGCCGCACAGACGGTGCGGACCGTGGCGCTGATCGGGGGAGAGGAAGCCCTCGCGCTGCTGGAGGGGTACGTGGGGGATGAGCGGGGCGGGGTCGTCGAGGCGTTCATTGGTGCATGGGTCTACTTCGATGCTGATCTTTACGTTGATCGCGTGCTGTCTCGGGTGCCGGTGGAGGATCGGCAGGTGAGGCTTGCTCATCCCGGGCAGATGAGGGCGGCAGCGAGACTGGGGCCTTTGGTTGATCTAGTTGTGTTCTATCCGATGCGGGACGCCTCAGTTCTCGCGGGCCTTGCCGGGTTGACTAGCTTGACAGTTCACGTATCTGCGGGGCAGGACCTTAGCGGGCTCCTCTTGATCCCTGGGTTGGAATTCCTCGCTTTGGTGCTGCCCGATACCGCATGCGATCTGAGTCCGCTCCGTGGGCTAAATCGCCTGAAGGGGCTGATTCTTGTGGGACCGCCAGCTCTGACAGGGCCGGTCGAGTCGCCCGACCTTGACGAACTGGGCGGGATGGCCACGCTCCGGCGCCTGACCTTCGCCTGGCAGGACGTGCGGAGTTGGCTCAACTGCCACCGGAGCAGCCCACCCGCCCTAGAGCACTTGGATCTGCTCAGGTGTGTCGTGCCGTACGACGGGGGCGCCTTCGCGCGGCTTGAAGAACTGAAGAGGCTCACCCTGAGAGAGTGTCGAACCGCCGACGGCCAACCCGTCGCCACCTTCGACGTCCCGGGTGTGCGAACCAAGATCACGTCGTAGCGGAGTCAGCCCCCCCACGCGCAGGGTGAGCCCTCCACCCAGCCCTCGGCCGGAACGGCCCCCGCCAAGCCCCCGATTCACGTTTGCGACCTTACAGGTTCCGCCCACCCGTGCCCCACCCGTAACGCGCCGCCGACACCCATCAGGGCGCCCCGCGCCGCCACCCCACGGAGCAACCCTCCCGCGTCTCCCCAGTGCTGGCCGAGCCCCGTCTCGGCCAGCACTTCGCGTGGGTCGGGCGAGGCTGTCGTGGTCCGAGGCGCCTGGAAGGTGGTCGCTCGCGCTCCGAAGGGAGCGCTCGGCATGGCGCGTGGGGTGGTGCGCGGAGGTGTTCGCGCCTGTCGTGTGGTCCCGTGCATCCACTTGATCGATGCGGTCATCCGAGGACGGTCGGTGTCCTCGCGGCGAGCAAGTGAACGCGTATTTCTTTCGTTTCTCATCTTTCCTTGAGTGTCTTCTGGCGAGTTTTGCAAGTCCGCCACGCTTGCGGACGGTAACGCCTTGCTGAACTATGGCGTCGATTCGGATGTGTGGTGCTGATCGGGGCGTTTCGGACTGGCTGGTCAGGTGACGGGGGGCGGGACGTGCGAGGCGAAACCGGGGCGAGCAGGCACGAACATAAAGCGGTCACGAATCGGAACGCGGAAGACCCTAATCGGGCGTCGTGTGACCGATCAGTACGCTCCCTCGATAACTTTGCGTGATGCATGAAATGACTTCGCGTCGAGTGTTGCGCGCGTGAAGTCGACATAAAAGTGCCAGGTGGAGCCGCCTCGTGTCCTTCGCTGTCGCGTATCTGTGGTGTTCATGTCGAACGGTCAGCGCACGCTACGTGGCAGTAGAAATGTGTCAAATCGCTCTCAATAACCGCAGGAAGAGAGGGTGGTTCGGGCAACGATCATGCGGATACTGTCGGCACTGGCACCGGACCGCGGGCTTCGCACCTCACTGACCTCGTGCGGGCCTTCCGCGTACCCAACACAACCTCCCGGGGCGTCAATTCGCTGACGCTCCGTGTCGTTCGTGGTGCCCCGGCACAGGGTTCATGCAAGAGGGGAACTGACGAGTGGTCACCGGCACTGTCGTCGTCATCGGGACCGCGCATGTCGCGCCGATGCGGGAAATGCTCACCTCCGGCGTGCTCACCGAGCTGATCGGTCAGCACATACCCGCGGACCGCGCGACCGAGTACGAGTCGGCGTGGCGGGCCTGTGAGGACGCGGGCATCGGCGCGTCCGACCGGGCCAACGCCGGGGTCTTCCTGGCCGCCGACGAGATGGGCGACGACGACGCGGGCGAGCTGGCGCGCGTGCTCGGACTGCGCGGCCCCTGTCGGGTCGGGCACGAACCGGTCACCGACGCGGTCACCGCCCTGCGAGCCGACGCGTGCGATCTGGCACTCGTCGGGGCGGGCGGCGCCTTTGCCGTGTTAGCGCGTGGGAACGGTGTGCGGACCGCACCCTTCGCCTACCGGCTCGGCGCCGCCCACCCGTGGCCCACCAGCGTCCCGGCCCTGGTCGAGGCCGCGCGCCAGGCGGGCAGGCCCGAGCCCGGACGTGCCGTACCGGACGGGCCCACCGTCCCCCTCACCCTGTCGGCGCACAGCCCGGATGCGCTGCGAGCGCGCGCCGCCGACCTGCACACCCTGCTGCGGGACCACCCCACCCTCCCGCTCGCCGACCTCGCCTACTCCCTGGCCACCACCCGTCCCACCCTCGCCCGGCGCGCCGTGCTCGTCGGCGCCGACCGCGCCCAGCTCACCGACGGGCTTCTCGCCGTCAGCGAGGGCCGCCCGGTGCCCGGACTCCTAACCGGCGGGCCCACCCCGCTCGGCACGGCCGGCCCCGCCTTCGTCTTTCCCGGGCACGGGCCGCAGTGGCTGGGCATGGCCGATGAACTGCTGGCCACCTCACCGGTGTTCGCCGAGCGACTGCACGCCTGCGCCGAGGCCCTGACGCCGTACGTGGACTGGCCCGTCTTGGACGTCCTGCGCGGCAGCACCGACACACCCTCGCTGGATCGGCCGGACGTCGGGCAGCCCGCGCTGTGGGCGATGATGGTGGCCCTGTCCGCGCTGTGGCGGTCCTGGGGTGTGTTGCCCGGGGCCGTGATCGGCTCCAGTGTCGGTGAGATCCCGGCCGCGACGGTCGCGGGCGCGCTGTCGATCGAAGACGGCGCGCGGGCCGTGGCCCTGTTCGGCCGGGCCCAGACACATCTGCTCGAACGCGGCGTGATGCTCTCCGTGTTGGCCTCCGCCGACGAGGTGCGCGAGCGGCTGACCCGCTACGACGGGCTGGACCTCGCCGCCGTGCACGCCCCCGGTTCGGTGCTGGTCTCCGGTGCCGAGGACGCCGCCGACGCGCTGTTGGCCGAGCTGACCGCCGATGGCGTCAAGGCCCGTGGCATCGCCATCCGCCTCGCCGCGCACGGCCGTCAGGTCGACGCCGTGCTCGACGCGATGCGCGCCGACCTCGCGCCGATCGCGCCCCGCGCGAGCCAGGTGCCGATCTACGCGGCCACCACGGGCGGGCGCGTCGACCCGCTCACGCTCACCGCCGACCACTGGTGCCGCAATCTGCGCCACACCGCCGACTTCGAGCGCGCCACGCGCGCCGCCCTGGCCGCCGGTCACCACCTGCTCCTGGAGCCCAGCCCGCACCCCGTACTCACCCGGGCCGTGCAGGAGAGCGCCGAGGACGCCGGCGTGGCGGCCGTCGCCGTCGGTACGCTGCGTCGCGACCACGGCGGCGTCGACCAGGCGATGTCCGCGCTGGCCGAGCTGTACGCGCACGGTGTCGCGCCCGACTGGGAGGCGGTGTTCGCCGGGCGCGACGTACGCCCGGTGCCACTGCCCGGCTACCCGTCGCACGCGGCGCCGCGGGTCAAGGCCGCCCCGTCGCTGGCCGACCGGCTCGCCGAGGCCGCCGACCGGGACGCGTACCTGCTCGACCTGGTGCGCGGGCAGCTCGCCGCCGTCGTCGGCGGTGACGCGCGGGCCGTCGTCGACGTGGACGCGCCGTTGTTGGAGCTGGGTGTCGACTCGGCGGGCGCGGTGGCGCTGCGCAACCTGCTCAACGTGGCCACCGGTCTGAGCCTGCCGGTCTCGGCGGTCTTCGACAACCCGACCTGCCGCGGCCTGGCCCGCTACCTCGACCGCACCCTGCGCGGCGTGCCGGTCGAGGACGACGAGCCGGTGCCCGCCCGCGCGGCCGGTGACGAGGACCCGATCGCCGTCGTGGCGATGAGCTGCCGACTGCCCGGTGGCGTACGCAGCCCCGAGGACCTGTGGGCGCTGCTGTCCGAGGGGGGCGACGGCGTCAGCGCCTTCCCCACCGACCGGGGCTGGGACCTGGACGGGCGCTACGACGAGGACGCCGAGCGGGCGGGCGGCTACTACCAGCGCGAGGCCGGGTTCCTGCACGACGTCCACCAGTTCGACCCGGAGTTCTTCGGGATCTCCCCGCGTGAGGCGCTGGCGATGGACCCCCAGCAGCGCCTGCTTCTGGAGATCGGCTGGGAGGCCATGGAGTGGGCGGGCATCGAGCCGGCCACCCTGCGCGGCACGCCGGCGGGTGTCTTCGTCGGCGCGATGACGATGGACTACGGGCCCCGGCTGCACGAGGCGCCCGCGGACCTGGAGGGCTACCTGCTCACGGGCAACACCGCGAGCGTGGCCTCTGGTCGGCTCGCGTACACCTTCGGGTTCGCGGGCCCGGCCGTCACCATCGACACGGCGTGCTCGTCGTCGCTGGTCACCCTGCACCTGGCGGTGGAGTCGCTGCGTCGTGGCGAGTGCTCGCTGGCGCTGGCGGGCGGTGTGACGGTGATGCCCTCGCAGGGCATGTTCGTGGAGTTCAGCCGGCAGCGCGCGCTGGCGGCCGACGGCCGGTGCAAGGCGTTCTCGGCGAGCGCGGACGGTTTCGGTCTCGCCGAGGGCGCCACGATGGTCCTCCTGGAACGGCTGTCGGACGCGCGGCGGCACGGGCACCCCGTGCTCGCGCTGGTCAAGGGCACCGCGATCAACCAGGACGGCGCGTCCAACGGTCTGACCGCCCCCAGCGGCCCCGCGCAGCGCAGGGTGATCCGGCAGGCGCTCGCCAACGCGGGTGTGTCGGCAGCCGACGTCGACGCCGTCGAGGCGCACGGCACCGGCACCCGGCTGGGCGACCCGATCGAGGCCGATGTACTGCTGGCCACCTACGGTCGCGAGCACCGGGCCGAGAGGCCGCTGTGGCTGGGCTCGGTCAAGTCCAACATCGGGCACACCCAGGCGGCGTCCGGCGTCGCGGGTGTGATCAAGATGGTGCTGGCGTTGCGGCACGGCGTACTGCCCAAGACGCTGCACGTCACCGAGCCCACCCCGCACGTGGACTGGTCGAGCGGCGCGGTGTCGCTGGTCACCGAGACCATGCCGTGGCCCGAGGTCGGGCGCCCGCGACGGGCGGGTGTGTCCTCGTTCGGCATCAGTGGCACCAACGCGCACGCCGTCCTGGAGCAGGCACCCGACGAGTCCTCGGTGGTGGCCAGGCCGACAGCCGGGCCGGTTCCGCTGGTGCTCTCCGCGCGCACGGCGGACGCCCTGCGCGCCCACGCCGCCCAACTCGTGCGCAGCGTAACGGAGTTGCCGGCCGTCGAGATGGCGGACGCGCTGCTGTCGCGGTCGGCCTTCGAGCACCGGGCCGTGGTGGTGTCCGGTGGCGTCGACGCGCTGACCTCGGTGGCCCAGGGAGTGGCGGCGGCCGAGCCCGCGCGGGTGGCGGTGGGGGTGGCGCGGCCGGTGGGCAAGGTGGTGTTCGTCTTCCCCGGGCAGGGTTCGCAGTGGCTGGGGATGGGGCTCACGCTGGCCGAGTCCTCGCCGGTGTTCCGGGCATCGCTGGAGGCGTGTGCCGAGGCGTTGGCGCCCCACGTGGAGTGGTCGCTGCGGGAGGTGCTGGCGGACGCGGCGGCGCTGGAGCGGGTGGACGTCGTACAGCCCGCGTTGTGGGCGGTGATGGTCTCGCTGGCCGAGTTGTGGCGTTCGTACGGCGTGGAGCCGGACGCGGTGGTGGGACACAGCCAGGGCGAGATCGCCGCCGCCTGTGTCGCCGGCGCCCTGTCGCTGGCCGACGGCGCCAGGGTGGTGGCGCTGCGGAGCAGGGCGATCCTGGCGCTCTCCGGGCAGGGTGGGATGGTCTCGCTCGGGACCTCGGTCGAGGAGGCCGAACGCCGCGTCGCCGCCTGGGACGGCCGGATCTCGGTCGCCGCGATCAACGGCCCCGGATCGGTGGTCGTCGCCGGCGACGCCGACGCCCTGGACGAGCTGGTCGAGGTGTGCGCCGCCGAGGAGGTGCGCGCCCGTCGCGTGCCCGTCGACTACGCCTCGCACTCCCCACACGTCGAACGCGTCCGGGAGGCGCTGGCCAGCGCGCTGGCCGAGGTGAGCCCGACGCGGGCCAGCGTCCCCATGCTGTCCACCGTCACCGGCCAGTGGCTGACCGGGCCCGAGGTGGACGGCGCGTACTGGTACCAGAACCTGCGCGACACCGTGCGCTTCGAGGAGGCCACCCGCGGCCTCCTGGACTGGGGCGCGGGCGCGTTCGTCGAGTGCGCCCCGCACCCGGTACTGGCCTTCGGGCTCCGCGAGACGCTGGACGCCACCGGCGGTGAGGCGGTCGTGGCGGGCACGCTGCGACGCGAGGACGGCGACCTGGACCAGTTCCTGCTCTCCGTCGCCGAGGCGTACGTGGAGGGCCTGCCCTTCGACTGGCGCCAGGTGGTGCCCGCCGGACGCCACGTGGACCTGCCCACCTACCCGTTCCAGCGCCGCCGCTTCTGGCTCGACCAGAGCGCCCGCGCGCGGTCGGGCGACGAGCCCGCGCAGGCGGAGTTCTGGGCCGCCGTGGAGCGCGGCGACCTCGCCACCACCCTGGACCTGCCCGCCGACGCGCCCCTGACCGACGTCCTGCCCAGCCTGGCCGACTGGCGACGGCGCACCCAGGAACGCTCCGCCGTCGACTCCTGGCGCTACCGCGTCACCTGGCGCCCCCTGGACACCCCGACCACACCCACCCTCACCGGCACCTGGCTGGTGGTCGACGCGCCCACCGACACCCCACACCCCTGGCACGCGGCGGCCGTCGACGCGCTGCGCGCCCACGGCGCCCACGTCCAGGTCAGCGACGGCTCGCCCGAGGCGCTGCGCGCCCTGGACCCCGCCCCCAGCGGCGTCCTGTCCCTGCTGGCCCTGGACGAGCGACCCGACCCCCGGGCGCCGGTCGTCCCCGGCGGGCTGTCCGGCACGCTGGCGCTGGTCCAGGCCCTCGGCGCGGCCGGCATCGGCGCGCCGCTGTGGCTGGTCACCTCCGGCGCCGTCTCCGTGGGGCGCTCCGACCCGCTGACCCACCCCACGCGCAGCCAGGCGTGGGGACTCGGGCTGGCCGTCGGCCTGGAGCACCCGGACCGCTGGGGCGGCCTCGTCGACCTCCCCGCCACCCCCGACACCAAGGCCGCCACCCGACTCGCCGCCGTCCTGGCCGGCCAGGGTGACGAGGACCAACTGGCCGTACGGGCCTCCGGCATCGTGGCGCGCCGCCTGACCCCCGCGCCCGCGCCGGCCACCGCACCCGCCTGGCGCGCCCGGGGCACCGTGCTGATCACCGGTGGCACCGGCGCCATCGGCGGCCACGTCGCCCGCTGGCTGGCCGGCAACGGCGCCGAACACCTCGTCCTGACCAGCCGCGGCGGAGCCAACGCCCCCGGCGCGCGCGAACTGGAGGCCGAGCTGACCGCGCTCGGCGTCCGTACCACCCTCGCCGCCTGCGACGCGGCCGACCGGGCCGCGCTGGCCGACCTGTTCGCCCGCCTCGACGCCGACGGCACACCGATCCGCTCGGTCTTCCACGCGGCCGGCACCGTCCCCGCCCTGCCGCTGGCCGACACCCGCACACCCGACCTCGCGCACGCCCTGGCCGCCAAGGCCGCCGGCGCCGCCCACCTGGACGAGCTGTGCGCCGGGCGCGACATCGACGCCTTCGTGCTCTTCTCCTCCGGGTCCGCCGTGTGGGGCAGCGGCGAACTCGGCGCGTACGGCGCGGCCAACGCCTACCTTGACGGCCTCGCGCACCGCCGCCGTGCCGCCGGGCTGCCCGCCACCTCCCTCTCCTGGGGCATGTGGGCCGGCGCGGGCATGGCCGCCGGCGACCTCAACGACCAACTGCGCCGCCGGGGCCTGCGCCCCATGCGCCCCGAGCTCGCCGTCGGCGCGCTGGCCACCGCCCTGGCCACCGGCGAGACGGCCCTGACGATCGCCGACATCGACTGGGCCCGCTTCGCCCCCGGCTTCACCGCCGCCCGCTCCCGCCCGCTGATCGGCGACATCCCCGACGTCATCGCGCTGGCCGCCCAGGACAGCGCGCCCGAGCCCACCACCGGCGGGGCCCTGGCCGACCAACTGGCCCTCCTGACCGAGGCCGACCAACACCGCCTGCTGCTCGACCTGGTACGCGGCCACGCGGCGGCGGTCCTGGGGCACGACGGGCCCGGGGCGGTCACCCCGGACCGGGCCTTCCGCGAGCTGGGCTTCGACTCGCTGACGGCCATCGAGGTCCGCAAGCGCCTGAACGCCGCCGTCGGCACCCGCCTGCCCACCACCGTCGTCTTCGACCACCCCACCCCCGAGGCGCTCGCCCGCCACCTGCACTCCGTGGTGCTCGGCGAACGGCGGGACGCCACGCCCGGACAGGTCGCGGCGCGCGCGGCCGACGAGCCGATCGCCGTGGTCGCCATGAGCTGCCGCTACCCCGGCGGCGTACGCGACCCCGAGGACCTGTGGTCGCTCGTCCTGGGCGAACACGACGCGATCGGCCCGCTCCCCGACGACCGGGGCTGGGACACCGACCGGCTCTACGCGCCCGACGCCCGGGAAGCGGGCCACAGCACCACCCTGGAAGGCGCGTTCGTCGAGGACGCGGGCGGCTTCGACGCCGGCTTCTTCGGCATCGCCCCGCGCGAGGCACTGGCCATGGACCCCCAGCAGCGGCAGGTCCTGGAACTGGCCTGGGAGGCGTTCGAGCGCGCGGGCATCGACCCCTCCTCGGTACGCGACAGCCTCACCGGCGTGTTCATCGGCGCCTCGGCACAGGGTTACGCGGGCACCCTGGAGCAGGCGGCGCCCGAGATGGACGGCTACCGGCTGACCGGCGACGCCCTCAGCGTCGTCTCCGGCCGCATCGCCTACGCCCTGGGCCTGCGCGGCCCCGCCGCCACCGTCGACACCGCCTGCTCCTCCTCGCTGGTCGCCCTGCACCTGGCACTCCAGGCGCTGCGCTCGGGCGAGTGCTCCATGGCCCTGGCCGGCGGCACCGCGATCATGGTGACGCCGACGCCGTTCGCCGAGTTCAGCCTCCAGGGCGGGCTGGCCCCCGACGGCCGGTGCAAGCCCTTCGCGGACGCCGCCGACGGCGTCGGCTGGGGCGAGGGCGCCGGCCTGGTCCTGCTGGAGCGCCTCTGCGACGCGCGGGCCAACGGCCACCAGGTGCTGGCCGTCGTCCGTGGCTCCGCCATCAACCAGGACGGCGCCTCCAACGGGCTCTCCGCGCCCAACGGGCCCGCCCAACAGCGCGTCATCCGCGCCGCGCTGGCCAACGCGGGCCTGACCACCGCAGACGTCGACGCCGTCGAGGGCCACGGCACCGGCACCCGCCTCGGCGACCCCATCGAGGCCCAGGCACTCCAGGCCACCTACGGCCAGGACCGGCCCGCCGACCAACCGCTGCTGCTGGGCGCGCTCAAGTCCAACATCGGCCACACCCAGGCGGCCTCCGGCATCGCCGGCGTCATCAAGATGGTGCAGGCCCTACGGCACGGCGTACTGCCCCGCACCCTGCACCTGGACCGGCCCTCCCGGCACGTGGACTGGACCGCCGGCGCCGTGGAGCTCCTGCCCGAGCGCCGGCCCTGGCCCGCGACCGGCCGGCCCCGCCGGGCGGCCGTCTCCGCCTTCGGCGTCAGCGGCACCAACGGACACGTCATCCTCGAACAGGCCGCCGAGCCCGCCCGTCCCACCCCGGCGCCCGCCGACGGCCGGCCGCTGGCCTGGGCACTGTCCGCCCGCGACACCACCGCGCTGCGCGCGCAGGCCACCCGCCTGGCGCACACCGTGGACCAGCGGGCCGCACTGTCCCCCGTGGACATCGCCCACACCCTGGCCACCGGACGGGCCGCGCTCGACCACCGCGCGGTCGTCCTCGGCGCCACCACCTCCCACCTGCGCGCCGGCCTGGCGGCGGTCGCCGCCGGCACCGACGACCCGACCGTGGTACGGGGCACACCCGACGGGGGCCGGCTCGCCGTGCTCTTCTCCGGCCAGGGCGCCCAACGCCTGGGCATGGGGCGTGAGCTGTACGCGACGCGACCGGTGTTCGCCGACGCCCTGGACACCGTGTTCGCCCACCTCGACCCGCTGCTGCCGCTGCCGCTGCGCGAGGTGGTCTTCGGCGACGACCAGGCCGCACTGGACCGCACCGAGTACGCCCAGCCCGCCCTGTTCGCCGTCGAGGTCGCCCTCTACCGACTGTGGGAGTCCTGGGGCCTGCGCGCCGACGCGCTCGCCGGACACTCGATCGGCGAACTGGCCGCCGCGCACGTGGCCGGCGTCTTCTCGCTCGCCGACGCCTGCGCGATCGTCGCCGCCCGAGGCGCGCTCATGCAGGCGCTGCCCGCCGGCGGCGTCATGGTCGCGGTGCAGGCCACCGAGGACGAGATCGCTCCGCACTGCTCCGAGCACGTCGGCATCGCCGCGATCAACGGCCCCCACTCGCTGGTCCTGTCCGGCACCGACCGCGAGGTACTCGCCCTGGCCGACCGACTCCGGGGGCAGGGACGCAAGGTGACCCGGCTGCGGGTCAGCCACGCCTTCCACTCCCCGCTGATGGAGCCCATCCTGGCCGAGTTCCGCCGCGTCGTCGCCAGCGCGGTGGCCAACCCGCCCACCCTGCCCCTGGTGTCCACCCTGACCGGCGCCCCCGTCGACGCCGACACCCTGGCCTCGCCGGACTACTGGGTCCGACACGTGCGCCAGCCCGTGCGCTTCGCCGACGCCGTCACCTCCCTGGTCGCCCAGGGTGTGACGACGATGGTCGAGGTCGGGCCCGGCGCCGTGCTCACCGCCATGGGCCAGGACAGCGCCCCCGACGCCGCGTTCGTCCCCACCCTGCGCTCCGACCGGCCCGAGCCCGACGCCCTGCTCCTGGCCGCCGCCGCCCTCCACGTCCGTGGCGCCCGACTCGACCTGGCCGCCGCCCTCGGCGGCCGGGGCGAGCGCGTGGACCTGCCCACCTACGCCTTCCAGCACGAGCGGTACTGGCTCACCGCGGCCGTCGCGCCCGCCGGCGCGGGCGCCACCGCCGCCCTCGGCGTCGCCGCCGGTGACCACCCGCTGCTGCGCGCCGCCGTCGAACTGCCCGACTCCGACGGCGTCGTCTTCACCGGCCGCCTGGCCACCAGCGCCCAACCCTGGCTGGCCGACCACGGCGTCGGCGACCGCGTCCTCTTCCCCGGCACCGGCTTCCTCGACCTGGCCCTCCACGCCGCCAGCCACTGCGGGCTCGACACGGTCGAAGAGCTCACCCTGCACGCCCCACTGGCCCTGCCCGAGCGCGGCGGCCTCGCCCTGCGCGTCACCGTCGGCGCGCCCCACGACGACACCCGCGCCATCCGCGTCCACGCCCGAGCCGAGGACGCCGACCCGGACACACCGTGGACCGAACACGCCAGCGGCACGCTCACCACCAGCGACACGCCGGCCACCGAACTGGCCGCGTGGCCGCCACCGGGCGCCACCCCGCTGGACGCCGCCGACGTCTACGACCGCCTCACCGACCTCGGCTACGCCTACGGCCCCGTCTTCCGCGCCCTGCGCGCCGCCTGGAGCCTGGACCAGGACGTGTACGTCGAGGTCACCCTGCCCGACCACGCCGACAGCACGGGCTTCCACCTCCACCCCGCGCTCCTGGACGCCGCACTCCACGCCCCCGTGCTCCGCACCCTGGAGGAGAGCGGCGGCGGCCCCCGCCTCCCCTTCAGCTTCACCGGAGTACGCCGGCACGCCGCCGGTGCCGCCACTCTGCGCGTGCGCTGGACACCCACCGGAGCGGGCACGATGGCGCTGGCCGTCGCCGACCCCGCCGGCCGGCCCGTAGCCAGCGTCGCATCGCTGGTCATGCGGCCCACGGAACTGCCCACGACGGCCTCCCGCGCCCTCGAGTCACTGCTCGCCCTGGAGTGGACACCCCTGGACCCGGGCCAGGACCCGACGCCCGGACTGGCCGTCCTCGGCACCGACACCCTGGGCATCGACGCCAGGGCCGTGCCCGACGTCGACTCCCTGGACGACATCGCCACCCTGCTCGCCCCCTGCCCGACCCCGCCGGAGCCCGGCGGGGACACACCGGGCCAGGCCGCCCGCGCGGCGGTGACCTGGGCGCTGCGCCTGGCCCAGGAGTGGCTGGCCGACGAGCGGACCACCCACTGCCGCCTGGTGTTCGTCACCCGGGGCGCGCTCGACACCCGCACACCCGATCCGGCCCAGGCCGCCGTGTGGGGCCTGGTGCGCTCGGCGCAGACCGAGCACCCCGGCCGGTTCACCCTCCTCGACCTGGACGAGAGCGCCGAGTCCGCCCACCTCGTCCCCGCTGCCCTGGCCTGCGACGAGACCCAGCTGGCCGTACGCGCCGGACGCGTGAGCGCCCCCCGCCTGACCCGCGCCGACACCGACGGCCGTCTCACCCCGCCCACCGAGGGCCCGTGGCGGTTGGACAGCCAACCGCGCGGCTCCTTCGACGGCCTCACCCTGACCCCGCACCCCGAGGCCGACGCGCCCCTGGCGCCCGGCGAGGTACGCGTCGCCGTCCGCGCCACCGGCGTCAACTTCCGCGACGTGCTCATCGCCCTCGACTCCTACCCCGGCGCGGCCGAACTCGGCAGCGAGGCCGCCGGCGTGGTCACCGAGGTCGGCGCGGACGTCACCGACCTGGCACCGGGAGACCGCGTGCTGGGCATGGTCACCCGTGGCTTCGGGCCGCTGGCGGTCACCGACCGCAAGCTGCTCGCCCCGATACCCGCCGGCTGGAGCTTCGCCCGAGCCGCCGCCACCCCCCTGGTCTTCCTCACCGCCTACTACGCCCTGCACGACCTGGCCCGCCTGCGACGCGGCGAGTCCGTCCTCATCCACGCCGCGACCGGCGGCGTCGGCATGGCGGCCGTCCAACTCGCCCGCCACTGGGGCGCGGAGGTCTTCGCGACCGCCAGCCCCGCCAAGTGGGACACCCTACGAGCCATGGGTGTGCCCGAGACACACCTGGCGTCCTCGCGCGACACCGACTTCGCGGACAAGTTCACCGCCGAGACCGCGGGCCGCGGTGTCCACGTCGTCCTCAACTCGCTGGTCCGCGAGTTCACCGACCGCTCCCTTGACCTGCTGCCCGACGGCGGCCGGTTCGTCGAACTCGGCAAGGCCGACGTCCGCGACGTCGACGACCTGCCCCCCGGCGTCACGTACGCCACCTTCGACCTGACCCAGCCGGGGCCCGACCGCTTCCAGGAGATGCTGGTCGAACTGCTGGACCTGTTCGAGACCGGCGCGCTGACCCCGCTCCCGGTAGGCGCCTGGGACGTACGCCGCGCACCCGAGGCGTTCCGCCACCTCAGCCAGGCCCGCCACGTCGGCAAGGTCGTCCTGACCGTGCCCGCCCCCCTCGACGTGGACCGCCCGGTCCTGGTCACCGGCGGCCTCGGCACACTGGGCGCCCTGGTGGCCCGCCACCTCGTCACCGACCAGGGCGCACGCCACCTCGTCCTGGTCGGGCGCAAGGGCCTGGCCACCGAGGGCGCGCCCGAACTCCGCGACGAACTCACCGCCCTGGGCGCCCGGGTACACGTCGCCGCCTGCGACATCGCCGACCGCGACGCCGTCGCCACCCTGCTGGCCTCCCTGGACCGCCCCCTGGGCGCCGTCGTCCACGCGGCGGGCGTCGTCGACGACGGCGTACTGGAATCGCTCGCCCCCCAGCGGATCGACCACGTCTTCGGCCCCAAGGTCGACGGCCTCCTCCACCTGGACGAGCTCACCCAGGACGCCGACCTGTCCGCCTTCGTCGTCTTCTCCTCCGCCGCCGGCGTCCTCGGCAGCGCCGGCCAGGCCAGCTACGCGGCGGCCAACGCGACACTGGACGCCCTCGTCCAACGCCGCCACGCACGCGGCCTGCCCGGCACCTCGCTGGCCTGGGGCATGTGGGCCGCCGCCAGCGGTATGACCGCCGGACTCGACGCCGGAGACCGGGCCCGACTCGGCCGCTCCGGCATCCGCGAACTGCCCACCCCCGACGCCCTCGCCCTCCTGGACGCGGCCACCCACGATGACCGACCCACCCTGGTCCCCGTCCACCTGGACACCCCCGCGCTACGCCGCCAGGCGGCGGACAACACCCTGCCCCCGCTCCTGCGCGGCCTGGTCCGCACCCCCGCCCACCGCGCCACCACGGCCACCCCCGCGCCGACCGTGTCGTTCGCGCGGGCCATCGCGGACCAGTCGGCCACCGACCGCGAGGAAACCGTCCTCGAACTGGTCCGCGCCCAGGTCGCCGCGGTCCTCGGACACGCCGCGGGCACCCAGATCGACCCCACCCGCGCCCTGCGCGACCTCGGCTTCGACTCGCTGACCTCGGTGGAACTCCGCAACCGCCTCACCGCCGCCACCGGCCTGCGCCTGCCCTCGACGCTCGTCTTCGACCACCCGTCGGCCACCGCCATCACCCGCCACGTGCTCACGCTGCTCCCACGCACCGAACCCGAGCCCGGCACCGACGTGCTGGACCAGCTCGACCAGCTGGAGAGCGCGCTGCTCGCCCTCACCGACGACGGCACCGCCACCAAGGCGGACCTGCGACTCCGCGCCCTGCTCGCCCGGTGGAGCGACGCGCGGGCCACCAGCGACAGCCCGGACGCCGAATCCGACCTCGCCGCGGCCACCGACGACGAACTCTTCGGCTACCTCGACAACGAACTCGAAACCTCGTGACCGGTCCGGACCGCGCCGATCTCGCCCGCACCGCCGTAAGGAGCGCACGCTAAATGGAGAACGAGGACAGGCTCCGCGACTATCTCAAGCGGGCCACCAACGACCTGCGCACCGCACGCCGACGCCTGCGCGAGGTGGAGGAGCGCGAGAACGAGCCCATTGCCATCATCGGCATGAGCTGCCGCTACCCCGGCGGTGTCGAGTCACCCGAGGACCTGTGGCGCCTGCTGGCCGACGGCGGCGACGCCGTTGTCGAGTTCCCCGCCGACCGAGGCTGGGACGCCGACGCCCTCCACGACCCGGACCCCGACCACGCCGGCACCTCCATCACCCGACACGGCGGCTTCCTCCAGGGCGCGGCGGGCTTCGACCCCACGTTCTTCGGTATCAGCCCGCGCGAGGCACTGGCCACGGACCCCCAGCAACGACTGCTCCTGGAAACCTCCTGGGAGGCCTTCGAACGCGCGGGCATCGACCCGGCACACGCCAGGGGCACCCGCACCGGCGTGTTCGCGGGCGTCATGTACAACGACTACGCCACGCGCCTGCCACAGGCCCCCGAGGGCTTCGAGGGCTTCCTCGCCAACGGCAGCGCCGGCAGCATCGCCTCCGGTCGCATCGCCTACACCTTCGGCCTCGAAGGGCCCGCCGTCACCGTCGACACGGCCTGCTCGTCCTCGCTGGTCGCGCTCCACCTGGCGATGGTCGCCCTGCGCCGCGACGAGTGCTCGCTGGCTCTCGCCGGCGGCGCCACCTTCATGTCCACCCCCCGCACCTTCGTCGAGTACAGCCGCCAACGCGCCCTGTCCGTCGACGGCCGCTGCAAGGCGTTCTCCGACAGCGCCGACGGCACCGGCTGGGGCGAAGGCGTCGGCATGCTCCTGGTGGAGCGGCTGTCCGACGCCCGCCGCAACGGTCACCCCATCCTCGCGGTCGTCCGTGGCTCGGCCGTCAACCAGGACGGCGCCTCCAACGGCCTCACCGCCCCCAACGGCCCCGCCCAACAGGCCGTCATCACCCAGGCGTTGGCCAGCGCGCGACTCACCCCGGCCCAGGTGGACGCCGTCGAGGCACACGGCACCGGCACCACCCTGGGCGACCCCATCGAGGCCCACGCCCTGATCGCGACGTACGGCCAGGAGCGCACCGCCGAGCGACCCCTGTGGCTGGGATCGCTGAAGTCGAACATCGGCCACGCCCAGGCGGCGGCCGGCGTCGGCGGCATCATCAAGATGGTCATGGCCATGCGCCACGGCACGCTGCCCCGGACACTGCACGTGGATGAGCCCAGCAGCCACGTGGACTGGTCGGCGGGCACCGTGGCCCTGCTCACCGAGGAGCAGCCCTGGCCGCAGGGCGAGGAGCCGCGCCGCGCCGGCGTCTCCTCGTTCGGCGTCAGCGGCACCAACGCCCACGTCATCCTGGAGGAGGCGCCCGCCCCCGACCCGGAGACCGCGCCCGACCCGACACCGCTGCCCGTGGCGCCCTGGGCGCTGTCCGCCCAGAGCCCCGCCGCGCTGCGCGCCCAGGCCGACCGGCTGCGCACGGCCGTGGCCGACGCCGACGCGACCGACTTCGACCCGACGGCCATCGGCTTCTCGCTGGCCACCACGCGAGCCACCTTCGACCACCGTGCCGTGCTGCTGGCCGACGACCAGGCCACCACCGTCGAGCGACTCGCCGCCCTCGCTGACGGGCGCGGCGCCCCCGGTGTCGTCCTGGGCGAGACCGCACCCCATCGACTGGCCTTCCTGTTCTCGGGTCAGGGTGCACAGCGACTCGGCATGGGGCGTGAGCTGGCTGCTCGTTTCCCGGTGTTCGCTGAGGCGTTGGACGCGGTGTTGGGTGAGTTCGATCCGCGTGTGCGGGAGGTGTTGTGGGGCCAGGACGCGGAGGCGTTGAGTGAGACGGGTGTGACGCAGCCTGCGTTGTTCGCGGTTGAGGTGGCGTTGTTCCGGTTGTTGGAGTCGTGGGGTGTGCGTCCTGACGTGTTGGCCGGTCATTCGATTGGTGAGTTGGCTGCGGCGCATGTGGCTGGTGTGTGGTCGTTGTCGGATGCTGCCCGGGTGGTGTCGGCGCGTGCTGGGTTGATGCAGGCGTTGCCGGCTGGTGGGGCGATGGTGGCCATCCAGGCGTCCGAGGCCGAGGTTGCGGGCGACCTGTCGGAGGGTGTGGGGATCGCGGCGGTTAACGGGCCGTCGTCGGTGGTGGTCTCGGGTGATGCCGCCCAGGTTGAGGCGGTGGGGGAGCGGTGGCGTGCGGCTGGTCGTAAGGTGTCGCGGCTGCGGGTCAGTCACGCGTTCCATTCGCCGTTGATGGATCCGATGTTGGAGGAGTTCCGGCGGGTTCTGGAGAGCGTGGCGTACGCGGCGCCGACGATTCCGATCGTCTCGACGCTGACCGGTCGGCCGGCTTCGGCTGAAGAGTTGAACTCGGCTGACTACTGGGTGCGCCACGTACGCGAGTCCGTACGCTTCCACGACGCGCTCCTGACGCTGGCCGAGCAGGGAGCCGACGTCTTCCTGGAGATCGGGCCCGGCGGCGTCCTGTCGGGCCTGGGGCAGCTCGGCGTCGCCGGCGCCACCTTCGTCCCCGCCCTGCGCACCGACCGGCCCGAGCTGGTCTCGCTGACCACCGCCGTCGGCCAGCTGCACGTACGCGGCCTCGCCGTCGACCTGGCGGCCTGCTACGCCGGCACCGGCGCCCGACAGGTGGACCTGCCGACGTACGCCTTCCAGCGCGAGCGCTACTGGCTGGAGGCCCCGGCGGGTGAGGCGGGCGAGTCACGGCTGTCGCCGGAGGAGTCCCGGTTCTGGGAGGTCGTGGAGGAGGGTGACGCGGTTGATCTCGCACGGACGTTGGGTGTGTCCGCTGACGATCCGCTCAGTGCCGTGCTGCCCAGGCTGTCCGCGTGGCGTCGTAAGCAGCGGGACCGCTCGGCCGCCGACGGCTGGCGCTACCGCGTGGAGTGGCGGCCCGTGGTCGCCGGCCCCCGACGCCTGGCCGGCACCTGGCTGGTCGTCGCCCCGGCCGGCGAGGAGCGAGGCACGTGGGTACGCGACGCCCTGGCCCGGCGCGGCGCCGACGCCCGGCTGGTGTCTGTGGACCCGACCACCTCCGACTGGGCCCAGCACCTGACCGAGCCGACCGAGCTCGACGGCGTGGTGTCGCTGCTGGGGCTCGCCGACGCCGGTGAGGGGCGCGTTCCCACCGGCGTGGCGGCCACGATCGGCCTGCTCCGGGCGCTGGGCGCGGCGGGGACGACCGCCGCGCTGTGGTGCCTGACCTCGGGAGCGGTCGCGGCCGGCGCGGACGCGGCCGTCGACGGGTTCGAGCAGGCCACGCTGTGGGGCCTGGGCCGAGCCGCCGCGCTGGAGCACCCCGACCGCTGGGGTGGCCTCGTCGACCTGCCCGACGCGCGGGACGAGGCGACCGGTGACCTGCTCGCCGCCGCCCTGGCCGACGCGGCCGACGAGGACCAACTCGCCCTGCGCGACGGTGCGATCCTGGGCCGCAGGCTGGTACCCGCACCCCTGGGCGAGCCCTTCGCCGACGGCTGGACGCCGCGCGGCACCGTACTGGTCACCGGTGGCACCGGCGCCCTGGGTGGGCACGTCGCCCGCTGGCTCGCGGCACACGGCGCCACACACGTCGTGCTCGCCAGCCGACGCGGCGAAGCCGCCGAGGGTGCCGAGGAGCTGGCGGCCGAACTGGACGAGCTGGGCGCGCGGGTCACGTTCGCCGCCTGCGACGTGGCCAACCGGGAGGCCGTCGCGGGGCTGCTGGCCGACCTGCCGACGCTTTCCGCCGTGGTGCACGCGGCGGGCATCGAGCGCTCGGCGCCCCTGGCCGACCTCGACCCCCACGACCTGGCCGAGTTCGCCGACGTCCTGGCCACCAAGGCCGCCAGCGCCCGCCACCTGCACGAACTGCTGGCCGACACGCCGCTGGACGCGTTCGTCCTCTTCTCCTCCATCGCCGGCGTGTGGGGCAGCGGCGGCCAGGCGGCCTACGGCGCCGCCAACGCCTACCTCGACGCCCTCGCCGACCACCGGCGCGCCACAGGTCTGCCCGCCACAGCCGTGGCCTGGGGGCCGTGGGGCGGCGGCGGCATGGTCGCCGACTCCGGCCAGGGCGCGCACCTGAGCCGCCGGGGCCTGACCGCCATGGACCCCGCCGCCGCCCTGACCGGTCTGGCTACGGCCGTCGCACACGGCGACGCCCAGGTCACCATCGCCGACGTGGACTGGCAGCGGTTCGCCGGCACCTTCATGGCCCGGCGCCCCAGCCCACTGCTGCGCGAACTCCCCGACGTCCAGGCGGCGTTCGCGAACCAGGCCGTCGAGCAGGGCGTTTCCGCGCTCGCCCAACGCCTGGCCGGCCGCACCGAGGCCGAGCGGGCAGCCCACCTCACCGACCTGGTCCGACACGAGGCCGCGACGGTGCTCGGCCTCGCCTCGGCCGAGACGCTCCCCGCCACCCGCGCCTTCCGTGAACTGGGCTTCGACTCGCTCACGGCGATGGAACTGCGCGCCCGCCTGAGCGAGACCACCGGCATCGCCCTGCCCGCCACCGTGGTCTTCGACTACCCGACCGCCGCCGAACTGGCCGGCTTCCTGCGCGTCGAGCTGTCCGGCTCGGACCTCGCGGCCCCCGCCGCCTCGACCGCCCCCCTGGCCGTGAGCGACGAGCCGATCGCGATCGTGGCGATGGCCTGCCGCTACCCCGGCGGCGTGACCAGCCCCGAGGACCTGTGGCGGGTGCTGCTGTCCGGCACGGACACCGTCTCGGAGTTCCCGGCCGACCGTGGCTGGGACCTGGAGGGGCTGTACGACCCGGACGCGGCGAGGGTGGGCACGTCGTACTCGCGCATGGGTGCCTTCCTGGACGGCGTCGCCGACTTCGACCCGGAGTTCTTCGGGATCTCGCCGCGTGAGGCGTTGGCGATGGACCCGCAGCAGCGGTTGCTCCTGGAGACGTCCTGGGAGGCGTTCGAGCGCGCCGGCATCGACCCGCACGCGCTGCGTGGCAGCCGCGCCGGCGTCTTCGTCGGCAGCAACGGCCAGGACTACACGACGCTCATGATGGCCGCCCCGGAGCGCGTCGAAGGGTACTTCGGCACCGGCAGCGCGGCGAGCGTCATCTCCGGTCGGCTGTCGTACACCTTCGGTCTGGAGGGGCCGGCGGTCACGGTGGACACCGCGTGCTCGTCGTCGCTGGTCGCGCTGCACCTGGCGGTGCAGGCACTGCACAAGGGCGAGTGCGAGATGGCCCTGGCCGGCGGCGTCACGGTGATGTCCACCCCCGCCGCGTTCGTCGAGTTCAGCACACAGCGCGGGCTGGCGGTGGACGGCCGCTGCAAGGCGTTCGGCGCAGACGCGGACGGCACCGGCTGGGGCGAGGGCATCGGCATGCTGCTCGTGGAGCGGCTGTCCGACGCCCAGCGCAACGGCCACCCCGTGCTGGCCGTCGTGCGGGGCTCGGCGGTGAACCAGGATGGTGCGTCCAACGGTCTGACGGCGCCGAACGGTCCGTCGCAGCAGCGGGTGATCCGTGCCGCGTTGGATTCCGCTGGTCTGTCGGCGGCTGAGGTGGATGTGGTGGAGGCGCATGGTACGGGGACGAGGTTGGGTGATCCGATCGAGGCGCAGGCGCTGTTGGCCACCTACGGTCAGGGTCGGCCGGCGGATCGGCCGTTGTGGTTGGGTTCGGTGAAGTCCAACATCGGTCACACCCAGGCCGCCGCCGGTGTCGCGGGCGTGATCAAGATGGTCATGGCGATGCGCCACGGCCTGCTGCCCCACACCCTGCACGTGGACCAGCCGTCGCCCCACGTGGACTGGTCGACAGGCGCGGTCGCGCTGCTGGCCGAGGCCCGGCCGTGGCCGGAGACCGGCCAGCCGTGGCGGGCGGGCGTGTCGTCGTTCGGGTTCAGCGGCACCAACGCGCACACCATCATCGAGCAGGCCCCCGCGACGGAGCGGGAGCAGGCCCCGGAGCCGCTGCCGACCGGGACGAGCGTCCCGTGGGCTCTGTCGGCCGCGACCCCCGAGGCGCTGCGGGAGCAGGCCGCGCGACTCGCGTCGTTCGTCGCCGAGGCGACGGACCCTGCCGTGGCGGACATCGGCCGCACCCTGGCGTTCTCGCGAGCCGCGCTGGAGCACCGCGCGTTGGTCGTCGCCACGGAACCCGCCGAGTTCCAGACGGCCCTGACCGCCCTCGCCGAGGGCCGCAGCGGAGCGGGCGTCACCGTGGGCGAGGCCGCCTCGCACCGGGTGGGTTTCCTGTTCTCGGGTCAGGGTGCGCAGCGGTTGGGGATGGGGCGTGAGCTGGCGGCGCGTTTCCCGGTGTTCGCTGAGGCGTTGGACGCGGTGTTGGGTGAGTTCGACCCGTCCGTACGAGAGGTGTTGTTGGGCGACGATGCGGAGGCGTTGAACGAGACGGGTGTGACGCAGCCGGCGTTGTTCGTGGTCGAGGTGGCCCTGTTCCGGTTGCTGGAGTCCTGGGGTGTACGTCCTGACGTACTGGCCGGGCATTCGATCGGCGAGCTGGCCGCCGCGCATGTCGCCGGCGTGTGGTCCCTGTCGGATGCGGCCCGGGTGGTGTCGGCTCGTGCTGGGTTGATGCAGGCGTTGCCGGCTGGTGGGGCGATGGTGGCCATCCAGGCGTCCGAGGCCGAGGTCGCGGATGACCTGCCGGAGGGTGTGGGGATCGCGGCGGTCAACGGGCCGTCGTCGGTCGTCGTCTCGGGTGACGCGGTTCAGGCCGAGGCCGTGGCTGAGCGGTGGCGTGTGGCCGGCCGCAAGGTGACCCGTCTTCGGGTCAGCCACGCGTTCCACTCGCCGTTGATGGAACCGATGTTGGAAGAGTTCCGACGGGTTCTGGAGAGCGTGTCGTACGCGGCTCCCACCATCGCCATTGTTTCCACCCTGACCGGTCAGCCGGCCTCGGCCGAAGAGTTGAACTCGGCGGAGTACTGGGTGCGGCACGTTCGGGAGTCCGTGCGGTTCGCCGATGCCGTCGAAGCGTCGCGGAAGCAGGGCGTGGGGGTGTTCGTCGAGGTCGGCCCGGGGGGCACACTGTCGGCTCTGGGCCAGGAGACCGCGCCGGACGCGGTGTTCGTGCCCGTGCTGCGCGGCGACCGTCCGGAGGTCGTGGCCGCCACCACGGCCGCCGGCCAGCTGTACGTACGGGGCGTCCAGGTGAGCTGGGAACCCTTCTTCGCCGGTCGCGGTGCGCGGCCGGTCGATCTGCCCACGTACGCCTTCCAGCGCCAGCGCTACTGGCTCGACACCCCGACCGCCATCGAGGGCATCGAGCACATGTCGCCCGTGGAGTCCCGGTTCTGGGAGGTCGTGGAGGAGGGTGACGCGGTTGATCTCGCGCGGGCGTTGGGTGTGTCCGCTGACGATCCGCTCAGTGCCGTGCTGCCCAGGCTGTCCGCGTGGCGTCGTAAGCAGCGGGACCGCTCGGCCGCCGACGGCTGGCGCTACCGCGTGGAGTGGCGTTCGGTGGCTGTCGAGGGGCGGTCGGCAGAGGGCGTCTGGTGGGTGGTGGCGACCGCGGGTGAGCCGCGCGCCGAGGCGGTACGCGACGCGCTGGAGCGCGCCGGCGCCGATGCTCGGGTGCTCCTCGTGGAGCCGACCGCGGTGGACTGGTGGGCCGAACTGTCCGAGGCGGGCGAGCTGGCTGGCGTGGTCTCGCTGCTGAGCCTCGACGACGGGGCGGTCACCCCCACGGTGGGACTGCTGCGCGCGTTGGGTGAGCTGGCGGGTTCGGCCCGGTTGTGGTGTGTGACCTCGGGTGCGGTGTCGGTGGGTGCGGGCGACAGGGTCGCCGGGTTCGAGCAGTCGGTGGCCTGGGGACTTGGCCGGGTCGCGGCGTTGGAGTACCCGGGGTGCTGGGGCGGGCTGGTGGACCTGCCCGGGGCGGTGGACGAGACGGTGGCCGACGCGCTGGTGTCGGTCCTCGCGGGAGCCGGCGACGAGGACCAGCTGGCGTTGCGGGACGGTCAGGTGTGGGGGCGCCGGCTGGTTCCCGCGCCGTTGGGCACCCCCGCCGCCGGTGCCGGCTGGACGCCGGGCGGCACGGTGCTGGTCACCGGTGGGCTGGGAGCGCTGGGCGGGCACGTGGCCCGCTGGCTGGCGGCCAACGGGGCCGAACACCTCGTCCTCACCAGCCGTCGCGGTGAAGCCACCGAGGGTGCCGAGGAGTTGCGGGCCGAGCTGGTCGGGCTGGGCGCCCGCGTCACGCTCGCCGCCTGCGACGTGGCCGACCGCGCGGCGCTCGCCGGCCTGCTGGCGGACACTCCGGACATCACCGCCGTGGTGCACGCGGCGGGCATCGAGCGCTCGGCGCCCCTCGCCGACCTCGGCCCCGACGACCTCGCCGATGTGTTGACGGCGAAGGTGGATGGGGCGCGGAACCTGCACGAGTTGTTGGGTGACACGTCGCTGGACGCGTTCGTTCTCTTCTCGTCCATCGCCGGCATCTGGGGCAGCAGCGGCCAGGGCGCGTACGCCGCCGCCAACGCCTACCTGGACGCGCTCGCCGCCCACCGACGTGCTGCCGGACAGCCCGCCACCGCCGTCGCCTGGGGGCCGTGGGGTGGTGGCAGCGGCATGGTCGCGACCACCGAACAGGTCGCGCTGCTACGCCGTTGGGGCTTGTCGGCGATGGCCCCGGCGGTGGCTGTCGCTGGTTTGGCGTCGGCGTTGGAGCGGGGTGACGAGGATGTTGTTGTCGCGGATGTGGATTGGGAGCGGTTCGCGGGGACGTTTATGTCTCAGCGTTCTAGTGCGTTGTTGGGTGAACTGCCGCAGGTGCGTAAGGCGTTGGAGGGCTCGGGGTCGGGGCGGGTTGGTTCGGTGTGGGCTGAGGGGTTGGTTGGGTTGGGGGTGGGTGAGCAGGAGTGGCGGTTGACGGAGTTGGTGCGGTTTGAGGCTGCGGCGGTGTTGGGGTATGTGTCGGGTGAGGTGTTGTCGGCGACGAGGGCGTTTAGGGAGTTGGGTTTTGATTCGCTGACGGCGATGGAGTTGCGTTCGCGGTTGAGTGAGGTGACGGGTGTCGCTTTGCCGGCGACGTTGGTCTTCGACTATCCGAACGCGGCGGTGTTGGCGGCGTATCTCCGCACCGAACTCGCGGGAACCAGCGCGACGCCCACGGCGGTGGCACCCTCGACCACCTCCCGGGTCAGCGACGAGCCGATCGCGATCGTGTCGATGGCGTGTCGGTTCCCCGGCGGCGTGGCCAGCCCCGAGGACCTGTGGGACGTCCTCCTCTCGGGCGGGGACGCGGTCACCGACTTCCCCACCGACCGTGGCTGGGACATCGAGGCCCTGTACAACCCCGACCCGGACGCGCCGGGCACCACCTACCTGCGCTCGGGGGCGTTCCTCTCCGACGTGAGCGGCTTCGACGCCGGCTTCTTCGGCATCTCGCCGCGTGAGGCGCTGGCGATGGACCCGCAACAACGGCTGCTCCTGGAAACCTCCTGGGAACTGCTGGAACGCGCCGGAGTCGATCCGGCGTCGCTGCGCGGCGAGCGGGTGGGGGTCTTCGTCGGCTCGAACGCCCAGGACTACGGACTGGTGCTGGGCGAGGCCGCCGAGGACGTGGGTGGCTATGTCGCGACCGGCAACGCGGCCAGTGTCGCCTCGGGTCGGCTGTCGTACACCTTCGGCTTCGAGGGCCCGGCGGTCACGGTCGACACCGCGTGCTCGTCCTCGCTGGTCGCGCTGCACCTGGCCGTGCAGGCCCTGCGCACCGGTGAATGCGAGATGGCCCTGGCCGGCGGCGCCACCGTCATGGCCACACCCGGCGCGTTCGTCGAGTTCAGCCGCCAGCGCGGACTGTCGCTGGACGGGCGTTGCAAGGCGTTCGCCGCCGCCGCCGACGGCACGAGCTGGGGCGAGGGCGTCGGCATGCTGTTCGTCGAGCGGCTCTCGGACGCGCGCCGCAACGGCCACCCCGTGCTGGCCGTCGTGCGGGGCTCGGCGGTGAACCAGGACGGTGCGTCCAACGGTCTGACGGCGCCGAACGGTCCGTCGCAGCAGCGGGTGATCCGTGCCGCGTTGGATTCCGCTGGTCTGTCGGCGGCTGAGGTGGACGCGGTGGAGGCGCATGGTACGGGGACGAGGTTGGGTGATCCGATCGAGGCGCAGGCCCTGTTGGCCACCTACGGTCAGGGCCGCCCGGCGGATCGGCCGTTGTGGCTGGGTTCGGTGAAGTCCAACATCGGACACACCCAGGCTCCCGCGGGCGTCGCGGGTGTGATCAAGATGGTGCTGGCCATGCGGCACGGCGTACTCCCGCGTACCCTGCACGTGGATGAGCCGTCGCCGCATGTGGACTGGTCGGCCGGCGCCGTGGAACTGCTCACCGAACAGCGTGTGTGGCCCGCCACCGACCGGCCGCGCCGGGCCGGCATCTCGTCGTTCGGCTTCAGCGGTACGAACGCGCACACCATCATCGAGCAGGCTCCGGAGCCGGAGGCTGTCGAACCCGAGGCCGTACCCGAAGCCCGCACCCGGGACAACCTGGTGCCGTGGGTCCTGTCGGCCAACGACGCGGACGCCCTGCGCGGCCAGGCCCAGCGCCTGCTGGCGCTGGTCGACGAACACACCCCCGTGGACGTCGGCTACTCGCTGGCCACCTCCCGCTCGGCCCTCGACCACCGCGCGGTCGTGCTCAGCGCCGACCACGCCGGATTCCTGTCATCCCTGACCGCCCTCGCCGAGGGCCGAAGTGGAGCGGGCGTCACCGTGGGCGAGGCCGCCTCGCACCGGGTGGGTTTCCTGTTCTCGGGTCAGGGTGCGCAGCGGTTGGGGATGGGTGGTGAGCTGGCTGCTCGTTTCCCGGTGTTCGGTGAGGTGTTGGACGCGGTGTTGGGTGAGTTTGATCCGCGTGTGCGGGAGGTGTTGTTGGGCCAGGACGCGGAGGCGTTGAGTGAGACGGGTGTGACGCAGCCTGCGTTGTTCGCGGTCGAGGTGGCCCTGTTCCGGTTGCTGGAGTCCTGGGGTGTACGTCCTGACGTACTGGCCGGGCATTCGATTGGTGAGTTGGCTGCGGCGCATGTGGCTGGTGTGTGGTCTCTGTCGGATGCTGTCAAGGTTGTCTCGGCGCGTGCTGGGTTGATGCAGGCGTTGCCGTCCGGTGGGGCGATGGTGGCGGTTCAGGCGTCTGAGTCTGAGGTCGCGGATGGTGGTCTGCCGGAGGGTGTGGGGATCGCGGCGGTCAACGGGCCGTCGTCGGTGGTGGTCTCGGGTGATGCCGTCCAGGTTGAGGCGGTGGGGGAGCGGTGGCGCGAGGCTGGGCGTAAGGTGTCGCGGCTGCGGGTCAGTCACGCGTTCCATTCGCCGTTGATGGATCCGATGTTGGAGGAGTTCCGGCGGGTTCTGGAGGGTGTGTCGTACGCGGCGCCGACGATTCCGATCGTCTCGACGCTGACCGGTCAGCTGGCTTCGGCTGAAGAGTTGATGTCGGCCGGGTATTGGGTGCGGCACGTGCGCGAGTCCGTACGCTTCGCCGACGCGGTGGCCACTCTCGTGGGTGAGGGTGTGGGGACGTTTGTCGAGGTGGGGCCGGGTGGGACATTGTCGGCTCTGGGACAGGAGACAGCGCCGGATGCTGGTTTCGTGCCGGTGTTGCGTGGAGACCGTTCGGAAGAGTTGGCGTTGGTCTCGGCGCTCGCCAAGGTTCATGTGCGTGGGGTTTCGGTGGACTGGGCGGCGTTCTTCGCCGGCAGCGGTGCCCGGCGGGTCGACCTGCCGACGTACGCCTTCCAACACCAGCGCTACTGGGCGACCGCCGCGCCCACCGTCGAGGTGTCCGCCGTGGACGCGGACGAGGCGCGGTTCTGGGCCGCTGTGGACAGCGAGGAGACGACGACCCTCGCGTCGTCCCTGGGTGTGACCGACGACGGGCAGGCCGACTCGCTCCGCGCGGTGCTACCCCTGCTGTCGTCGTGGCGCCGGCAGAGCCGCGCGAAGCGCGCCACCGACGCCTGGCGGTACGCCGTGCGCTGGCAGCCCCAGGCCCGCCCGGCGACCTCGCTCCCTTCGGGCACGTGGCTGGTCGTGGCGCTCGCGGGGGACGGCCGGGCCGCCGAACTGGGTGACCTCCTCGCGGGTCACGGCCTGGAGCTGGTACGCGTCGAGGTGGACCGCACGGACCGGGCCGGGCTCGCCGACGCGCTGCGCTCGGCCGCCGACGGGCACGAGGTCGGCGGGGTGCTGTCGCTGCTGGCGCTGGACGCGTCGCCGCACCCCGAGCACCCCGTGGTGCCGCGTGGTGTGGCGGCCACCCTGGCGCTGACACAGGCACTCGGCGACGTGGACGCTCCGGCGCCGCTGTGGTGCGTGACGACCGGCGCGGTCGCCGCGCTCGCGGGTGACGCGGTCGCCGGCCTGGGGCAGTCGATGGTGTGGGGCCTGGGGCGGGCCGCCGCGCTGGAGCACCCGGGTCGCTGGGGTGGGCTCGTCGACCTGCCGGAGGCGGTGGACGCCTCGGTGGCCGCGCGGCTGTGCGGGCTGCTGGGCGGGGCGGAGGACCAGGCCGCCGTCCGCGAGTCCGGCGTGTTCGTGCGCCGACTGCGGCGGGCCGAGCGGGCCGCCGCCGGCTCCGACTGGAGGCCGCGCGGCACGGTCCTGGTGACCGGCGGCCTCGGCGCCCTCGGCGCACGGGCCGCCCGCTGGGCGGCCTCCCAGGGCGCCGAACACGTCGTGCTGGTCAGCCGGCGCGGAGCCGACGCCACCGGCGCGGCTGAGCTGCGGGCGGAGTTGGAGGAGTCGGGCGCGCGGGTCACCGTCGCCGCCACCGACATCGCCGACCGGGCCGCGCTCGCCACCCTCGTCGACAGCCTGGCCTCGGCCGGCGACCCGATCCGTGCCGTCGTGCACACCGCCGGCCTGAACGACAGCGTCCCGGTCGACGAGACCGACCTGGCGCGCTTCGCCGACGTGGTCGCCGCCAAGGTGGCTGGCGCCACGCACCTGCACGAACTGCTGGCGGACACGCCGCTGGACGCCTTCCTGTGCTACTCCTCGATCGCCGGTGTCTGGGGCAGCGGCGGGCAGGTCGCCTACAGCGCGGCCAACGCCTACCTCGACGCGCTCGCCGCCCACCGCACCGCCTCCGGGCTGCCGGCCACCGCCGTGGCCTGGGGCCCGTGGGCCGGTGGCGGGATGGCCGACGACGAGGCCCAGCGTCAACTCTCCCGCCGCGGGCTCCTCGCGCTGGCGCCCGACCTCGCGGTCGGTGCCCTGGCTGACACGGTCGGCGCGGGCACGGCCACCACCGTCGTGGTCGACGTCGACTGGCGGCGGTTCGCCCCCGCGTTCACCGTCGGCCGCCCCAGCCCGCTGCTCGCCGACCTCGCCGAGGCGCGGGACGCGCTCGCTGACCAGGCGGTCGATGCCGCCGGGGTGGCCGAGCCGGCCGAGGCCGGGGCCGAGCTGCGGCGCCGCCTGGTGGGCCTGGACCCGGCGAAGCAGGGTGAGGCGACGCGCGCGCTGGTGGCCGCGGAGGCCGCCACCGTCCTCGGGCACGCCTCGGCTGGCGCCATCGACGCCGACCGGGCCTTCCGTGAGCTGGGCTTCGACTCGCTGACCGCCGTGGAACTGCGCAACAGGTTGACGGCCGTGTCCGGCCTGCCCCTGCCCGCGACCGTCGTCTTCGACTACCCCACGCCCGCCGCGCTCGCCGCCCACCTGTTGTCGGCGGTGCGCGAGCCGGAGGGTGAGAGCCCCTCGGCGGGTGACACCCCCACCCTGGCCGTGAGCGACGAGCCGATCGCGATCGTGGCGATGGCCTGCCGCTACCCCGGCGGCGTGGCCAGCCCCGAGGACCTGTGGGACGTGCTGGTGTCGGGCCGGGACGCGGTCTCGGAGTTCCCCGCCGACCGTGGCTGGGACCTGGAAGGGTTGTACGACCCGGACCCGGCCGGCGTGGGTACCTCGTACTCGCGCATGGGTGCCTTCCTCGACCGGGTCGCCGACTTCGACGCCGGGTTCTTCGGGATCTCGCCGCGCGAGGCGTTGGCGATGGACCCGCAGCAGCGGCTGCTCCTGGAGACGTCCTGGGAGGCGTTCGAACGCGCGGGCATCGACCCCGACGCCGTACGCGGCGAGCGCGTGGGTGTGTTCGTCGGATCGAACGTGCAGGACTACGGGATGGTCCTGGACGGGGCCGCCGAGGACGTGGGCGGACACGTGGCCACAGGCAGCGCCGCGAGTGTCATGTCCGGCCGCCTCTCGTACACCTTCGGGCTCGAAGGCCCCGCCGTCACCGTGGACACAGCCTGCTCGTCGTCGCTGGTCGCCCTGCACCTGGCGGTGCAGGCGCTGCGCTCGGGCGAGTGCGATATGGCCCTGACCGGTGGTGTCACGGTGATGTCCACCCCCGGCGCGTTCGTGGAGTTCAGCCGCCAGCGCGGACTGTCCGTGGACGGGCGTTGCAAGGCCTTCGCCGACGGCGCCGACGGCACCGGCTGGGGCGAGGGTGTGGGCATGCTGCTCGTGGAGCGGCTCTCGGACGCCGAGCGTGACGGACACCAGGTGCTGGCCGTCGTGCGCGGCTCGGCCGTCAACCAGGACGGCGCGTCCAACGGCCTCACCGCGCCCAACGGCCCCTCCCAGCAGCGGGTCATCCGGGCCGCGCTGGCCTCGGCCGGCCTGACGCCCACCGAGGTGGACGCGGTCGAGGCGCACGGCACCGGCACCACCCTGGGTGACCCGATCGAGGCCCAGGCCCTGCTCGCCACCTACGGCCAGGACCGGCAGGGTGAACCGCTGCTGCTGGGCTCGATCAAGTCCAACATCAGCCACACCCAGGCCGCGGCCGGCGTCGCTGGCGTCATCAAGATGGTCCTGGCCATGCGCCACGGTGTCCTGCCCAGGACACTGCACGTGGACGAGCCGTCCACCCACGTCGACTGGTCCGCCGGGGCGCTGGAACTGCTCACCGACCAGCGCGCGTGGCCAGCCGTGGACCGCCCGTGGCGGGCCGGCGTCTCCTCCTTCGGGTTCAGCGGAACCAACGCGCACACCATCATCGAGCAGGCACCCCGCCCGACCGGGGCGCCGACCCCGGTGACCGAGGTCGAGCCGGGCGCCGTGCCGTGGGTACTGTCGGCCCGCACGGGCGAGGCCCTGCGCGCCCAGGCGGCACACCTGAGCGCCGCGTTCGCGCACGAGACAGCGGGAACGGTCACCGACGTCGCCCACTCGCTGCGCTCCCGGTCGACCTTCGATCACCGGGCCGTGGTCCTCGGCCACGACCGGCAGGAGTTCCTGACCGGCCTGGCCGCCCTGGCCGACGGCCGCGAGGCACCCAACGTCGTCACCGGCGTGGCCGACAGCCGCCCCAACGGACCGGTGTTCGTCTTCCCCGGCCACGGCTCCCAGTGGGTCGGCATGGCCGGCGAGCTGCTGGACAGCTCACCGGTGTTCCGCGCGCGAATGCACGAGTGCGCACAGGTCCTGGACCCGCGCGTCGACTGGTCGCTGCTGGACGCCCTCCACGACCCCGACCTGATGGAGCGGCTGGACGTCGTCCAACCCGCCCTGTTCGCGGTCATGGTGTCACTGGCCGCCACCTGGCGCTCCTGGGGCGTCGAGCCCAGCGCCGTCCTGGGACACTCCCAGGGTGAGATCGCCGCGGCCTGTGTCGCGGGTGCCCTGAGCCTGGACGACGCGGCTGACCTGGTCGTCCTGCGCGGCAAGGCGCTCGCCGCGCTCGCCGGCCAGGGCGGCATGGTCGCGATCGCCCTCGACGTGACCGCCGTACGCGAACTGCTCACCGACTGGGACGGGCGACTGGGCATCGGCGTCGTCAACGGCCCCACCTCCGTCGTCGTCTCCGGCGACGCGGACGCCGTGGACGAACTGGTGGACCACTGCGCCGAGCAGGGCATCTGGGCGCGGCGCGTCCAGGCCGACTACGCCCCGCACTCCCACCACGTCGAGCGGATCGAGACCGAACTGCTCACCGGCCTGGCACACGTGCGACCCCGCGCCAGCGACGTGCCGTACTTCTCCCCGCTGGCCGGCGGCTGGCTGGACACTCGCGAGATGGACGCCACCTACTGGTACCGCAGCCTGCGCCAACCCGTGGAGTTCGCCGACTCCGTGGCCACCCTGGTAGCCACGGGGTACACCGACTTCGTCGAGGTCAGCCCGCACCCCGTGCTCGTGGCCGGACTGGGCGAACTGGCCGGTGCCGACGGCGTGGTGGTCGGCTCGCTACGCCGTGCCGACGGCGGCCCGGCCCGCCTGCTGAACTCGGCGAGCAGACTGTTCGTCCGTGGCGGCAAGGTGGCCTGGCAGCTCGCCGACGCGCGACAGGTGGACCTGCCGACGTACCCGTTCCAACGCCAACGCTTCTGGCCCACGACATCCCCCACCGCCACCGGCGACGTCACCTCGGCGGGACTCGGCCGCGTCGAACACCCCCTACTCGTCGCCGTCACCGAACTCGCCGACTCCGACAGCCTCGTCTTCAGCGGCCGACTGTCCCCACGTACCCACCCGTGGCTGGCCGACTACCGTGTCCAGGGCACCGCGCTGCTCCCCGGCGCGGCCTACGTCGACCTCGCGCTGCGCGCCGGCGACCACGTCGGCTACGCGGCACTGGACGACCTCGTCCTGGAAACACCCCTGGTACTGCCCGAGCGGGACGGCGTACAGCTGCGGCTCAGCCTGGACGGGCCCGACGCCACCGGCGGCCGGGCGTTCACCGTGGACTCGCGCGGCGACGGGGGCGGCGGCTGGACCCGACACGCCACCGGCACCCTGACGGAACGGGCCCAGCCCACCACCGGCGACCTGGTCGCCTGGCCGCCCAGCGAAGCCGAACCCGTCACCTTCGACACCCACTACGCCCACCTGGCCGCCACCGGCCTTGAGCACGGCCCCGCCTTCCAGGGCCTGCGCGCCGCCTGGCGCAAGGGTGACGAGGTGTTCGCCGAAGCCAGCCTTCCGGACGGGCTCGCCGACCCGGGTTTCGGTCTCCATCCGGCCCTCCTGGACGCCGCGCTGCAGGCCATCGGCCTCGGGGTCAGCTCGAACGGGCTGCCGTTCTCGTGGGCCGGGGTGCGCCTGTTGGCCACCGGGGCCACCACGCTGCGGGTGCGCGTCACCCCGGTCGGTGTGGACACCGTGGCGCTGCTGGTCACCGACGGCACCGGCCAACCCGTAGCCGCCGTGGACGAGTTGAGTCTGCGGGCCATGTCCGCCGACCAGCTCCACCTCGCCCGCTCCGCCCATCGCGACTCGCTGTTCGAGGTCAGGTGGGCCCCCCTGCCAGACGCCGCCCCCGAAACCGGCACCTGGGCCGTCGTCGGCGGCGACACCACCCGGCTGGCCAGCGCGCTCACCACGGCCGGCGCACCCGTCACCGAACACGCCAACCTCGCCGCACTGCTGACCGCCCTCGACGCCGGCGCACCCGTGCCCCACCACGTCGCCCTCACACCTGGCGAACACGCCACCACCCCCCGCGAGGCCGCCCACCACACCCTCGACCTGCTCCGTACCTGGCTGGCCGACGACAGGCTCGCCCCGTCGCGACTGGTGCTGCTCACCAGCGGCGCCCTCGCCACCACACCCGGCGAGCCCGTCCCGGACCTGGTCGCCGCCCCCGTCTGGGGCCTGGTGCGCTCGGCGCAGACCGAGCACCCGGCACGGTTCGTCCTGGTCGACACGGACGCGCACGACAGGTCGCTGCGTAAGCTCCCCGCCGCGGTCGCCACCGGCGAACCACAGATCGCCCTCAGGGACGGCGCCGCCACCATGGCCAGGCTGGCGCGACTCGCCACCCCCGCCGACGCACCCGAACCAGCGGCGTTCACCCCCGACGACAGGGTGCTGATCACCGGAGGACTGGGTGTCCTGGGCGGCATCACCGCCCGCCACCTGGTCACCCACCACGGCGTACGCCACCTCGTCCTCACCGGTCGACGCGGCCCGGACACCCCCGGGGCCACCGAACTGCGTTCCGAACTACAGAAGTTGGGCGCCCACGTCGCGGTCGTGTCCTGCGACGTGAGCGACCGCGCCGCCGTCGCCACCCTGCTGGCCGAACACCCGGTGACCGCCGTCATCCACACGGCGGGTGTGCTGGACGACAGCGTCATCGAGTCCCTGACCCCCGAGCACGTCGACACGGTCTTCGGCCCCAAGGCCGACGCCGCACTCCACCTGCACGAACTGACCGCCGAACTCGATCTCACGGCGTTCGTCCTGTTCTCCGCCGCGGCCGGCGTCTTCGGCGGCCCCGGCCAGGGCAACTACGCGGCGGCCAACGCCTTCCTGGACGCTCTCGCCCAGCACCGCCACGCCACCGGCCTGCCCGCCACCTCACTGGCCTGGGGCCTGTGGGCGCAGGCCAGCGGCATCACCGGGCACCTGGACGAAGCGGACGTCCAACGCATGGCACGCGGCGGCATGAACCCGCTGTCCGCCCAGGACGGCATGGCCCTGCTCGACGCGGCCCGCGCGACCGGCGCCCCCGCCGCCCTGCCCGCCGCCCTCGACCTGGCCGCCCTGCGAGCCAACCCGGACCAGGTACGCCCGCTGCTGCGCGGCCTGGTCCCCACCCTCGCCCGTCGGGCCGCCCGCGCCACCGACACCACCGGCCCGGTCCCGCTCGCCCAACGGCTCGCGGGCCTCACCGAGGCGGAACAGGACCGAGCGCTCATCCACCTCGTACGCACCCACACCGCCGCCGTACTCGGCTTCGCGGGACCGGAGGCGGTCGAGGCGGACCGGGCGTTCAAGGAACTCGGCTTCGACTCACTGACCGCCGTCGAACTACGCAACAGGCTGGACACCGAAGTCGACTCCCGACTCTCAGCCACCCTCGTCTTCGACCACCCCAACCCGGCAGCACTCGCCGCCCACCTGCGCACGAAGCTCCTCACGAGCCAGGGCACACCCGCCGCGGCGGTACTCGGCGAGCTCAACAGGCTGACGGTCACCATCTCCAAGCTCGACCCGAACGACGCGCTGGTCGAGGACATCCAACTACGCCTCCGCTCCCTCCTGTCCACGTGGGACGACAAGGAGCCCGAGGTCGCCGTGGACGACCTGAGCTCGGCAACGCTGGCGGACGTGTTCGACATCATCGACGAGGAACTCGGAAAGTCCTGACCAGCGGTTACGGACTCTCATCACCACGAGTACGAACTCTCACCCAAGAGGGGTAAGCACGCACATGTCGAACGACGACAAGGTCCTCGACTACCTGAAGCGCCTGACCGCGGACCTGCGGCAGACCAAGCAACGGCTCCGCGAGGTCGAGGACAAGGCCACCGAGCCGATCGCGATCGTGGGCATGAGCTGCCGCTTCCCCGGTGGGGTCGAGTCGCCCGAGGACCTGTGGCGTCTTGTCGAGTCCGGCGTGGACACGGTCTCCGAGTTCCCCACCGACCGTGGCTGGGACGTGGAGTCGCTCTACGACCCCGACCCGGAGCACCTGGGCACCACCTACGCCCACGAGGGCGCGTTCCTGCGCGGCGCCCCCGAGTTCGACCCCGGGTTCTTCGGGATCTCGCCGCGTGAGGCGTTGGCGATGGACCCGCAGCAGCGGTTGCTTCTGGAGACGTCCTGGGAGGCGTTCGAGCGGGCCGGGATCGACCCCTCCTCGGTACGCGGCAGCCGCTCTGGCGTCTTCATCGGGACCAACGGCCAGGACTACATGGCGTTGTTGATGGCGGCGCAGGAGAGTGTGGAGGGTTACGCCGGTACGGGTATCTCGGCCAGTGTCATCTCCGGTCGGCTGTCGTACACCTTCGGTCTGGAGGGGCCGGCGGTCACGGTGGACACCGCGTGCTCGTCCTCGTTGGTCGCGCTGCACCTGGCCGTGCAGGCACTGCACAAGGGCGAGTGCGAGATGGCCCTGGTCGGCGGTGTGACGGTGATGTCGACGCCTGGTTCGTTTATCGAGTTCAGTCGGCAGCGTGGGTTGGCGCCCGATGGTCGGTGTAAGGCGTTTTCTGACAGTGCTGATGGCACGGGTTGGGGTGAGGGTGTTGGGGTGCTGCTGGTGGAGCGGCTCTCCGACGCTCAGCGCAAGGGTCATCAGGTGTTGGCGGTGGTGCGCGGTTCGGCTGTCAACCAGGATGGTGCGTCCAACGGTCTGACCGCGCCCAACGGTCCCTCCCAGCAGCGGGTGATCCGGCAGGCCCTGGCCAGCGCCGGCCTGACCTCCTCCGATGTGGACGCCGTCGAGGCGCACGGCACCGGCACCACCCTGGGTGACCCCATCGAGGCGCAGGCGCTGCTGGCCACCTACGGGCAGGACCGTACTGGCGAGCCGTTGTGGCTGGGCTCGATCAAGTCCAACATCGGTCACACCCAGGCGGCGGCCGGTGTCGCCGGAGTCATCAAGATGGTCATGGCCATCCGCCAGGGCGTGCTGCCCCACACCCTGCACGTCACTGAGCCGTCGTCGCATGTGGACTGGTCGGCTGGTGCGGTGGAGTTGTTGGCGGAGTCTCGGCCGTGGCCGGTGGTGGGGCGGTCGCGTCGGGCGGGTGTGTCGTCGTTTGGCGTGAGTGGGACGAACGCCCACACGATCATCGAGCAGGCTCCGGAGCCTGAGGTCTCGGACGCTGAGCCCGTGGCGAAGGCCACCCCCGGTGGCGTGGTGCCGTGGGTGGTGTCGGGTCGGAGTGTGGAGGCGTTGCGCGCGCAGGCGGGTCGTCTTGCGGTGGGTACCGTGGGTCTTGATCCGGTGGATGTGGGTTTCTCGTTGGTGTCCTCGCGTGCGGTGTTGGACCAGCGTGCGGTGGTGGTCGCGGCGGATGCCGAGTCCCGACAGGCGGCGTTGACGGCACTGGCCGAGGGCGCCCAGCCGGCAGCCGTGATCACGGGCTCGCCCGTTGCCGGGCTGGTGGGTTTTCTGTTCTCGGGCCAGGGTGCGCAGCGATTGGGGATGGGGCGTGAGCTGGCGGCGCGTTTCCCGGTGTTCGCCGACGCGCTGGACGCGGTGTTGGGTGAGTTCGACCCGCGTGTGCGGCAGGTGTTGTCTGGCCAGGACGCGGAGGCGTTGAACGAGACGGGTGTGACGCAGCCTGCGTTGTTCGCGGTTGAGGTGGCGTTGTTCCGGTTGTTGGAGTCGTGGGGTGTGCGTCCTGACGTGTTGGCTGGGCATTCGATTGGTGAGTTGGCTGCGGCGCATGTGGCGGGTGTGTGGTCGTTGTCGGATGCTGCCCGGGTGGTGTCGGCGCGTGCTGGGTTGATGCAGGCGTTGCCGTCCGGTGGGGCGATGGTGGCGGTTCAGGCGTCTGAGTCTGAGGTCGCGGGGGGTGGTCTGCCGGAGGGTGTGGGGATCGCGGCGGTCAACGGGCCGTCGTCGGTGGTGGTCTCGGGTGACGCTGCTGCGGTGGAGCGGGTTGCGGAGCACTGGCGTGAGGCGGGGCGGAAGACCTCCCGGCTGCGGGTCAGCCACGCGTTCCATTCGCCGTTGATGGATCCGATGTTGGAGGAGTTCCGTCGGGTCCTGGAGAGCGTGTCGTGCGCGGCGCCGACGATCCCGATCGTCTCCACGCTGACCGGTCAGCTGGCTTCGGCTGAAGAGTTGATGTCGGCCGGGTACTGGGTGCGCCATGTGCGCGAGTCCGTCCGTTTCGCTGACGCCGTGTCCGCCCTCGTGGACGAGGGTGTGGGGACGTTTGTCGAGGTGGGGCCGGGTGGGACACTCTCGGCTCTGGGGCAGGAGACGGCGCCGGATGCCGGCTTCGTACCGGCTTTGCGGGCGGATCGTTCGGAAGAGTTGGCGCTGGTCTCGGCTCTGGCTGAGGTTCATGTGCGTGGGGCTTCGGTGGACTGGGCGGCGTTCTTCGCTGGGAGTGGGGCGCGGCGAGTTGATCTGCCGACGTACGCCTTCCAGCGTGAGCGCTACTGGCTCGATACGCCGCCTGTCGCCGGTGACGTCGCGATGCTCGGCCTCGGCTCGGTGGAGCACCCGTTGTTGGGCGCGTCCGTCGCAGTGGGTGACACGGATGGCGTGCTACTGACGGGGCGCTTGTCGGTTCAGACCCATGCGTGGCTGGCTGACTACGTGGTGCACGGTTCGGTGGTGCTGTCGGGCGCGGCGTTCGTGGAGTTGGCGGTGCGGGCTGGTGACCAGGTCGGGTGTGATCTGGTGGAGGAGTTGACGCTGGAGGCGCCGCTCCTCCTGCCCGAGACCGGTTCGGTGCGGGTGCAGGTATGGGTGGGAGCGGCGGACGCGACCGGCCGGCGCGAGCTGGGCTTGTACTCCAGTGCGGGTGAGGGCGACGGGGTGTGGTCGCGCCACGCCTCGGGTGTGCTGGCTGAGGGTGAGCGTACGGCCGGGGTGTCGTTGGTGGAGTGGCCGCCGGCTGGGGCGAAGGTGGTGGACCTGGAAGGGTTCTACGACCGTGCGGCCGAGGGCGGTTTCGGGTATGGGCCGGCGCTCCAGGGGTTGCGGGCTGCCTGGCGTAAGGGCGACGAGATGTACGCCGAGGTGGTCGCGCCCGACGGTGTGAGCGTGGACGGCTTCGGCCTGCACCCCGCACTGCTGGACGCGGCGGCACAGACGGCCGGCCTGATCGACGGAGACGCCGCTAGGTTGCCGTTCGCGTGGTCGGGTGTGCGGTTGTACGCCTCGGGCGCGAGGGTGCTTCGGGTGCGGGTGTTGCCCGGTGGTGTGGAGGGTGTGTCGCTGGCGGTTGCCGATGGTACGGGCGCACCGGTGGCATCGGTGGAGTCGCTGACCCTGCGCGAGGTGACGGCCGGGGAGCTGGCCGGAGCGGCCGGCGACGGCCTGGGCGACGCGCTGTTCGGCATCGACTGGGTGCCCGTGCCGATTGCCTCAGCCGTGGCCGGCGAGCTGCCGGTGCGGTGGGACGACCTGGAGGCGATGACCGGCCAGGCGGAGTTGTCTGGTTTCGTCGCGGTGGAGTGCCCGGTTGTTGCCCGTGACGGGGCCGACGCGGTGGTGGGTGCGCATGAGGCGGCGCATTGGGCGTTGCGTACCGTGCGGGGTTGGTTGGCGGATGAGCGGTTCAGCGCGTCACGCCTGGTGGTGGTGACGCGTGGTGCGGTGGCCGTAGCAGCTGATGAGGGTGTGTGTGGTCTGGGGCAGGCTGTTGTGTGGGGTTTGGTGCGTTCGGCGCAGTCGGAGAATCCGGGTCGGATTGTGTTGGTTGATCTGGATGGTGAGGTTGCTTCGGTTGAGGTGTTGGCTGGGGCGTTGGCTTTGGGTGAGCCGCAGTTGGCGGTGCGGGCTGGTGTGGTGAGTGTTCCGCGTCTGGTGCGGGCTGGGCGGTCTGTGGTCGAGGATCCTGGTTTTGGTGTGGGTCCGGTGTTGGTGACTGGTGCGACGGGGACGTTGGGTGGGTTGGTGGCCCGGCATTTGGTGGTTGAGCGTGGTGTGCGGAGCCTGTTGCTGGTCAGTCGTCGTGGTGGGGCGGCTGAGGGTGCTCAGGCGTTGGGCGCGGAGTTGGTGGGGCTGGGTGCCGAGGTGACGTTCGCCGCGTGTGATGTGGCGGATCGGGAGGCTGTGGCTGGGTTGCTGGCCGAGCATCCGGTGACGGCTGTGGTGCACACGGCCGGCGTACTGGACGATGCCACGATTGGTTCGCTGACTCCGGAGCGTATTGATGGGGTGTTTGGGCCGAAGGTTGATGCCGCGTGGCATCTGCACGAGCTGACTCGCGATCTGGACTTGTCGGCGTTTGTGTTGTTCTCTTCGGCGGCTGGTGTGTTTGGTGGGCCGGGGCAGGGTAGCTACGCGGCGGCCAACGCGTTCCTGGATGCGTTGGCCCAGCACCGGCGCGCCCAGGGCTTGCCCGCCACCTCGTTGGCCTGGGGTCTGTGGGCGCAGGCCAGTGGCATCACGGGCCAACTCGACGAGGCCGACGTACGACGCATGACACGGGGCGGCCTGGTGCCCCTGCGGTCGGCCCAGGGACTGGCGCTGTTCGACGCCGCGGGTTCGACGGGGCGTGCGCTGCTGGTGCCCGTGCCGCTGGACCTGTCGGTGTCGCGACGTGAGGCGCGTACCCAGCCTGTTCCGCACCTGTTGCGTGGGCTGGTTCGGGGGCCTGCGCGGCGGGCCGCCGAGTCCGGGGTCGTGGTGGGCTCGGCGCTGGCACGGTCGTTGACGGGGTTGACGGCGGCCGAGCGGGACAAGGCCCTGCTCGACCTCGTACTCGGCCATGTGGCCGCCGTGCTCGGACACGGCTCGGGGCAGGCCATCGCTCCGGAGCGGGCGTTCAAGGACCTGGGCTTCGACTCGCTCAGCTCGGTCGAGCTGCGCAACCGCCTCAACGGTGCCACCGAGCTGGCCCTGCCCGCCACGCTCGTCTTCGACTACCCCACCCCGGCCGCACTCGTCGGCTATCTCAGCGGGGAACTCGCGGGTGCCTCCGCTCTCGCGGGTGACACCGACGCGGCCGTGACCGCCGTGAGTGACGAGCCGATCGCGATCGTGGGCATGAGCTGCCGCTTCCCCGGTGGGGTCGAGTCGCCCGAGGACCTGTGGCGCCTGCTGGTCGACGGCGGCGACGCGGTGGGTGACTTCCCGACGAACCGTGGCTGGGACGTGGAGTCGCTCTACGACCCCGACCCGGAGCGCTTGGGCACCACGTACGCGCGGGAGGGTGGGTTCCTACACGACGCGCCCGAGTTCGATCCTGGGTTCTTCGGGATCTCGCCGCGTGAGGCGTTGGCGATGGATCCGCAGCAGCGGTTGCTCCTGGAGACGTCCTGGGAGGTCTTCGAGCGGGCCGGGATCGACCCGACCTCGTTGCGTGGCAGCCGCTCCGGTGTGTTCGTCGGGACCAACGGTCAGGACTACATGGCGTTGTTGATGGCGGCGCAGGAGAGTGTGGAGGGTTACGCCGGTACGGGTATCTCGGCCAGTGTCATCTCCGGTCGGCTGTCGTACACCTTCGGCTTCGAGGGGCCGGCGGTCACGGTGGACACCGCGTGCTCCTCGTCCCTGGTCGCCCTGCATCTGGCCGCGCAGGCGTTGCGGTCGGGTGAGTGCGAGATGGCGCTCGCGGGCGGTGTGACGGTGATGTCGACGCCTGGTTCGTTTATCGAGTTCAGTCGGCAGCGTGGGTTGGCGCCTGATGGTCGGTGTAAGGCGTTTTCTGACAGTGCTGATGGCACGGGTTGGGGTGAGGGTGTGGGGGTGCTGTTGGTGGAGCGGCTCTCCGATGCTCAGCGCAAGGGTCATCAGGTGTTGGCGGTGGTGCGTGGTTCGGCGGTGAACCAGGATGGTGCGTCCAACGGTTTGACCGCGCCCAACGGGCCCTCTCAGCAGCGGGTGATCCGCCAGGCCCTGGCCAGTGCGGGGCTGGAGCCGGCGGATGTGGACGCCCTGGAGGCGCACGGCACAGGCACCGCGCTGGGTGACCCGATCGAGGCCCAGGCACTGTTGGCCACGTACGGGCAGGACCGCACCGGTGAGCCGCTGCTGTTGGGTTCGGTGAAGTCGAACATCGGTCACACCCAGGCGGCTGCTGGTGTGGCGGGTGTGATCAAGATGGTCATGGCGATGCGGCACGGCATGCTGCCCAGGACGCTGCATGTCACTGAGCCGTCGTCGCATGTGGACTGGTCGGCTGGTGCGGTGGAGTTGTTGGCGGAGTCTCGGCCGTGGCCGGTGGTGGGGCGGTCGCGTCGGGCGGGCGTGTCGTCGTTTGGCGTGAGCGGGACGAACGCGCACACCATCATCGAGCAGGCTCCCGAACCGGAGGTCTCGGGTGAGCTTGAGGTCGCCCCCGGGTCGGTGCGTGCGGGTGTCGTGCCGTGGGTGGTGTCGGGGCGCAGTGTGCAGGCGTTGCGCGCGCAGGCGGGGCGTCTTGCGTCGGGTACGGCGGGTCTTGACCCGGTGGATGTGGGTTTCTCGTTGGTGTCGTCGCGTGCGGTGTTGGACCAGCGTGCGGTGGTGGTCGCGGTAGATGCCGAGTCCCGACAGGCGGCGTTGACGGCACTGGCCGAAGGCGCCCAGCCAGCAGGCGTGATCACGGGCGCAGCTACCACCGGGGCCCTGGGTTTCCTGTTCTCGGGTCAGGGTGCGCAGCGGTTGGGGATGGGTGGTGAGCTGGCTGCTCGTTTCCCGGTGTTCGCTGATGCGTTGGACGCGGTGTTGGGTGAGTTCGACCCGTCCGTGCGTGAGGTGTTGTCTGGCGACGACGCGGAGGCGTTGAACGAGACGGGTGTGACGCAGCCTGCGTTGTTCGCGGTCGAGGTGGCCCTGTTCCGGTTGCTGGAGTCCTGGGGTGTGCGTCCTGACGTGCTGGCCGGGCACTCGATTGGCGAGTTGGCTGCGGCGCATGTGGCCGGCGTGTGGTCCCTGTCGGATGCTGCCAAGGTTGTCTCGGCGCGTGCTGGGTTGATGCAGGCGTTGCCGTCCGGTGGGGCGATGGTGGCGGTCCAGGCGTCCGAGGCCGAGGTCGCGGAAGGCGGGCTGCCGGAGGGTGTGGGGATCGCGGCGGTCAACGGCCCGTCCTCGGTGGTGGTCTCGGGTGACGCGGTTCAGGCTGAGGCTGTGGCTGAGCGGTGGCGTGCGGCCGGCCGCAAGGTGTCGCGCCTGCGCGTCAGCCATGCGTTCCATTCGCCGTTGATGGACCCGATGTTGGAGGAGTTCCGGCGCGTTCTGGAGGGTGTGTCGTACGCGGCGCCGACGATTCCGATCGTTTCCACATTGACGGGTGTGCGGGCGTCGGAGGAGGAGCTGACGTCACCCGCGTACTGGGTGCGGCACGTTCGGGAGTCCGTACGCTTCGCCGACGCCGTGTCCGCCCTCGCGGACGAGGGCGTGACCACCTTCGTCGAGGTGGGGCCGGGTGGGACGTTGTCGGCTCTGGGGCAGGAGACGGCGCCGGACGCCGGTTTCGTGCCGGTGTTGCGTGGAGACCGTTCGGAAGAGTTGGCGTTGGTCTCGGCGCTCGGCAGGGTTCATGTGCGTGGGGTTTCGGTGGACTGGGCGGCGTTCTTCGCCGGGAGCGGTGCACGGCGGGTCGACCTGCCGACGTACGCCTTCCAGCGCGAGCGCTACTGGCTGGACGCACCGGCGCACGGGCGTACCGAGCGGACGTCGCCGGAAGAGGCGCGGTTCTGGGAGGTCGTTGAGGAAGGCGACCTGGACCACTTCGCCCGTACGCTGCACGTGTCGTCCGACGACCCGCTGAGTGCCGTGCTGCCGAGGCTGTCCGCCTGGCGCCGGGAGCAGCAGGGTCGGGCCGCCGTGGAGGGCTGGCGGTATCGGATCGGTTGGCGTTCGCTGGCTGTCGAGGGTCGGCCGCTGGAAGGCGCCTGGTGTGTGGTGGCGACCGCGGGTGAGTCGCGGGCCGAGTGGGTTCGCGACGCGCTGGCGCGTGCGGGTGCCGATGCGCGGGTGCTGTGGGTGGACCCGGCCGCGGTGGATTGGGCAGCGGAGCTGTCCGACGTGGCTGAGTTGCGTGGTGTGGTGTCGCTGCTGGGACTGGCGGATGCTGGAGCGGCGACCGTGCCTGTCGGCGTGGGTGCCACGGTCGGCTTGCTGCGGGCGTTGGATGAGGCGGCGGGTTCGGCGCGGTTGTGGTGCGTGACCTCGGGTGCGGTGTCGGTCGGGGCCGACGACACGGTGGCCGGTTTCGAGCAGTCGGTCGTGTGGGGACTTGGCCGGGTGGCCGCCTTGGAGTACCCGGGGCGCTGGGGCGGCCTGGTGGACCTGCCCGAGACGTGCGACGACGCGGCGGGCGATCTGCTGGCGTCGGCGCTTGCCGGTGCCGGGGGCGAGGACCAGTTGGCGTTGCGCGGTGGCGAGATGTGGGGGCGCCGGCTGCTACCCGCGCCGATGGGTGCTTCCGCCGCTCGCGCTGGTTGGACGCCGCGCGGCACCGTACTGGTCACCGGCGGCACCGGTGCGCTCGGCGCGCACGTCGCCAGGTGGCTGATCGCCAGGGGCGCCGAGCATCTGCTGCTGACCAGCCGGCGTGGGTTGGAAGCCGAGGGTGCTGAAGAGTTGCGTGCGGAGCTGACCGCGCTGGGCGCTCGGGTGACCATCGCGGCCTGTGACGTCGCCGACCGGAACGCGTTGGCGGAGTTGCTGGCCTCGGTACCCGCCGAGTTCCCGATCACGGGAGTCGTCCACGCGGCGGGCGTCGAGCGCTCGCCGCCGCTCGCCGACCTCGATCCCTCCGACCTCACCGAGTTCGCCGATGTGTTGGCGGCGAAGGTGGATGGGGCGCGGAACCTGCACGAGTTGTTGGGTGAGACGCCGTTGGACGCGTTCGTGCTCTTCTCGTCCATCGCGGGCATCTGGGGCAGTGGCGGTCAGGGTGCGTACGCCGCCGCCAACGCCTACCTGGACGCGCTCGCCGCCCACCGACGTGCTGCGGGGCTGGCTGCCACTGCCGTCGCCTGGGGGCCGTGGGCCGACGGTGGCATGGTCGCGAACGCCGGGCAGGACGCGGCGGGTCAACTGCGACGTCGGGGCTTGTCGGCGATGGCCCCGGCGGTGGCTGTCGTTGGTTTGGCGTCGGCGTTGGAGCGGGGTGACGTGGACGTTGTTGTCGCGGATGTGGATTGGGAGCGGTTCGCGGGGACGTTTATGTCTCAGCGTTCTAGTGCGTTGTTGGGTGAACTGCCGCAGGTGCGTGTGTTGTTCGAGGAGTCTGGGGTTGGTCAGGTCGCGTCGGTGTGGGCTGAGGGGTTGGTTGGGTTGGGGGTGGGTGAGCAGGAGTGGCGGTTGACGGAGTTGGTGCGGTTTGAGGCTGCGGCGGTGTTGGGGTATGTGTCGGGTGAGGTGTTGTCGGCGACGAGGGCGTTTAGGGAGTTGGGTTTTGATTCGCTGACGGCGATGGAGTTGCGTTCGCGGTTGAGTGAGGTGACGGGTGTTGCTTTGCCGGCGACGTTGGTCTTCGACTATCCGAACGCGGCGGTGTTGGCGGCGTATCTCCGCACCGAACTCGCGGGAACCAGCGAGGTCCCAGCCTCCGCCGCTCCGAGCACGGTCGTCGGCGCCACCGACGACCCGATCGCGATCGTGTCGATGGCCTGCCGCTATCCCGGCGGCGTGGCCAGCCCCGAGGACCTGTGGCAGGTACTGGTGTCGGGCAAGGACGCGGTGTCGGACTTCCCGACCGACCGAGGCTGGGACCTGGAGGCCCTGTACGACCCCGACCCGGACGGGGTGGGTACCTCGTACTCGCGCTCGGGGGCGTTTCTCTCCGATGTGAGCGGCTTCGACGCCGGGTTCTTCGGCATCTCGCCGCGTGAGGCGTTGGCGATGGACCCGCAGCAGCGGTTGCTCCTTGAGACGTCCTGGGAGGCGTTCGAGCGGGCCGGGGTCGATCCGGCGTCGTTGCGCGGCGAGCGGGTGGGGGTGTTCGTCGGCTCGAACGTGCAGGACTACGGACTGGTGCTGGGTGGGGCCGCCGAGGATGTGGGTGGCTATGTCGCGACCGGTAACGCGGCCAGTGTCGCCTCGGGTCGGCTGTCGTACACCTTCGGCTTCGAGGGCCCGGCGGTCACGGTCGACACCGCGTGCTCGTCCTCGCTGGTCGCGCTGCACCTGGCCGTGCAGGCCCTGCGCACCGGTGAGTGCTCGATGGCCCTGGCGGGCGGTGTGACGGTGATGTCGACGCCGGGTGCGTTTATCGAGTTCAGCCGTCAGCGTGGGTTGGCTTTGGATGGTCGGTGTAAGGCGTTCGCTGATGCGGCGGATGGTACGGGTTGGGGTGAGGGTGTGGGCATGTTGCTGGTGGAGCGGTTGTCGGACGCGCGCCGCAACGGCCACCAGGTGTTGGCGGTGGTGCGGGGTTCGGCGGTGAACCAGGATGGCGCGTCCAACGGTCTGACCGCTCCTAATGGTCCCTCGCAGCAGCGGGTGATTCGGCAGGCGTTGGTGAGTGCGGGGCTGTCTGCGTCTGAGGTGGATGTGGTGGAGGCGCATGGTACGGGGACGAGGTTGGGTGACCCGATCGAGGCGCAGGCGCTGTTGGCCACGTACGGGCAGGGTCGTGCGGCTGACCGTCCGTTGTGGTTGGGTTCGGTGAAGTCGAATATTGGTCATACGCAGGCTGCTGCTGGTGTGGCGGGTGTGATCAAGATGGTGATGTCGATGCGGCATGGTGTGCTGCCGCGTACCTTGCATGTGGATGAGCCGTCCTCGCATGTGGACTGGTCAGCCGGCGCTGTGTCGCTGTTGACGGAGACTCGTTCCTGGCCCGAGGCCAGCGGGCCGTGGCGGGCGGGTGTGTCGTCGTTCGGGTTCAGTGGCACGAACGCGCACACCATCATCGAGCAGGCTCCGGAGCCGGAGGCTGTCGAACCCGAGGCCGTACCCGAAGCCCGCACCCGGGACAACCTGGTGCCGTGGGTGCTGTCGGCCAACGACGCGGACGCCCTGCGCGGCCAAGCCCAGCGCCTGGTGACCGTGGCTCGCGAGCACGTGGTCGTGGACGTCGGCTACTCGCTGGCCACATCGCGCTCGACGCTCGACCATCGTGCGGTGGTGGTTGCCGGCGATCGGTCGGAGTTCCTGGCGGCTCTGGAGGCTGTGGCCGAGGGCCAGGTGTCCGGTGGCGTGGTTTCGGGCGTGGTGGGTGAGCCCGGTCGGGTGGGCTTCCTGTTCTCGGGTCAGGGTGCGCAGCGGTTGGGCATGGGGCGTGAGCTGGCGGCGCGTTTCCCGGTGTTCGCTGAGGCGTTGGACGCGGTGCTGGGTGAGTTCGATCCGCGTGTGCGGGAGGTGCTGTCTGGCCAGGACGCCGATGCGTTGAACGGGACGGGCGTGACGCAGCCTGCGTTGTTCGCGGTTGAGGTGGCGTTGTTCCGGTTGTTGGAGTCGTGGGGTGTGCGTCCTGACGTGTTGGCCGGGCACTCGATTGGTGAGTTGGCTGCGGCGCATGTGGCTGGTGTGTGGTCGTTGTCGGATGCGGCCCGGGTGGTGTCGGCTCGTGCTGGGTTGATGCAGGCGTTGCCGTCCGGTGGGGCGATGGTCGCGGTCCAGGCGTCTGAGTCTGAGGTCGCGGGGGGTGGTCTGCCTGAGGGTGTGGGGATCGCGGCGGTCAACGGGCCGTCGTCGGTGGTGGTCTCGGGTGATGCCGTCCAGGCCGAGGCGGTGGGGGAGCGGTGGCGTGCGGCTGGGCGTAAGGTGTCGCGGCTGCGGGTGAGCCATGCGTTCCATTCGCCGTTGATGGATCCGATGTTGGAGGAGTTCCGGCGGGTTCTGGAGGGTGTGTCGTACGCGGCGCCGACGATTCCGATCGTCTCCACGTTGACGGGTGCGCGGGCGACCGTCGAGGAGTTGAGCTCGGCCGCGTACTGGGTGCGGCACGTGCGCGAGTCTGTCCGTTTCGCTGACGCGGTGGCCACTCTCGTGGGTGAGGGTGTGGGGACGTTTGTCGAGGTGGGGCCGGGTGGGACGTTGTCGGCGCTGGGGCAGGAGACGGCGCCGGACGCCGGCTTCGTGCCGGTGCTGCGGGGTGACCGCCCGGAGGCTGTGGCCGCGATCTCGGCCGCTGGACAGTTGCACGTCCGCGGCGTGCCGGTGGGCTGGGAAGCCTTCTTCGCTGGTGGCGCGCGGCGGGTCGATCTGCCGACGTACGCCTTCCAGCGCGAGCGCTACTGGCCCGAGACGCTGCCTGCGGCGGGCGATGTCGGCGCGGTGGGGCTCGGCCCGGTCGAGCATCCGTTGCTGGGCGCGGCGGTGGCGGTAGGCGGTACGGGTGAGGTGTTGCTCACCGGGCGCCTGTCCATCCGCACCCATGCGTGGCTGGCTGACTATGTCGTACACGGTTCGGTGGTGTTGCCTGGTGCGGCGTTCGTGGAGTTGGCGGTGCGGGCTGGTGACCAGGTCGGGTGTGATCTGGTGGAGGAGTTGACGCTGGAGGCGCCGCTGGTGCTGCCCGAGACCGGTTCGGTGCCTGTGCAGGTGCGGGTGGGCGCGGCGGACGAGGCCGGTCGGCGTGAGCTGCGGCTGTACTCCAGCACTGGTGATCATGACGAGACGTGGTTGCTTCATGCCTCGGGTGTGTTGACTGAGGGCCAGCCCATCGCCGGGGTGTCGTTGGTGGAGTGGCCGCCGGCTGGGGCGAAGGTGGTGGACCTGGAGGGGTTCTACGACCGTGCGGCCGAGGGTGGTTTTGGGTATGGGCCGGCGTTCCAGGGATTGCGTGCTGTTTGGCGTAGGGGTGACGAGGCGTACGCCGAGGTTGTGTTGCCGGAAGGGGTGCGGGCCGAGGGGTTCGGTCTGCATCCGGCGCTCCTGGACGCGTCGCTGCACGCGGCCGGGCTGGCACGGGGCGAGCGTGGGAGCGAGGGTTCCTTCGACGGGTTGCCGTTCGCGTGGTCGGGTGTGCGGTTGTATGCCTCGGGTGCGAGGGTGCTTCGGGTGCGGGTGTCGCCCGCTGGTGCGGAGGGTGTGTCGCTGGCGGTTGCCGATGGTGCGGGCGCACCGGTGGCATCGGTGGAGTCGCTGGCCCTACGCGAGGTGTCCTCGGAGGAACTGGCGGGGGTGGCCAATGGCGGCCTGAGTGACGCGCTGTTCGCCGTGGACTGGATGCCAGTGCCGGTGCCGGCTGCGTCGGCTGGGGATGCCTTGCCGTCGGTCGAGTGGAGTGAGCTGGCGGAGGCTGCTGGGTCACCGGTGCTGGCTGACTTCGTGGCGGTGTCCTGCCCGGCGGGTGCCGCCGCTGATCCGGTGGTGGGTGCGCATGAGGCGGCGCATTGGGCGTTGCGTACCGTGCGGGGTTGGTTGGCGGATGAGCGGTTCAGTGGTGCGCGGTTGGTGGTGGTGACGCGTGGTGCTGTGGCTGTAGCGGCCGATGAGGGTGTGTGTGGTCTCGGGCAGGCTGTTGTGTGGGGTTTGGTGCGTTCGGCGCAGTCGGAGAATCCGGGTCGGATTGTGTTGGTTGATCTGGATGGTGAGGTTGCTTCGGTTGAGGTGTTGGCTGGGGCGTTGGCTTTGGGTGAGCCGCAGTTGGCGGTGCGGGCTGGTGTGGTGAGTGTTCCGCGTCTGGCCCGGGTCAGTCGGTCCGCCGTGGAGGATCCTGGTTTTGGTGTGGGTCCGGTGTTGGTGACTGGTGCGACGGGCACGTTGGGTGGGTTGGTGGCCCGGCATTTGGTGGTTGAGCGTGGTGTGCGGAGCCTGTTGCTGGTCAGTCGTCGTGGTGGGGCGGCTGAGGGTGCTCAGACGTTGGGTGCGGAGTTGGTGGGGCTGGGTGCCGAGGTGACGTTCGCCGCGTGTGATGTGGCGGATCGGGAGGCTGTGGCCGGGTTGCTGGCTGAGTATCCGGTGACGGCGGTGGTGCACACGGCCGGCGTACTGGACGATGCCACAATCGGTTCGCTCACCCCGGAGCGCATTGATGGGGTGTTCCGGCCGAAGGTCGATGCCGCGTGGCATCTGCACGAGCTGACCCGCGACCTGAACCTGTCGGTGTTCGTCCTCTTCTCCTCGATCTCCGGTGTGCTCGGCGGGCCGGGGCAGGGTAACTACGCGGCGGCGAACTCCTTCCTGGACGCGCTGGCCCAGCACCGGCGCGCCCAGGGCCTGCCCGCCACCTCGCTGGCCTGGGGTTTGTGGGCGGACGCGGCGGGGATGGCTGGCGGTCTGGACGACGCCGACGTGCGTCGCATGGCCCGAGGCGGGATGATTCCGCTGGGGTCGGCTGAAGGGTTGGCGTTGTTCGACGCGGCGGGTACGACGGGGCGGGCGCTGCTGGCACCCGTACCGCTCGACCTGCCGGTACTGCGCCGGCAGGCACGTACGCAACCTGTCCCGCACCTGTGGCGTGGCCTGGTTCGCGGCGTGGCGCGGCGGGCTGCCGAGGCCGGGGCCGTGGTCGGCTCGGCGTTGGCGAAGTCGCTGGCGGGGCTGACGGCGGCCGAGCGGGACAAGACTCTGCTCGATCTCGTGTTGGGCCACGTGGCGGTGGTGTTGGGGCACGGCTCGGGGCAGGCCATCGCTCCGGAGCGGGCGTTCAAGGATCTGGGCTTCGACTCGCTCAGCTCGGTCGAGCTACGTAACCGCCTCAACGGTGCCACCGAGTTGGCCCTGCCCGCCACGCTCGTCTTCGACTACCCCACCCCGGCCGCACTCGCGACGTATCTGGGCACGGAGCTGCTGGGTGGGGCGGTCGCTGTCGCGGCCGGTGCTCCCACCGTGATCGCCACGGACGAGCCGATCGCGATCGTGGGCATGAGCTGCCGCTTTCCCGGTGGGGTCGAGTCGCCCGAGGACCTGTGGCGCCTGCTGATCGACGGTGAGGACGCGGTGGGTGACTTCCCGACCGACCGTGGCTGGGACGCGGAGTCGCTCTACGACCCCGACCCCGAAAGCTCGGGCACGACCTACAGCCGTATGGGTGCTTTCCTTGACCGCGCGGCGGAGTTCGACCCGGCGTTCTTCGGCATTTCGCCGCGTGAGGCTTTGGCGATGGACCCGCAGCAGCGGTTGCTTCTGGAGACGTCCTGGGAGGCGTTCGAGCGCGCGGGCATCGACCCCGACTCGATGCGTGGCAGCCGCTCCGGCGTCTTCATCGGCACCAACGGCCAGGACTACGCGGCGCTGCTGCTCGCGGCGCGGGAGAACGTCGACGGGTACGCGGGCACCGGCAACGCCGCCAGTGTCATCTCCGGCCGGCTCTCCTACACGTTCGGACTCGAAGGCCCCGCCGTCACGGTCGACACAGCCTGCTCGTCGTCGCTGGTCGCCCTGCACTGGGCGAGTCAGGCTCTGCACCAGGGCGAATGCGAGATGGCGCTGGTCGGTGGCGTCACGGTGATGTCGACACCGGGTGCGTTCATCGAGTTCAGCCGTCAGCGCGGACTGGCACCCGACGGCCGGTGCAAGGCGTTCGCTGACGCGGCGGATGGTACGGGTTGGGGTGAGGGTGTGGGCATGCTGCTGGTGGAGCGGTTGTCGGATGCGCGCCGCAACGGCCACCAGGTGTTGGCTGTCGTGCGCGGTTCGGCGGTGAACCAGGATGGCGCGTCCAACGGTCTGACCGCTCCCAACGGTCCCTCGCAGCAGCGGGTGATTCGGCAGGCGTTGGCGAGTGCGGGGCTGTCTGCGGCTGAGGTGGATGTGGTGGAGGCGCATGGTACGGGGACGAGGTTGGGTGACCCGATCGAGGCGCAGGCGCTGTTGGCCACGTACGGGCAGGGTCGTGCGGCTGACCGTCCGCTGTGGTTGGGTTCGGTGAAGTCGAATATTGGTCATACGCAGGCTGCTGCTGGTGTGGCGGGTGTGATCAAGATGGTGATGTCGATGCGGCATGGTGTGTTGCCGCGTACCTTGCATGTGGATGAGCCGTCCTCGCATGTGGACTGGTCAGCCGGCGCTGTGTCGCTGTTGACGGAGACCCGACCCTGGCCGGAGGTGGACCAGCCGCGGCGGGCGGGCATCTCGTCGTTCGGTGTGAGCGGCACCAACGCGCACGCCATCGTCGAGCAGGCACCCACGACGGCGGAACCGGCGGACACCGAAGAGTCGGCGTTCGACGGCGGTGCCGTGCCGTGGGTGCTGTCGGCCAAGTCGGCCGAGGCGCTGCGGGGGCAGGCGGCGCGACTCGCGGGCTTCGCGGTCGAGTCGGCGGACCTGGGCATGGCGGAGGTGGGCCGCGCGCTGGCTACCTCCCGGGCCATGCTGGAGCACCGTGCGGTGGTGGTCGCCGATGACCGGTCGGAGTTCCTGGCGGCTCTGGAGGCTCTGGCTGACGGCCAGGTGTCTGGTGGCGTGGTTTCGGGTGTGGTGGGTGAGCCCGGTCGGGTGGGTTTCCTGTTCTCGGGTCAGGGTGCGCAGCGGTTGGGGATGGGTGGTGAGCTGGCTGCTCGTTTCCCGGTGTTCGGTGAGGCGTTGGACGCGGTGTTGGGTGAGTTCGACCCGTCCGTACGAGAGGTGTTGTTGGGCCAGGATACGGAGGCGCTGAACGAGACGGGTGTGACGCAGCCTGCGTTGTTCGCCGTCGAGGTGGCGTTGTTCCGGTTGCTGGAGTCCTGGGGTGTGCGTCCTGACGTACTGGCCGGGCACTCGATTGGCGAGCTGGCTGCCGCGCACGTGGCTGGTGTGTGGTCCCTGTCGGATGCCGCCAGGGTTGTCTCCGCACGTGCTGGGTTGATGCAGGCGTTGCCGGCTGGCGGAGCGATGGTGGCCATCCAGGCGTCCGAGTCTGAGGTCGCGGATGGTGGTCTGCCGGAGGATGTGGGGATCGCGGCGGTCAACGGCCCGTCGTCGGTAGTGGTCTCGGGCGACACGGCTCAGGCTGAGGCGGTGGGGGAGCGGTGGCGTGCTGCTGGTCGTAAGGTGTCGCGCCTGCGCGTCAGCCACGCCTTCCACTCGCCGTTGATGGACCCGATGTTGGAGGACTTCCGCCGGGTTCTGGAAAGCGTGGCATTCGCGACGCCGACGATCCCGATCGTCTCCACGTTGACGGGTGTGCGGGCATCGGAAGAAGAGTTGACGTCGCCTGCGTACTGGGTGCGGCACGTACGCGAGTCCGTACGCTTCGCTGACGCGGTGGCCACTCTCGTGGGTGAGGGTGTGGGGACGTTTGTCGAGGTGGGTCCGGGTGGGACACTCTCGGCGCTGGGGCAGGAGATGGCGCCGGACGCCGGCTTCGTGCCGGTGCTGCGGGGTGACCGCCCGGAGGCGGTGGCCGCGATCTCGGCCGCTGGAAAGTTGCACGTCCGCGGCGTGCCGGTGGGCTGGGAAGCCTTCTTCACAGGCACGGAGGCGCGGCGGGTTGATCTGCCGACGTACGCCTTCCAGCGCGAGCGCTACTGGCTGAGCACCCTGTCGCTGATGGGTGACGTCGCGGCGGTGGGCCTCGGTTCGGCGGAACATCCGCTGTTGGGCGCGTCCGTCGCGCTGGCTGGTACGGATGACGTGCTGCTGACGGGGCGCTTGTCGGTCCAGGCCCATGCGTGGCTGGCTGACTACGTGGTGCACGGTTCGGTGGTGCTGTCGGGTGCGGCGTTCGTGGAGTTGGCGGTGCGGGCTGGTGACCAGGTCGGGTGTGATCTGGTGGAGGAGTTGACGCTGGAGGCGCCGCTCCTCCTGCCCGACGCGGGCTCGGTTCGGGTGCAGGTGCGAGTGGGAGCGGCGGACGAGACCGGCCGACGCGAGCTGACGGTCCACTCCAGTACGGGTGGGGCCGACGACGGGTCGGCGTGGACCCGCCACGCCACCGGCGTGCTGTGCGCCGGTGAGCGCGTCGAGCAAACCGCCCTGGCGGAGTGGCCGCCGACGAACGCCGAGGCCGTTGACCTGGACGGCTACTACGACCGTGCGGCCGAGGGTGGTTTTGGGTATGGGCCGGCGTTCCAGGGATTGCGGACTGTTTGGCGTAGGGGTGGCGAGGCGTACGCCGAGGTTGTGTTGCCGGAAGGGGTGCGGGCCGAGGGGTTCGGTCTGCATCCGGCGCTCCTGGACGCGTCGCTGCACGCGGCCGGGCTGGCGCTCGCCGGGGGTGACGACGACCTGAGCGGGTTGCCGTTCGCGTGGTCGGGTGTGCGCCTGCATGCCTCGGGTGCGACCGCCCTACGCGTACGCCTGACGTTGGTGGGGCCGGATGCCGTATCGCTGACGGTCGCGGATGGTGCCGGTTCGCCCGTGGCCTCGATCGACTCGCTGACGTTCCAGCCGGCTACGGCGGCGCTCTCGCGACAGGACGCGCGGTCGCTGTTCGGAGTGGACTGGGTACCGCTGACGGTGCCGGAGGGAGCGGGTGGCGTTCCTTCCGTGGCGTGGGGCGAGTTGGCGGACGTGGCCGAGTCGACACCGCTGCCTGACTTCGTCGTGGCGGAGTGCCCGGTCGGACTCGCCGCCGCCGCTGATCCGGTGGCTGGTGCGCATGAGGCGGCGCATTGGGCGTTGCGTACCGTGCGGGGTTGGTTGGCCGACGAACGGGCTGACGCGACCCGACTGGTCGTGCTGACGCGTGGTGCTGTCGCCGTGTCGGCTGACGAGGATGTGCGTGATCTCGCGCAGGCTGCTGTGTGGGGTTTGGTGCGTTCGGCGCAGTCGGAGAATCCGGATCGGATCGTGTTGGTTGATCTGGATGACGAGGCTGCATCGGTAGGGGTGTTGGCTGGGGCGTTGGCTTTGGACGAGCCGCAGTTGGCGGTGCGGGCTGGTGTGGTGAGTGTTCCGCGTCTGGTACGGGCTGAGCAGGCGATAGTCGATGATCCGGGTTTTGGTGTGGGGCCAGTGTTGGTGACTGGTGCGACGGGGACGTTGGGTGGGTTGGTGGCTCGGCATCTGGTGGTTGAGCGTGGTGTGCGGAGTCTGCTGTTGGTCAGTCGTCGTGGTGTGGCGGCTGAGGGTGCTGAGGCGTTGGGTGCGGAGTTGGTTGGGTTGGGTGCCAAGGTGGCGTTCGCCGCGTGTGATGTGGCGGATCGGGAGGCTGTGGCCATGCTGCTGGCCGAACACCCGGTGACGGCCGTGGTGCATACGGCCGGCGTACTGGATGACGGCACGATTGGTTCGCTGACCCCGGAGCGGATTGATGGGGTGTTCCGGCCAAAGGTCGACGCGGCCTGGCATCTGCACGAGCTGACGCGCGAACTGAATCTGTCGGCCTTCGTGTTGTTTTCCTCGGTCGCGGGCCTGCTCGGCGGGCCGGGGCAGGGTAACTACGCGGCGGCGAACTCCTTCTTGGATGCGTTGGCCCAGCACCGGCGTGCCCAGGGCCTGCCCGCCACCTCGCTGGCCTGGGGTTTGTGGGCGGACGCGGCGGGGATGGCTGGCGGTCTGGATGACGCCGACGTACGTCGCATGGCCCGAGGCGGTGTGACTCCGCTGGGGTCGGCTGAAGGGTTGGCGTTGTTCGACGCGGCGGGTACGACGGGGCGGGCGCTGCTGGCACCCGTACCGCTCGACCTGTCCGTACTGCGCCGGCAGGCACGTACCCAGCCGATCGCGCATCTGCTGCGTGGGTTGGTCCGTGGCACCGCGCGCCGGGTTGTCGAGTCCGGCGCGGCTGCCGGGTCGGCGCTGGCACAGTCGCTGGCGGGGCTGACGGCGGCCGAGCGGGACAAGGCCCTGCTCGATCTGGTCCTCGGCCACGCGGCCGTGGTTCTCGGGCACGGGTCGGCGCGGGCCATCGCACCCGACCGGGCGTTCAAGGAGCTCGGCTTCGATTCGCTGACCGCCGTTGAGCTGCGTAATCACCTCAACGCGGCCACCGAACTGCGACTGCCCGCCACGCTCGTCTTCGACCACCCGAGCCCGGCCGCGCTCGCCGCCCACCTCGGTACCGAGCTCGCCGGCGCGCCCGCCGCGACGCCGGTCACCCGGGCGGCCCTGACCTCGGCGACCGACGAGCCGATCGCGATCGTCAGCATGAGCTGCCGCTACCCCGGTGGTGTGCGCTCGCCCGAGGACCTGTGGCAACTGGTGCTGGACGGCGTCGACGCGATCGGCGAGTTCCCGGCCAACCGAGGCTGGGACCTGGACGCGCTCTACGACCCGTCGGGTGAGCGGGCCGGCAGCTCCTACGCCCGCGAGGGTGGCTTCTTGCACGACGCCGACCAGTTCGACCCGGCGTTCTTCGGGATCTCGCCACGCGAGGCGCTCTCCATGGACCCGCAGCAGCGGTTGCTTCTGGAGACGTCCTGGGAGGCGTTCGAGCGCGCGGGCATCGACCCCAACGCGCTGCGCGGCCGAGATGTGGGGGTCTTCACCGGCTCCAACACGCAGGACTACGCCACGCTGCTGGCGGCCAGCGACGAGAGCTTCGAGGGTTACATCGGCACAGGCAACGCGGCCAGCGTGGTCTCCGGCCGGATCGCGTACACCTTCGGACTCGAAGGCCCCGCCGTCACCGTGGACACGGCCTGCTCGTCGTCGCTGGTGGCCCTGCACCTGGCGGCGCAGGCGCTGCGCTCCGGTGAGTGCTCGCTGGCCCTGGCCGGTGGTGTGACGGTGATGTCGACGCCGGGCGCGTTCATGGAGTTCAGCCGCCAACGAGGGTTGTCCGCCGACGGCCGGTGCCGGGCGTTCTCGTCCGACGCGGACGGCACCGGCTGGGGTGAGGGCGTGGGAATGCTCGTCCTGGAACGGCTGTCCGACGCGCGGCGCGCGGGCCACCGAGTGCTCGCGGTCGTCCGTGGTTCGGCGGTCAACCAGGACGGCGCGTCCAACGGCCTGACGGCGCCGAACGGTCCCTCTCAACAGCGCGTCATCCGTGCCGCGTTGGATTCCGCTGGTCTGTCGGCGACTGAGGTGGATGCGGTGGAGGCGCATGGTACGGGGACGAGGTTGGGTGATCCGATCGAGGCGCAGGCTCTGTTGGCCACCTACGGGCAGGGCCGGCCGGCGGATCGGCCGTTGTGGTTGGGTTCGGTGAAGTCCAACATCGGTCACACCCAGGCCGCCGCCGGTGTCGCGGGCGTGATCAAGATGGTCATGGCGATGCGCCACGGTGTGCTGCCCAAGGCGCTGCATGTCGCCGAGCCCACCCCGCAGGTTGACTGGTCGGCTGGTGACGTGGCGCTGCTCACCGAGGCGCGGGCTTGGCCTCAGAGCGACCGGCCGCGCCGGTTCGGCGTCTCGTCGTTCGGGTTCAGCGGTACGAACGCGCACACCATCATCGAGCAGGCCCCGGAGCCGGAGGCCGTCGCGACGCGGGCCACCCCCCGCCCGTCCGGGCGACCCGTGCCACTGCTGGTCTCGGGGCGTGGCGAGGACGCGCTCCGGGCACAGGCCGACCGGCTGCGCGCCCACCTTGTGGCGCACCCCGAGCTGAACCCGCTCGACGTGGCCGCCACCCTGGCGGGCGCTCGGCCCGCCCTCGACCACCGGGCGGTCGTCGTGGGGCAGGACCGCGACGGGCTGCTGACCGCCCTGGGCGCGCTGGCCACGGGACGGACGGGCAGCGGCCTGGTCTCCGGTGTCGCCGCCGGGCACCGGCTGGCCTTCCTGTTCTCCGGCCAGGGCGCCCAGCGCCTGGGCATGGGGCGCGAGCTGTACGTGCGCTTCCCGGTCTTCGCCGACGCGCTCGACGCGGTCTGTTCCCACCTCGACACTCACCGGGAGACGCCGCTGCTGGACGTGCTGTTCGGCGGGGACGCGGAGGCGCTGGACGAGACGGGTGTGACCCAGCCGGCGTTGTTCGCGGTCGAGGTGGCGTTGTTCCGGTTGCTGGAGTCCTGGGGTGTACGTCCTGACGTGCTGGCCGGGCACTCGATCGGTGAGTTGGCCGCCGCGCACGTGGCCGGCGTGTGGTCGCTGGCCGACGCCGCCGCCGTGGTGTCGGCTCGCGGGCGCCTGATGCAGGCGCTGCCTACGGGCGGTGCGATGGTCGCGATCCAGGCCACCGAGACCGAGGTGCTGCCCGGGCTACCCGCCACCGTCGGCATCGCCGCGATCAACGGTCCCACCTCGGTCGTCGTCTCGGGTGTGGCGACGGACGCGGAGACGGTCGCCGAGCGGTGGCGTACGGCGGGGCGGAAGGTGACCCGGCTGCGCGTCAGCCACGCCTTCCACTCGCCGCAGATGGAGCCGATGTTGGAAGAGTTCCGGCGCGTACTCGACGGCGTGACCTTCCACGCACCGCGCCTCCCGATCGTCTCCACACTGACCGGCGCCCGGGCAAGCGAGGAAGAGTTGACATCGGCCGCGTACTGGGTGCGCCACGTACGCGAGGCCGTGCGGTTCGCCGACGCCGTCACTACGCTGCACGAGCAGGGCACGGACGTGTTCCTGGAGGTCGGGCCGGGCGGGGTGCTCACCGCCCTGGGCCGCGAGAGCGCGCCCGACGCCACGTTCGTACCCGCCCTGCGCGGCGACCGGCCCGAGGCGCTCGCGCTCACCACGGCCGCCGGCCAGCTGCACGTACGCGGCGTCGCCGTCGACTGGTCCGAGCTGACCACCGGCGGCACCTCCGTGGACCTGCCCACCTACGCCTTCCGACGGCAACGGTTCTGGCCCACCCTGGCCGAGACAGCCACCCGTGATGTCACGGGCTCGGCCGACGCGCGGTTCTGGGCGGCTGTCGCCGACGGCGACCTTGGCGACCTGGCCGAAGAGTTGGCGGTCTCGCCCGACGACTCGATCGGCGCGGTGCTGCCCCGACTGTCGTCGTGGCGGCGGGCCCAGTCCGAGACATCCGCCGTCGACGCCTGGCGCTACCGCGTCACCTGGCAGCCGGTCACCGAACCCGCCGCGAACCTCACCGGCACCTGGCTCGTGGTCAGCCGGTCCGGTGTCGGCGAGGAACCCGTCGCCACCGCCCTCAGCCGCTACGGCGCGCGCGTCCTGCCCCTCCGGACCGCCGACGCGACGGACCGGGACGCGCTCACGGCCCTGCTGACCAGCGGCGAACCCGTCGCGGGCGTGCTGTCGCTGTTCGCGCTCGACCCCGAGCTGCCCGCCGGTGGCCTGGCCGCCACCCTCGCCCTCGTCCAGGCACTCGGCGACACCGGTCTCGCCGCGCCCCTGTGGTGCGCGACCCGGGGCGGCGTCGCCACCAACGGCAGCGACACACCCGCAAGCCCCGAACAGGCGATGGTGTGGGGCCTTGGCCGGGTCGTCGGACTGGAACACCCCGAGCGCTGGGGCGGTCTCGTCGACCTGCCCGAGTCGCTGGACGAGCGCTCCGGCGCCCGCCTCGCGGGCGTCCTGTCCGGCGCCCACGAAGAGGACCAGGTCGCGCTCCGCGGCAGCGGGGTGTTCGCCCGCCGACTCGTCCGTGGCACCACGCGCCGCACCGGCGACTGGGCCCCCACCGGCACTGTGCTGGTCACCGGCGGCACCGGCGCACTCGGCGCGCACGTCGCCAAGTGGCTGATCGCCAGGGGCGCCGAGCACCTGCTGCTGACCAGCCGTCGCGGACCGGCCGCCGAAGGCGCCGAAGAGCTGCGCGCCGAGCTGTCCGCGCTGGGCGCCCGGGTCACGATCGCCGCCTGTGACGCCGCCGACCGGGACGCGCTGGCCGAGCTGCTGGCCTCGGTACCCGCCGAGTACCCGCTGAGTGGCGTCGTCCACGCGGCGGGCGTCCTGGACGACGGCGTCCTGTCCGGCCTCACCCGCGACCGACTCGCCGCCGTCCTGCGCCCCAAGGTCGAGGCGGCACGCAACCTCGACGAGCTGACCCGGGGCCTGGACCTGTCCGCGTTCGTCCTCTTCTCCTCGGTGTCGGGCACGTTCGGCGCCGCGGGACAGGGCAACTACGCGGCGGCCAACGCCTACCTCGACGCGCTCGCCGAACGACGCGTCCAGGCCGGCCTGCCCGCCACCGCCGTCGCCTGGGGCCCGTGGGGTGGCGGCGGCATGGTCGAAGGCCAACTCGGCGACCACCTGCGCCGCCGTGGCCTGGCCCCGATGGCACCCGAGCGGGCGGTGGCCGCACTGGACCAGGCCGTACGCCAGGGTGACCCGACGGTGCTGGTCGCCGACGTCGACTGGGACGTCTTCGCCCCGGCCTTCACCTCCGTACGCCCCAGCCCCCTGCTGCGCGAACTGGTCGACACCCACCGAGCTCCGACCGCCACCGAGACGGCGGCCCCGCTCGACCTGGCGACCCAGCTCGCCGCACTGTCCGCGCCGGAGCGCGAACGCGCCGTGCTGGACCTGGTCCGCGAGCAGGCAGCCGCCGTCCTCGGCCACGACGGCACCAAGCTGGTCGAGCCCGGCCGGGCGTTCAAGGAACTGGGCTTCGACTCGCTCACCGCGGTCGAGTTCCGCAACCTCCTGGGCGCGACCACCGGACTGAACCTGACCGCCACCCTCGTCTTCGACCACCCCACGCCGGCCGCGCTGGCCGCGCACGTGCTCGACGAGCTGCCGGGCGGCGGAGCGCCCACCATCGACACCGAGCTAGACCGCCTGGAATCCGCGCTGTCCCTGCTGACACCGGATGACCAGCAAAGCGCCGCCGTCAGTGCCCGCCTGCGCGCACTGCTGTCCCAGTGGGACGGGGCGCACACCCGCACGGAACCCGCCGAGTCCCACACGGACGCGCGCACCGCGCCGGCGGACGAGCTGCTCGCGCTGCTCGACGAAGAACTCGGTAGGTCCTGAGCCGATGAACACGCCTGAAGGGTCGCAACACATGTCGAACGAGGAGAAGTACCTCGACTACCTCCGGCGGGCCACCGTGGACCTGCAGGAGGCGCGCGGCAAGCTGCGCGAGGTCGAGGAGCGCGAGAGCGAACCGGTCGCGATCGTCGGGATGAGCTGCCGGTTCCCCGGCGGCGTACGCACCCCCGAGGACCTGTGGCGACTCCTGCTCGACGGCACGGACACCGTCGCCGAGTTCCCCACCGACCGTGGCTGGGACCTCGAAGCCCTCTTCGACGACGACCCCAACCGACAGGGCACCTGCTACACCCGCGAGGGTGCCTTCATCTACGACGTCCCCGACTTCGACCCTGCGTTCTTCGGCGTCTCACCGCGCGAGGCCGCGGCGATGGACCCGCAGCAGCGGCTGCTCCTCGAAACCACCTGGGAGGCGTTCGAGCGCGCGGGCATCGACCCGCATACCCTGCGCGGCAGCCGCACGGGTGTGTTCGTCGGCACCAACGGCCAGGACTACGCGGCCCGCCTGCTGACCGGAGTGCCGGAGGGTTACGAGGGCCACCTTGGCACCGGGAACGCGGCGAGCGTGATCTCGGGGCGCGTCTCCTACACGTTCGGCTTCGAAGGCCCGGCGCTGACCGTCGACACAGCCTGCTCGTCCTCCCTGGTGGCCCTGCATCTGGCGGTGCACGCGCTGCGCACGGGCGAGAGCCCGCTGGCCATCGCGGGTGGCGTCACCGTCATGTCCTCACCCGGCGTGTTCATCGACTTCAGCCGGCAGCGGGGCCTGGCCATGGACGGTCGCTGCAAGGCCTTCGCCGACGCCGCCGACGGCACCGGCTGGGGCGAGGGCATCGGCCTGCTCCTCCTGGAACGCCTCTCCGACGCCCGCCGCAACGGTCACCCTATCCTCGCGGTCGTCCGTGGCTCGGCCGTCAACCAGGACGGCGCCTCCAACGGCCTCACCGCCCCCAACGGCCCCGCCCAGCAGCGCGTCATCCGCCAGGCCCTGGCCAGCGCGCGACTCACCGCCGCCCAGGTGGACGCGGTGGAGGCGCATGGTACGGGGACGAGGTTGGGTGACCCGATCGAGGCGCAGGCGCTGTTGGCCACGTACGGGCAGGGTCGTGCGGCTGACCGTCCGTTGTGGTTGGGTTCGGTGAAGTCGAATATTGGTCATACGCAGGCTGCTGCTGGTGTGGCGGGTGTGATCAAGATGGTGATGTCGATGCGCCACGGTGTGTTGCCGCGCACTCTGCATGTGGATGAGCCGTCGTCCCACGTGGACTGGTCGGCTGGTGCTGTGGAGCTGTTGACGGAGTCCCGGCCCTGGCCGGAGGTGGACCAGCCGTGGCGGGCGGGCGTCTCGTCGTTCGGTGTGAGCGGCACCAACGCGCACGTCATCGTCGAGCAGGCACCCGCGACCGAGCCCCGGGACACCCAGGGCCCGAACCACACCCCGGAGCCGGCGAGCGGTGGCCCGGTCCCGTGGCTGCTGTCGGCCCGCAGCCCGGAGGCGCTGCGAGAGCAGGCCGCACGCCTCAGTTCCTTCGTGGCCGGCACACCAGCCACGGGTGCGACACAGGCAGGCGTGGCGGAGGTGGGCCGCGCACTGCTGAGCTCGCGGGCCACGCTGGAACACCGCGCCGTCGTCGTGGGCACCGACCACGCCGAACTGCTCACCGCGCTCACAGCCCTGGCCGAAGGCCAGCCGACCGCCGCCGCGACCACCGGACTGGCCCAGGACCCCGACCAGGTGGCCTTCCTGTTCTCGGGTCAGGGGGCGCAGCGGTTGGGGATGGGTGGTGAGCTGGCTGCTCGTTTCCCGGTGTTCGGTGAGGCGTTGGAGGCGGTGTTGGGTGAGTTTGACCCGCGTGTGCGTGAGGTGTTGTGGGGTCAGGACGCGGATGCGTTGAGTGAGACGGGTGTGACGCAGCCTGCGTTGTTCGCGGTTGAGGTGGCGTTGTTCCGGTTGTTGGAGTCGTGGGGTGTGCGTCCCGACGTGTTGGCTGGGCATTCGATTGGTGAGTTGGCTGCGGCGCATGTGGCGGGTGTGTGGTCGTTGTCGGATGCGGTCAGGGTGGTGTCGGCGCGTGCTGGGTTGATGCAGGCGTTGCCGGCTGGCGGCGCGATGGTGGCCATCCAGGCGTCCGAGTCTGAGATCGCGGAAGGTGGGCTGCCGGAGGGTGTGGGGATCGCGGCGGTCAACGGCCCGTCGTCGGTGGTGGTCTCGGGTGACGCTGCCCAGGCTGAGGCGGTGGGGGAGCGGTGGCGCGAGGCGGGCCGTAAGGTGTCGCGCCTGCGCGTCAGTCACGCGTTCCATTCGCCGTTGATGGATCCGATGTTGGAGGAGTTCCGCCGGGTTCTGGAGAGCGTGGCGTACGCGGCTCCCACCATCCCGATCGTCTCGACGCTGACCGGTCAGCTGGCTTCGGCTGAAGAGTTGACGTCGTCCGCGTACTGGGTGCGCCACGTGCGCGAGTCCGTACGCTTCGCTGACGCGGTGGCCACTCTCGTGGGTGAGGGTGTGGGGACGTTTGTCGAGGTGGGGCCGGGTGGGACGCTGTCGGCGCTGGGGCAGGAGTCCGCGCCGGACGCGGTGTTCGTGCCCGTGCTGCGTGGCGAGCGCCCGGAGGCCGTGGCCGCCACCCTGGCGGTGGGGCAGCTGCACGTGCGGGGCATCCCGGTGGACTGGCGGCCCTTCTACGGCGACCACCCCGCGCGGTGGCTCGACCTGCCCACGTACGCCTTCCAGCGCGAGCGCTACTGGCTCGACGCGCTGCCGCTGACCGGCGACGTTACTGCCGCCGGACTCGGTCCGGCTGACCACCCGCTGCTGGGGGCGGCCGTCGCTCTCGGCGGCACGGACGGCGTACTGCTCACCGGCCGCCTCTCGCTCCAGTCCCACCCCTGGCTCGCCGACCACGCGATCATGGGCTCGGCGCTGCTCCCTGGCACGGCGTTCGTGGAGTTGGCGGTGCGGGCTGGTGACCAGGTCGGGTGTGATCTGGTGGAGGAGTTGACGCTGGAGGCGCCGCTGGTGCTGCCCGAGACCGGTTCGGTGCGGGTGCAGGTGTGGGTGGGCGCGGCGGACGCGTCGGGCCGGCGCGAGCTGACGTTCCACTCCAGTACGGGTGAGGCCGACGACGGGACCGCGTGGACCCGCCACGCCACCGGTGTGCTGCGCGAGGGCAGCCGCACGGTGGGAACCTCCCTGGTCGAGTGGCCACCGGCGAACGCCGAGGCCGTCGACCTGGACGGCTACTACGCGCGCATGGCCGAAGGCGGCTTCGGCTACGGGCCGGCCTTCCAGGGGCTGCGGTCCCTGTGGCGTGCCGGCGAGCAGATGTACGCCGAGGTCGCGCTGCCGGACGCGGCGGAGGCCGACGGCTTTGGCCTGCACCCGGCGCTGCTGGACGCGACCCTGCACGCCATCGGCCTGATGGGCGCGCCCGACGCGCCGGGCCGACTGCCGTTCGCGTGGTCGGGTGTACGCCTGCACGCCTCGGGTGCGACCGCCCTGCGCGTACGTCTGACGCCCACGGGGTCGGAGGGCGTGTCGTTGGCGGTCGCGGACGGTGCCGGATCGCCTGTGGCCTCGGTCGACTCGCTGGTGCTGCGTCCGGCCGCGCCGGACCAGATCGCCGGCGACGCGCTCGGCGACGCGCTGTTCGGCGTCGACTGGACACCTGTTGCTCCGCCCGAGGGCGCCTCGCCGTCGGTGGAGTGGGCCGAGCGGGAGACGGCACTGGCTGTGACGGAGTCACCCGACTTCGTCGTTGCGGAGTGCCCGGCTGGCACCGTCGCCGGGGCCGGCCTGGCGGCTGGCGCACACGAGGCGGCGCATTGGGCGTTGCGTACCGTGCGGGGTTGGCTGGCTGAGGAACGGGCTGACGCGGCCCGGCTGGTGGTGGTGACGCGTGGTGCGGTGGCCGTAGCGGCCGATGAGGGTGTGTGTGGTCTGGGGCAGGCTGTTGTGTGGGGTTTGGTGCGTTCGGCGCAGTCGGAGAATCCGGGTCGAATTGTGTTGGTTGATCTGGATGGTGAGGTTGCTTCGGTTGAGGTGTTGGCTGGGGCGTTGGCTTTGGGTGAGCCGCAGTTGGCGGTGCGGGCTGGTGTGGTGAGTGTTCCGCGTCTGGTGCGGGCTGGGCGGTCTGTGGTCGAGGATCCTGGTTTTGGTGTGGGTCCGGTGTTGGTGACTGGTGCGACGGGCACGTTGGGTGGGTTGGTGGCCCGGCATTTGGTGGTTGAGCGTGGTGTGCGGAGCCTGTTGCTGGTCAGTCGTCGTGGTGGGGCGGCTGAGGGTGCCGAGGCGTTGGGTGCGGAGTTGGTGGGGTTGGGTGCTGAGGTCACCTTCGCGGCGTGTGATGTGGCGGATCGTGAGGCTGTGGCTGGGTTGCTGGCTGAGTATCCGGTGACGGCTGTGGTGCATACGGCTGGTGTGCTGGACGATGCCACGATTGGTTCGCTCACTCCGGAGCGTATTGATGGGGTGTTTGGGCCGAAGGTCGATGCCGCGTGGCATCTGCACGAGCTGACCCGCGACCTGAACCTGTCGGCGTTCGTGTTGTTCTCTTCGGCGGCTGGTGTGTTTGGTGGGCCGGGGCAGGGTAACTACGCGGCGGCCAACGCGTTCCTGGATGCGTTGGCCCAGCACCGGCGCGCCCAGGGTCTGCCCGCCACCTCGCTGGCCTGGGGTCTGTGGGCGCAGGCCAGTGGCATCACGGGCCAACTCGACGAGGCCGACGTACGACGCATCACCAGCGGTGGCATGCTGCCGTTGGACTCCACCGACGGCCTGGCGCTGTTCGACGCGGCGGGTACGACGGGGCGCGCCGCACTGGTGCCGATCCCGCTCGATCTGGGCGTACTGCACCGGCAGGCCCGCTCCCACCCCGTGCCGCACCTGCTGCGCGGGCTGGTGCGGGGCACCGCGCGTCGGGCCGTCGAACGGGCCGCCGCGAAGTCCGCGCTGGCACAGTCGCTGGTGGGGCTGACGGTGGCCGAGCGGGACAAGGTCCTGCTCGACCTCGTCCTGGGACACATCGCCGCCGTACTCGGGCACAGCTCCGCGCACGCCGTCGCGGCCGACCGCGCGTTCAAGGATCTGGGCTTCGACTCGCTGAGCTCCGTCGAACTGCGCAACCACCTCAACGCGGCCACCGAACTGCGACTGCCCGCCACCCTGGTCTTCGACCACCCGAACCCCGCCGCGCTCGCCGCCCACCTCGGTGCCGAACTCGCCGGCGCGCCGGCCGTCGCGGCCCCGGCCCGTACGACCGTGGCCGCCGCGACCGACGAGCCGATCGCCATCGTCGGCATGAGCTGCCGCTACCCGGGGGGCGTGAGCACACCCGAGGAGCTGTGGCAACTGGTGTCGGGTGGCGTCGACGCCATCAGCGGGTTCCCCACCAACCGTGGCTGGGACCTGGACGCGCTCTACGACGCCGACCCCGACCACGTGGGCACCTCCTACACCCGCGAGGGTGGCTTCCTGCACGAGGCCGACCAGTTCGACCCCGGGTTCTTCGGGATCTCGCCGCGTGAGGCGTTGGCGATGGACCCGCAGCAGCGGTTGCTTCTTGAGACGTCCTGGGAGGCGTTCGAGCGGGCCGGGATCGACCCCGAGTCGGTGCGCGGCAGCGCCACCGGGGTGTTCGCCGGCCTGATGTACCACGACTACGTGTCGCGCCTGCGTTCCGTCCCGGACGGCGTCGAAGGCTATCTCGGCACCGGCGGGTCCGGCAGCGTCGCCTCGGGCCGTGTCGCCTACGCGCTGGGCCTGGAGGGCCCGGCCGTCACCGTCGACACCGCGTGCTCCTCGTCGCTGGTCGCCCTGCACTGGGCGTGCCAGGCGTTGCGCCAGGGTGAGTGCGAGATGGCGTTGGCCGGCGGTGTCGCCGTGATGGCCACTCCCGGCACCTTCGTCGACTTCAGCCGGCAGCGCGGGCTGTCCGCCGACGGTCGGTGCAAATCCTTCTCCGACAGTGCCGACGGCACCGGCTGGGGCGAGGGTGCCGGCATGCTCCTGGTGGAGCGGCTGTCCGACGCCCGGCGCAACGGTCACCCCATCCTCGCGGTCATTCGTGGTTCGGCCGTCAACCAGGACGGTGCGTCCAACGGTTTGACCGCGCCCAACGGTCCCTCTCAGCAGCGGGTGATCCGGCAGGCCCTGGCCAGCGCCGGCCTGACCTCCTCCGATGTGGACGCGGTCGAGGCGCACGGCACTGGCACCACCCTGGGTGACCCCATCGAGGCGCAGGCGTTGCTGGCCACCTACGGGCAGGACCGCACCGGTGAGCCGTTGTGGCTGGGCTCGATCAAGTCCAACATCGGTCACACCCAGGCGGCGGCCGGTGTCGCCGGCGTCATCAAGATGATCATGGCGATGCGGCACGGCGTCCTGCCGCCCACCCTGCACGTGGACGAGCCCTCGTCGAACGTGGACTGGACCGCCGGCGCCGTCGACCTGCTCACCGAGGCCCGCGCCTGGCCGGAGACGGGTCGCGTACGCCGCGCGGGTGTGTCGTCGTTCGGCGTCAGCGGCACCAACGCGCACACCATCATCGAGTACGTGCCCGCCGAGGACCACACCCAGGCCCCGGCCGACGGCGTGGTGCCGTGGGTGGTCTCGGCGCGGAGCCCGGAGGCGTTGCGGGACCAGGCGTCGCGCTTGGGTGAGCGGGTCGGTGGCGACTCCGGTGCCGGTACCTGGGATGTCGGGTTCTCGTTGGCGACGTCACGGTCGACGTTCGGTGAGCGTGCCGTGGTGGTGGGCACGGACCGCGCACGGATGACGGCCGGGCTTTCCGCTGTGGCGGACGGCGGTGAGATGCCCGGGTTGGTGACAGGCTCCGTCGTCACCGGTGGCCTGGCCTTCCTGTTCTCGGGTCAGGGTGCGCAGCGGTTGGGGATGGGGCGTGAGCTGGCGGCGCGTTTCCCGGTGTTCGCCGACGCGCTGGATGCGGTGTTGGGTGAGTTCGATCCGCGTGTGCGGGAGGTGTTGTCTGGCCAGGACGCCGATGCGTTGAGTGAGACGGGTGTGACGCAGCCTGCGTTGTTCGCGGTTGAGGTGGCGTTGTTCCGGTTGCTGGAGTCGTGGGGCGTACGTCCTGACGTGCTGGCCGGGCACTCGATCGGTGAGTTGGCCGCCGCGCACGTGTCGGGCGTGTGGTCGTTGTCGGATGCTGCCCGGGTGGTGTCGGCGCGTGCTGGGTTGATGCAGGCGTTGCCGTCCGGTGGGGCGATGGTGGCCATCCAGGCGTCTGAGTCTGAGGTCGCGGAAGGTGGCCTGCCGGACGGCGTGGGCATCGCGGCGGTCAACGGGCCGTCCTCGGTGGTGGTCTCGGGTGACGCCGCCCAGGCTGAGGCGGTGGGGGAGCGTTGGCGCGAGGCGGGCCGTAAGGTGTCGCGGCTGCGGGTCAGTCACGCGTTCCATTCGCCGTTGATGGATCCGATGTTGGAGGAGTTCCGGCGGGTTCTGGAGGGTGTGTCGTACGCGGCGCCGACGATTCCGATCGTCTCGACGTTGACGGGTGGGCGGGCGTCGGCTGAAGAGTTGACGTCGGCCGCGTACTGGGTGCGGCACGTTCGGGAGTCCGTACGTTTCGCTGACGCGGTGCGGACGTTGGCGGATGAGGGTGTGGCCACCTTTGTCGAGGTGGGCCCGGGTGGGACGCTCTCGGCGCTGGGGCAGGAGACGGCGCCGGACGCCGGCTTCGTACCGGTGCTGCGGGGGGACCGTTCTGAGGAGTTGGCGCTGGTCTCGGCTCTGGCTGAGGTTCATGTGCGTGGGGTTTCGGTGGACTGGGCGGCGTTCTTCGCTGGGAGTGGGGCGCGGCGGGTTGATCTGCCGACCTACGCCTTCCAGCGCGAGCGCTACTGGCTGGACACCGGCGTGGGCGCGGGCGATCTGGACGCGGCGGGGCTGGGCCCGGCCGGGCATCCGCTGCTCGGCGCGGTCGTGGACGCCGCCGACGCCGACGGGCATCTCTTCACCGGTCGGCTGTCGGTGGAGTCCCACCCGTGGCTGGCCGACCACGCCATCCGGGGTTCGGTGTTGCTGCCGGGAACGGCCTTCGTCGAGCTGGCCGTACGAGCCGGTGACCAGGTCGGATGCGCCTGCGTGGAGGAGCTGACGCTGGAGGCACCACTCGTGGTGCCCGAGCGCGGCGGCGTACGGGTGCAGGTGCGGGTGGGCGCGGCGGACGAGGCCGGCCGCCGTTCGGTGACGGTGCACGCGCGGGGCGACGAGAGCGATCTGTGGGTGCGGCATGCCAGTGGTGTGCTGGCCGGCGAGGGTGGTGTTCCCGCTGAGCTGGGTGTGTGGCCGCCGGTGGGGGCTGAGGTGGTGGATCTGGCGGGGTTCTATGACCGGATGGCTGATGGTGGTTTTGGTTATGGGTCGTTGTTCCGGGGGTTGCGTGCGGCGTGGCGTAAGGGTGATGAGGTCTTCGCCGAGGTGGCTCTTCCGGGTGAGGTCGAGGTGGCTGGGTTTGGGCTGCACCCGGCGCTCCTGGACGCGTCCCTGCACGCCATCGGGCTGATGGGCGCCGCCGACGCGCCCAGCGGGCTGCCGTTCTCCTGGTCGGGTGTGCGGTTGCACGCCTCGGGTGCGACGGCTCTGCGCGTACGGGTGTCGCCCGCTGGGTCGGACGGGGTGTCACTGGCGGTCGCCGACGCGACGGGTGCCCCGGTGGCCTCGATCGACTCGCTGGTGCTGCGCCCGCTCTCGGAGACCGTCGCACGGCAGGCGGGGGAGTCGCTGTTCCGGCTGGACTGGGTGCCCGCCACCGCTGCCTCCGTGACGGTTGGCGCGGTAGGAGAGTTCGCCGACTGGGCGGCCGTACGCGCCGCGCTGGAGGCGGGGGAGAGCCTGCCGGACAACGTCGTGGTGCGCTGCGGCGCCACACCCTCCACCGAGGTGACCTCGGTACGCGCGGAGGTGCTGGCCACCCTGGAGCTGGTGCGGAACTGGCTGGCCGACGCGCGCACCGCCGACGCGCGGCTGGTGGTGGTGACCCGGGGTGCCGTGGCGGTCGGCGCCGAGGTCGACGTACCCAACCTGGCGGCAGCCGCGGTGTGGGGCCTGGTGCGTACGGCGCAGGTGGAGAACCCCGACCGACTCGTCCTGGTGGACGCCGACACCAAGCAGGGCTGGCAGCCGGCACTGGCCACCGGGGAGCCGCAGGTCGTCGTACGGCACGGGAAGGCGCGGGTGGCCAGGCTGGCCCGGGTGCGGCCGGAGGCCGAGGCGGCCGGCGCCGAGCCGGCGTTCGGGCCGGACAGTACGGTGCTGGTGACCGGTGCCTCCGGTGCGCTGGGTGGCCTGATCGCCCGGCACCTGGTCACGCACCACCAGGTCGGACGGCTCGTCCTGGTCAGCCGGCGGGGAATGGCGGCCGAGGGGGCCGCCGAACTGCGCGACGAGCTGGTCGCGCGAGGTGCCGAGGTCGCCGTCGCCGCCTGTGACGTGGCGAACCGGGACGCGCTGGTCGAGCTGCTGGCCGAGTACCCGGTGACCGCGGTCGTGCACACCGCCGGCGTACTGGCCGACGCCACGATCGGCTCGCTCACCCCGGCCCAGGTCGACACCGTCTTCCCACCCAAGGTCGACGCGGCCTGGCACCTGCACGAGCTGACCCGCGACCTGAACCTGTCCGCGTTCGTGCTGTTCTCCTCCGTGGCGGGCACGCTCGGCGCGCCGGGGCAGGCCAACTACGCGGCGGCCAACGCCTTCCTCGACGGGTTGGTCCGTCGCCGGCACGCACAGGGTCTGCCCGGCACCTCGCTCGCGTGGGGCCTGTGGGCCGACGGCATGGGCGCCCGGGTGGCGCAGTCCGCGGCGCGGGGCCTGTCCCACGCGGAGGGTGTCGCACTGTTCGACACCGCGCTCGCCGGCCCCGACCCCGTCCTGGTCCCGATGCGGCTCGACCTGCGAGCCGTACGCGAGCTGCCGGCGATCCCGCCGGTACTCAGCGGCCTGGTGCGGACGACCCACCGCAGGGCCGCCGGCGGCGGGGCCGACCCCGCCGTGGCGCTGCGCGAGCGCCTGGCGTCGCTGGCGGCCGACGAGCGCCAGCGGGCGCTTCTCGACCTCGTCCGCACCCAGGCGGCCCTGGTGCTCGGCCACCCCGGGCCGGAGGCGGTCGCACCCGACCAACCCTTCACCGAGCTGGGCTTCGACTCGCTGACCGCCGTCGACCTGCGTAACCGGCTCAACCTGGCCACGGGGCTGCGGCTGTCCGCGACCCTGGTCTTCGACTACCCGAGCCCCGCCGCGCTCGCCGCGTTCGTCGGCACCGAGTTCGCGGGCGACTCCACCGCGGTCGCGACGGCGCCCGTGGTCGTCGCCCCGGTGGACGAGCCGATCGCGATCGTCGGCATGAGCTGCCGCTACCCCGGCGGCGTCCGCTCACCCGAGGACCTGTGGCGGCTGGTGGCCGACGGCGCCGACGGCATCACCCCCTTCCCCACCGAGCGCGGGTGGGACACGGAGACGCTGTACGACCCGACCGGCGAGCGGGCGGGCAGCTCGTACACCCGTCAGGGTGGCTTCCTCCACGACGCCGACCGGTTCGACCCGGAGTTCTTCGGCATCAGCCCGCGCGAGGCGTTGGCGATGGACCCGCAACACCGGCTGCTCCTGGAAACCTCCTGGGAGGCGTTCGAGCGGGCCGGCATCGACCCCAGGTCGGTGCGCGGCAGTGCCACCGGGGTGTTCGCCGGTGTGATGTACCACGACTACGCCGCCCAGTTGCACGGCGCGCCGAAGAGCATCGAGGGCTACCTGGGTACGGGCAACGCGGGCAGCGTCGCCTCCGGCCGGCTGTCCTACACGTTCGGGCTCGAAGGCCCCGCGATGACCGTGGACACCGCGTGCTCCTCGTCGCTGGTGGCACTCCACCTGGCCGCGCAGGCGCTGCGCTCGGGCGAGTGCTCGCTGGCGCTGGCGGGCGGTGCGACCGTCATGGCCACACCCGCCGCGTTCATCGACTTCAGCCGCCAGCAGGGGCTGTCGCCGGACGGCCGGTGCCGCTCGTTCTCCGACGACGCCGACGGCACCGGCTGGGGCGAGGGCGTGGGCATGCTCGTACTGGAGCGGCTGTCCGACGCGCGACGCAACGGGCACCAGGTGCTCGCCGTCGTGCGTGGCTCGGCTGTCAACCAGGACGGCGCGTCCAACGGTCTGACCGCGCCCAACGGTCCCTCCCAGCAGCGGGTGATCCGCCAGGCCCTGGCCAGCGCGGGCCTGACCCCCGCCGACGTGGACGCGGTCGAGGCGCACGGCACCGGCACCACCCTGGGTGACCCGATCGAGGCCCAGGCCCTGCTCGCCACCTACGGCCAGGACCGCGCGGCCGACCAGCCGCTGTGGCTGGGTTCGCTCAAGTCCAACATCGGACACACCCAGGCCGCCGCCGGCGTGGGTGGCGTCATCAAGATGGTCATGGCACTGCGCCAGGGTGTGCTGCCCAAGACGCTGCACGTGGGCGAGCCCTCGTCGAACGTGGACTGGTCCGCGGGCGCCGTGGACCTGCTCACCGAGGCGCGACCGTGGCCCGGAGCGGACCGCCCCCGACGCGCGGGTGTGTCGTCCTTCGGCTTCAGCGGTACCAACGCGCACGTCATCATCGAGTCCGCCGCCGACACGGACGGGCCGCGATCTCCCGTGCCGCCGCTCGGCCCCTGGCTGGTCTCCGGTCGCACGGAGGGCGCCTTGCACGCACAGGCGCTCCGGCTGCGTGACCACCTGGCCGCCCGGCCCGACCTCGATCCGGCGGTCGTCGCCCGCGCGCTGGCCACCTCGCGGGCCGGGTTCGAGCACCGACTGGTCGTCGTCGGCCGGGACACGGCCGAGCTGCTGGCCGGACTCACCGACGCCGTCGAGGGCCAGCCGAGCGGCCGGAACGTACGCGGCGTCGCCGCCGAGCACCGGCTTGCCTTCCTCTTCTCGGGTCAGGGTGCGCAACGGTTGGGGATGGGTCGTGAGCTGGCGGCGCGTTTCCCGGTGTTCGCTGACGCGCTGGACGCGGTGTCGGGTGAGTTTGACCCGCGTGTGCGGGAGGTGTTGTGGGGCCAGGACGCGGAGGCGTTGAGTGAGACGGGTGTGACGCAGCCGGCGTTGTTCGCGGTTGAGGTGGCGTTGTTCCGGTTGCTGGAGTCCTGGGGTGTGCGTCCTGACGTGTTGGCTGGGCATTCGATTGGTGAGTTGGCTGCCGCGCACGTGGCTGGTGTGTGGTCCCTGTCGGATGCTGCCAAGGTTGTCTCGGCTCGTGCTGGGTTGATGCAGGCGTTGCCGGCTGGCGGGGCGATGGTGGCCATCCAGGCGTCTGAGTCTGAGGTCGCGGAAGGTGGGCTGCCGGAGGGTGTGGGGATCGCGGCGGTCAACGGACCGTCCTCGGTGGTGGTCTCGGGTGACGCCGCCCAGGCTGAGGCGGTGGGGGAGCGGTGGCGCGAGGCTGGGCGTAAGGTGTCGCGCCTGCGCGTCAGTCACGCGTTCCACTCGCCGTTGATGGACCCGATGTTGGAGGAGTTCCGCCGGGTTCTGGAGAGCGTGTCGTACGCGGCTCCCACCATCCCGATCGTCTCGACGCTGACCGGTCAGCCGGCTTCGGCTGAAGAGTTGAACTCGGCTGACTACTGGGTGCGGCACGTACGCGAGTCCGTACGCTTCGCCGACGCCGTGCGTGAGACGGGCGCGGACGTGCTCGTCGAGATCGGGCCCGGCGGCGTGCTGTCGGCCCTGGGGCAGGAGACCCTGCCGGACGCGGCCTTCGTGCCGGCGTTGCGCGCCGACCGCGCGGAGGACGGCGCCGTACTGACCGCGCTCGCCGAACTCCACGTCCGGGGCGTGCCCGTCGACTGGGCCACCTACTACGCCGGCCACGGCTACGACCTGGACCTGCCGACGTACGCCTTCCAGTACCAGCGGTTCTGGCCCGACGCGAGCGCGCGCCCCGCCGCCGACGCGACCGGGCTCGGGCTCGGCTCCGCCGACCACCCGCTGCTGGGCGCGGCGGTCGTCCTCGCGGACGAGGAAGCCACCCTGTTCACCGGTCGGCTGTCGCTGTCCACCCACCCGTGGCTGGCCGAACACACCATTCGGGGTTCGGTGTTGCTGCCCGGGACGGCCTTCGTCGAGCTGGCCGTACGGGCCGGTGACCAGGTCGGATGTGCCTGCGTTGAGGAACTGACGCTGGAGGTGCCGCTGGTGCTCTCCGAGCGTGGCGGTGTACAGGTCCAGGTGCGCGTCGGCGCGCCGGACGCGTCGGGCCGATGCGCGCTGACCGTCCACGCGCGGGACGAGAACAGCGACTCGTGGGTGCGGCACGCCAGCGGTGTGCTGGCTGGCGAGGGTGACGTTCCCGCGGAACTCGGTGTGTGGCCGCCGGTGGGGGCGGAGGTGGTGGACCTGGCGGGGTTCTACGATCGGATGGCTGATGGTGGCTTCGGTTATGGGCCGTTGTTCCAGGGGTTGCGTGCGGCGTGGCGTCAGGGTGACGAGGTCTTCGCCGAGGTGGCCCTTCCGGACGGGGCCGAGGTGGATGGCTTCGGCCTGCACCCGGCGCTCCTGGACGCGTCCCTGCACGCCATCGGGCTGATGGGCGCCGCCGACGCGCCGGGTCGACTGCCGTTCTCCTGGTCGGGTGTGCGGTTGCACGCCTCGGGTGCGCGGATGTTGCGGGTGCGGCTGTCGCCGTCCGGGTCGGACGGGGTGTCGTTCGTGGTGGCCGACGGGGCGGGCGCTCCGGTGGCCTCCATCGACTCGCTGGTGGTGCGGGAGGTGTCGGCGGACTCGCTGGCTTCGGCTCGGCGGTACGAGTCGCTGTTCCGCCTCGACTGGGTGCCCGCCCCCGCTCCCGCCGTGGTCGCTGGCGCGGTAGGAGAGTTCGCCGACTGGGCGGCCGTACGCGCCGCGCTGGAGGCGGGGGAGAGCCTGCCGGAGAACGTCGTGGTGCGCTGCGTACACACCGGCGGCCCCGACGCGGACGCGGTACGTCGACACGTGCACGCCACCCTGGAGCTCGTGCGGGGCTGGCTGGCCGACGAGCGCACCGCCGACGCGCGGCTGGTGGTGGTGACCCGGGGCGCCGTCCTGGTCGGCGCCGAGGACGACGCGCCGGACCTGGCGTCGGCCGCCGCGTGGGGTCTGGTGCGCACGGCGCGCGCGGAGAACCCGGGCCGCCTGGTCCTGGTGGACGTCGACGACGAGGACGGCTGGAAGCCCGCCATCGCCAGCGCGGAACCCGAACTCGCCGTGCGCGACGGGGAACCCTTCGTGTCGCGGCTGGTACGCACCCGCCCCGCGGAGACGGAAGGAGCGGGCTTCGGCGCCGGGCCGGTGCTGGTGACCGGCGCGAGCGGCAAGCTCGGCGGCCTGGTGGCACGCCACCTGATCGAGCGGCACGGCGTACGCGGCCTGGTGCTGGCCAGCCGGCGCGGCCAGGTCGGGACGCTGCGCGAGGAGTTGACGGCCCTGGGTGCCGAGGTCGCCGTGGTCGCCTGTGACGTGGCGGACCGGGACGCGGTGGCGGCCCTGCTCGCCGCGCATCCGGTGACCGCCGTCGTCCACGCGGCCGGCGTCCTGGACGACGGGGTGATCGGATCGCTGACGCCCGAGCGGGTGGACACGGTCTTCCGGCCCAAGGTCGACGCGGCCTGGCACCTGCACGAGCTGACCCGCGACCTGAACCTGTCGGCCTTCGTCCTGTTCTCCTCGGCGGCCGGCACCCTGGGCAATCCCGGCCAGGGCAACTACGCGGCGGCCAACGCCTTCCTCGACGCGCTCGCCCACCACCGGCGCGCCCAGGGCCTGCCCGCCACCTCGCTGGCCTGGGGCCTGTGGGTCGGCGAGGACGGCATGGGCGCCCGGATGGCCGAGACCGGGGCCGTGGGCCTGTCCACCGAAGAGGGGCTGGAGCTCTTCGACGCGGTGGCCGTCGGCGCCGACCCCGTCGTCGTACCGATGCGGCTCGACCTGCGAGCCGTACGCGAACTGCCGGCCGTGCCAACCGTGTTCGGCAGCCTGGTGCGAACGACGACCCGCAGGGCCGCCGAAAGCGGCGCCGACCCCGCCACCGCGCTGCGGGAGAGGCTGGCGGCGCTGCCACCGACCGAGCGCACCTCGGCCCTGGTGGACCTGGTGTGCACGCACGTCGCGGCCGTACTGGCCTTCGCCGGCCCGGAGGCGGTCGACGAGCGGCGCGCGTTCACCGAGCTGGGCTTCGACTCGCTGACCGCCATCGACCTGCGTAACCGTCTCAACGCCGCCACCGGGCTGCGGCTGCCGGCCACCCTCGTCTTCGACTACCCGACCCCGCTCGACCTGGTCGGCTACATCGCGGACGGGCTCGTCGTCGACGAGCCTCTCGGAGTGGCCCCGCTGCTGGCGGAGCTGAACCGCATCGAAGCCAGCCTGGCCGCGATCAAGCCAGGCGACGACGAGGACGACCAGGTCGGCACGCGCCTGTCGGCGCTGCTGACCGCCTGGCGCGACAGCCGCGCCGACGTCCCCCAGGCGGCCGACGACCTCGACGACGCGACCGACGACGAGGTCTTCGAACTGCTCGGCAAGGAGTTCGGCATCTCCTGACCCGCCCGCCCGGCCATCCCACTCGCTCGACGTTCCCCGGCTCGACGTTCCCTGGAGTAGAAACACCATGCACAACGAGGACAAGCTCCGCTACTTCCTGAAGCGGGTCACCGCCGACCTGCGTGAGACGAAGCGGCGGCTGCGCGAGGTCGAGACGGGCGAGCACGAGCCGATCGCGATCATCGGGATGAGCTGTCGCTACCCCGGCGGCGTGCGCTCACCCGAGGACCTGTGGGAGCTCGTCGCGGCCGGCCGCGACGGCGTCACACCCTTCCCCACCGACCGGGGCTGGGCCGACGTCGAACTCGCCGACCCGGAGGACCCCGAGCGCGAGTTCCGGACCGAGGGTGGGTTCCTGCACGACGCGGCCGACTTCGACCCCGGCGTGTTCGGGATCTCGCCGCGTGAGGCGCTGGCGATGGACCCCCAGCAGCGGCTGCTCCTGGAAACCTCCTGGGAGGCGTTCGAGCGGGCCGGCATCGACGCGGCCACGCTGCGCGGCAGCCGCACCGGCGTGTTCGCCGGGGTGATGTACCACGACTACGTGTCACGGCTGCGGTCCGTCCCCGAGGGCCTGGACGGTTTCCTGGGCACCGGCAGCTTCGGCAGCGTCGCCTCCGGCCGCGTCTCGTATACCTTCGCGCTGGAGGGCCCCGCCGTCACGGTCGACACCGCCTGCTCGTCCTCCCTGGTCACCCTGCACCTGGCCGCGCAGGCGCTACGCTCGGGCGAGTGCTCGCTGGCGCTGGCGGGCGGCGTCACCGTGATGGCCACCCCGGACACGTTCATCGGCTTCAGCCGACAGCGCGGACTGGCCGCCGACGGCCGGTGCAAGTCCTTCTCCGACGACGCCGACGGCACCGGCTGGGGCGAGGGCGCGGGCATGCTGCTCCTGGAGCGCCTCTCCGACGCCCGTCGCAACGGACACCGGGTACTGGCCGTCGTCCGTGGTTCGGCCGTCAACCAGGATGGTGCCTCCAACGGCCTGACCGCGCCCAACGGTCCCTCCCAGCAGCGGGTGATCCGCCAGGCCCTGGCCAGCGCGGGCCTTGAGCCCGCCGATGTGGACGCGGTCGAGGCGCACGGCACCGGCACCACCCTGGGTGACCCGATCGAGGCCCAGGCCCTGCTCGCCACCTACGGCCAGGACCGCGCGGCCGACCAGCCCCTGTGGCTGGGATCGGTCAAGTCCAACATCGGACACACCCAGGCCGCCGCCGGTGTCGCCGGCGTCATCAAGATGGCCATGGCCATGCGACACGGCGTCCTGCCGCCCACCCTGCACGTCGGTGAACGCTCCCGGCACGTCGACTGGGCCGCCGGCGAGGTCGAACTCCTCACCGAGACCAGGTCGTGGCCGGCGGCCGAGCAACCCCGCAGGTCGGCCGTGTCGTCGTTCGGCATCAGCGGCACCAACGCCCACGTCATCCTCGAACAGGCCCCCGTCGAGGACCCCGACGACGACCAGAGCGGGCCCGCCGAGCCCGCCGAGCCGGTCCACGCCGAGGCGGTGGCCTGGGTGCTGTCCGGCAACGACCCCGCCGCGCTACGCCAACGCGCCGCCACCCTGCGAGCCCACCTCACCCGCGCCGACGGCACGGCGACCCCCTCGCCGGTGGACGTCGGCCACGCGCTGGCCCTCACCCGCACCGCCCTCGAACACCGCGCCGCCGTCGTCGCCACCGACCGCGCGGAACTCCTGGCCGGCCTGGAGGCCCTGGCCGCCGACGGCGAAGCGGCCACCCTCGTACGCGGCACCGTGGGCAGCCGAGGCAAGCTCGCCTTCCTCTTCAGCGGGCAGGGCAGCCAACGCGTGGGCATGGGCCGCGAGCTCTACCGGGAGTACCCCGTCTTCGCACGAGCCCTGGACGAGGCCTGTGCCAGCCTCGACCCCCACCTGGACCGCCCGCTGCGTGACGTGCTCTTCGCCGAGCCCGACACCGAAACAGCCACCCTGCTCGACCACACCACCTACACCCAGCCCGCGCTGTTCGCCATCGAGGTGGCCCTCTTCCGCCTCGTCACAGCCTGGGGGCTGACGCCCCAGTTCCTCGCGGGCCACTCCATCGGCGAACTGGCGGCGGCCCACGCGGCGGGCGTCCTCTCGCTGGCCGACGCGGGCAGCCTGGTCGCCGCCCGCGGCAGGCTGATGGGCGCCCTGCCCGAGGGCGGCGCGATGCTCTCGCTGCGCGCCGACGAGACCACCGTGCGCGGCCTGATCGCCGAGCACGGTGGCGTGGTCGACATCGCGGCCGTCAACGGTCCCGAATCCACCGTCGTCGCCGGCGACGCCGACGCGGTCGCCACCCTCGACAGCGCATGGCGCGAACGCGGCGGCAAGACCCGCTACCTGCGGGTCAGCCACGCCTTCCACTCACCCCACGTCGACGCCGCCCTCAGCGACTTCCGCGCCGTCGCCCGCACCGTCACCTACCACGCGCCGACCATCCCCATCGTCTCCACCCTGACCGGCGCCGTCCTGACCCCCACCCAGGCCCGCGACCCGGAACACTGGGTACGCCACGTCCGCGAGAGCGTACGGTTCCTCGACGCCATGCGCGGCCTGCGCGAACTGGGTGTCACCCACTTCCTGGAGCTGGGCCCCGACGCGGTACTCACCGCCGCCGGCCGCGACTGCGTCGACCAGGGTGCCCACCTGGTGGCCGCCACACGCGCCAACCGCCCCGAGGGCACCACCCTCACCACGGCGATCGCCACCCTGCACGTGCGGGGCGTCACCCTCGACTGGCAGGCCGTCTTCGCCGGCCGTGGCGCCCAGCGGACCGACCTGCCCACCTACCCCTTCCAGCGCGCCCGGTACTGGCTGGACGCCGGCGCGTACGCGGGTGACGTCGCCGCGATGGGCCTGCGCCCCGCCGACCACCCGCTACTCGGCGCCGCGGTCACCCTGGCCGACGAGGAGGGCGCCCTCCTCACCGGCCGGCTCTCGCTGGCCACCCACCCGTGGCTGGCCGACCACACCGTCTCCGGCGTGGTCCTGGTGCCCGGCGCCGCACTGGTGGAACTGGCCATCCGGGCGGGCGACCAGGTCGGCCTCGACCACGTCGAGGAGCTGACCCTGGCGGCGCCGCTGGTGCTACCGGCGGACGGTGCCGTACGACTCCAGGTGTCCGTCGGCGCGCCCGACGCGAACGGGCGCCGCGCCCTGAGCGCCTACTCGCGCGCCGACGACGCCCCCGACGACGAACCCTGGACCCGGCACGCCGTCGGCACACTCGGCACCGCCGAACCCACCCCGGCCACCACCGACCACACCTGGCCCCCCGCCGGCGCCCAGCCCGTCGACATCGAGGACCGCTACGACACCCTCGCCGCCTCCGGACTCGGCTACGGCCCCACCTTCCGGGGCCTACGCGCCGCCTGGCGTCACGCCGACGACGTGTACGTCGAGATCGAGCTGCCCGACACGGACGACGCGGCCTCCTTCGGAATCCACCCCGCCCTCCTCGACTCCGCGCTGCACGCCATCGGCCTCGGCACCTTCGTCGCCGACACCGAGCGACTGCACCTGCCCTACTCCTGGCGCGGAGTGCGCCTGTACAGCAGCGGCGCGACCACACTGCGCGGGCGACTGTCCCCGGCGGGCACCTCGGGCGTCGCGATCACCCTGACCGACACCGCCGGCGCCCCCGTCGCCTCCGTCGAGGCCCTCTCGCTGCGCCCGCTGGCGGCGGACGGGTTGGCCGGCGAGCGGCTGGACTCCCTCTTCCGGATCGACTGGACCCGCGTCCAACCCGCCTCCACGCCCCCGACCGACTGGGCCGTCCTGGGACAGGGCTCTGGCCAGTCGGAGTCCACCGACCCGACCCACACCCACCTGGGCCTGGCCGACCTGGCCCACGGCGAAGGCGACGTGCCGAACCTGGTCCTCGCCCTCCTGCCCCCGGCCGCGAGCCCCGCCCAGGCGACGTACACGGCCCTCGAACTGATCCAGGGCTGGCTCGCCGACGACCGTTTCGCAGCGAGCCGCCTGGTCCTCGTCACCGACGGCGCCGTGGCCGCACGGCCCGACGAGGACGTCACCGACCTGTCCAACGCCCCCGTCTGGGGCCTGGTCCGCGCGGCACAGGCCGAGCACCCCGGACGCTTCGTCCTCGTCGACGCCGACCGGGCGATGACCACCCCCGCCACCCTGGCGAGCGCCGCCACCACCGACGAACCCCAACTCGCCCTCCGAGCGGGCGAACTCCTCGCCCCCAGGCTCGTACGCGCCCGCCCCACCGAGACCGCGACCCCGTCTTTTGGGCCGGGGAGTTCGGTGTTGGTGACGGGTGCGAGTGGGGTGTTGGGTGGTGTGGTGGCGCGGCATTTGGTGGTGCGTCATGGTGTGCGGGATTTGGTGTTGGTCAGTCGTGGTGGTGATGTGGGTTTGTTGGGTGATGAGTTGACGGAGTTGGGTGCGCGGGTTGTTGTGGTGGCGTGTGATGTTTCGGATCGGGGTGCGTTGGCGGAGTTGTTGGCTGAGTATGTGGTGTCGGCTGTGGTGCATGTGGCGGGTGTGTTGGATGACGGTGTGGTGGAGTCTTTGTCGCCGGCGCGGGTTGATGCAGTTTTTGGTGCGAAGGTGGATGCGGCGTGGGGTTTGCATGAGTTGACGCGTGGGTTGGATCTGTCGGCGTTTGTGTTGTTCTCGTCGGCTGCGGGGACGTTTGGTAATGCTGGGCAGGGTAATTACGCGGCGGCTAACGCGTTTTTGGATGCGTTGGCGCAGCATCGGCGTGCGCAGGGTCTGCCGGCTACCTCGCTGGCCTGGGGCCTGTGGGCCGACGCCAGTGGCATGACCGACGAGCTGGCCGAGACCGACCGTGGCCGCCTCGCACGGGGCGGCGTCACCGGACTGTCCACCGAGGAGGGGTTGCGCCTCTTCGACGCCGCCATCGCCCTGCCGTCAGCCGTGGCCGTACCCATGCGACTGGACCTCGCCCCGCTGCGCGCCCACCCCGAATCCGTCCCCGCCCTCCTGCGCTCCCTCGTGCGCACGACACGACCCGAGGCGGCGAAGACGACGCGCGGCGACGGCGGTCTGGCCGTCCGGCTCGCCGACCTGCCGGCGGACGAGCGCCTGCCACTGCTCCTTGACCTCGTCCGTACCTCCGTCGCCGCCGTACTCGGCCACGCGTCCGCCGCGGAGGTGGAGCCGGAGCGCGCCTTCGGCGAACTCGGCTTCGACTCGCTCACAGCGGTCGAACTGCGCAACCGGCTCGACGCGGCGAGCGGCCTGCGCCTGCCCGCCACCCTGATCTTCGACTACCCGACCCCCCTGGTCCTCGCGGGCCACCTGCGCTCCACCCTGCTCGGCGACGCCGAGACCCGAACAGTGACCACCCACACGGCCGCCACCGACGAGCCCATCGCGATCGTCGGCATGAGCTGCCGCTACCCCGGCGGCGTGACGTCGCCGGAGGGGTTGTGGCGGTTGGTGGTGGAGGGTCGGGATGCGGTGTCCGATTTTCCGGGCAATCGGGGTTGGGATGTGGAGTCTCTCTATA